>JAEUNH010000178.1 GCA_016791205.1 Rhodocyclaceae bacterium | reverse complement strand
TGATGGCGCTTTTGGCCTCGGCCTTCGGCGCGGCCTTCTTCGGGGCCGGCTGGGCGTAGGCGGCGAACGCCGCCGAGAGCGCCGTGGCGGCGATGAACATCCCGAGTTGCTGTTTCATGGTGCCTCCTCCATCCGGGTGATGCGGCTGCAAGGGCGGGGCGGTCATGGCCGCCCCGTTGTTGTTTGGGCCGGCCTCAGCCGACGGTGGCTTCGTCGGTGCGCTTTTCGCCCTTGTTGTCCACCCAGTTGATGACAACCTTGTCGCCGGCCTTGGCGCCCTTGACCTTGAAGCCGAACACCGGGTTGCGCGAGATGGCAGGGCCGGTCTGGCCCTGCAGCACCCGCTTGCCGCCGACGTCGACCGTGATCGACTGGATGTAATGCGCCGGCACGGTGTTGCCGGCGTTGTCCTTGCGCTGGCCGGTCTCCATCGCGTGGCTCATCAGCACGCGGATGTCGGCCGTGTCGCCCTTCATCTGGGCGCGGATTTTCATTGGATCTGCCATGTCTGTTTTCTCCGTATCCTGGGTTCGATCAGCCGCCGCAGCCGCCGACGGTGACTTTCACTTCCTTCTTGGCGATGTAGAACTTGCCGTCCGCCGTCTTGGCCACCGCCTCGACCAGCGAGGTCTGGCCCATCTTCACGCGCAGGGCCATCTCGGGCACGGCGCCGTTGGCGAAATCGAAGGCGGTGGTGAGCGGGAAGGGATTCTTGTCCACCAGCACGGCCAGGGAAATGGTGTTGGGAATGTTGCTGGCCACGTCGACCGGCACGACCGCGCCGTTCTCGGCGATGTCCGGGGCGCGGATCACCACGTCCTTGCTCTCGGCGGCGCCGGCGGCGCCGATGCCCTTGAGGGCGCCGGCGAGGTCCTTGACCTCGAAGGCGGCGCGGTTGATGTCGGCGGCCAGTACCTGCGAGGGCTTGAGCACGCCGGCCGCGAGGGCCGCCGCGAGCGTGCCGGTGGCGCCGGCGCCTTTGAGTAGGGGTCTGCGTAAGGCATCCATCCGTCTGACTCCTTTGGTCTGTATGTTCGTCCGCGGCCTGGCGACGTCAGCGGACTCTAGCCTGTTCGGCCGGGCGGGACAATTCATTGGTTCTGATCGGAAAATAAGCGACCCCAATATCAGGAGTCGCTAATACGCAGTCTTACGCCGCCTGCCAGGAACCGCTCTTGCCGCCGCTTTTTTCGAGTAGACGGACGTTCTCGAAATGTATTCCACGGTCGACCGCCTTGCACATGTCGTAGATGGTGAGCAGGCCGACGCTGACCGCGGTGAGGGCTTCCATCTCGACGCCGGTGCGGCCGACGGTCTCGGCGGTGGCCTCGCAGGTGATGCAGGCGCGCTGGCGGTCGATGGCGAATTCCACGCCGACCCGGGTCAGGGCGATCGGGTGGCAGAGGGGGATCAGGTCTGCGGTGCGCTTGGCGGCCTGGATGGCGGCGATGCGGGCCACCCCAAGCACGTCGCCCTTCCTGGCATCGCCGGATTCGATCAGGGCCAGGGTGGCCGGCTGCATGAAGACGCTGCCGGCGGCCCGCGCGATGCGGCGGGTCTCGCCCTTTTCCGCGACATCCACCATGTGCGCCTGGCCCGAGGCGTCGAAATGGGTCAGCGGGCTGGTCATGGATCGGCGTTGTTCAGGCCGGAGAGGCGATCGGCGGCGGGATGTTCAGCTCGACCCAGTAGCGGCCCAGCAGCTCGACGGTCTCCCGCAGGCGGCCATAGTCCAGAGGCTTGCGCACGTAGCTGTTGGCGCCCAGCAGCGCCGCGGCGCGCACGTCGCGGCCTTCCGAAGAGGCCGACAGGATCACCACCGGCAGCAGCCGGGTGCGGGGGTGCTCGCGCAGTTCGCGCAGCACCTCCAGGCCGTTCACCTTGGGCAGGTTGAGGTCGATCAGCGCCATGCCGGGCAGGTCGTCGCCGCTGCGCCCGGCATGGGCGTTGCGGGCCAGCAGGTAGTCGAGGGCCTCGACGCCGTCGACGCAGAGCGCCACCAACTCCTCCTGAATCACCGGCTTGAGGGCATTGAGGATCAGCCGGGTATCCTCGGGGGAGTCCTCGGCCAGCAGGATCGCATGTGTGCTCAAGGGTTGAGAACCTTTTCGGGTGGGGCCGATCAATCCGACTTTCGGCCTATTCTAGCCGATTCCTGCCGGGGCGGAAAAAGGCTTCCCGGCGCCTGCAAGGTATCATATGGAAATGAAGTTGCGCGTGCTGCTGTTGCTGGCCTGCCTGGCCCCCACCGTCCTCGCCGAAGGCCTGCCCGACCTGGGCGAAGCCTCCAGCGCCGACCTGTCGCCGCAAATGGAGCGCCGCGTCGGCGAGACGATCATGCGCGACATCCGCCTGCGCGAGCCCTCCTACATCGACGATGTCGAAGTCGCCGCCTATCTGAATGCGCTGGGCGCCCGGCTGTCGGCGGCCACCCCCGAGGCGGCCCGCAACTTCGAGTTCTTCGCCCTGCGCGACGCCACCCTCAACGCCTTCGCCCTGCCGGGCGGCTACATCGGGGTGCACAGCGGCCTGATCCTGGCCGCCCAGACCGAGTCCGAGCTGGCCGGCGTGCTATCCCACGAAATGGCCCACGTCACCCAGAAGCACCTGGCGCGCCTGATGGGCAAGCAGAACCAGGCCCAGGTGGCGCAATGGCTGGCGGTGGCCGTGGCGGTGCTGGCGGCCCGCTCCAGTCCCGACGTCAGCCAGGCGGCGATCGTGGCGGGCACCGCCGCCGGGGTGCAGACCATGCTCAACTACTCGCGCGACTTCGAGCGCGAGGCCGACCGCATCGGCATCCAGACCCTGGAACGGGCCGGTTTCGACGTGCGCGGCATGGCCAGCTTCTTCGAGCGCATGCAGAAGTTCGGCCGCCTCTACGAGAACAACGCACCCGGCTACCTGCGCACCCACCCGCTCACCGTCGAGCGCATCGGCGACATGGAGAACCGCATCCTGCAGGCCAACTACCGCCAGGTGGCGGACACGGTCGACTTCCAGCTGGTGCGCGCCAAGCTGCGCGCCGGCCTCGGCACGCCGCAGGAAGCCGTCACCGAGTTCGAGAGCCAGCTGAAGGACCGCAAGTACCTTTCCGAGGCGGCCGCCCGCTACGGGCTGGGGCTGGCCCACATGCGGGCCCGGCAGTACCCCGCGGCGGAGCGCGAGGTGGCCGAGCTGCGGCGCCTGAAGACTTCCTCGCCGATGGTCGATACCCTGGCCACCGACGCCAGGAAGGCCCAGGGCGATTTCGCCGCCGCCCTCAAGCTGTATCGCGAGGCGCGCCTGCGCTACCCGCGCAACAAGGCCCTGCTGTACGGCCAGATCGACGCCCTGCTCGCCGATCGCCAGCCGCAGGAGGCGCTCAAGACCGCCACCGCCGAACTGCAGCTGACCCCTTCCGACGCCGCGCTGCACGGCCTGCAGGCGAAGAGCTATTCGGCGCTGGGCAAGCATCTGCAGCAGCACCGGGCCCAGGCCGAGCTGTATGCCTTGCAGGGCCAGCTGGTGGCGGCCATCCAGCAGCTGGAACTGGCGCAGAAATCCGCCGACGGCGACTACTTCGAGCACTCCCAGGTCGACGCCCGGCTGCGCGAATTGCGCCTGCGCCATGCCGAGGAAATGCGCCAGAAACTGCCCCTGTAGCCGACGCATTCGGCGGGCTTATCTTGATACAGATCACCAAATCGACCCCCCCTATTTTTCAATAAAATAAAACGATTATTGCGCCTTGCCGGAAGTGTTAGCCTTCGCACCGACTGCAAAAAAGGCTATAGGGAGGAGACGCAATGGCACTGGTCAATCCGCACGGCGGGGGCGCACTGAAACCCCTGTTGCTGCAGGGCGAGGCGCTCAAGGCCGAACTGGCGCGCGCCCAGACGCTGCCGAAGATCAAGGTCAGCTCGCGCGAGAAGGGCGACATCATCATGCTGGGCATCGGCGGCTTCACGCCGCTCGATGGCTTCATGACCCACAGCGACTGGCAGGGCGTCTGCGACGGCATGAAGACGGCCAGCGGCCTGTTCTGGCCGATCCCCATCACGCTGTCCACCGACAAGGCGACGGCCGATGCGCTGAAGACCGGCGGCGACGTCGCGCTGCTCGACCCGGACAGCGGCGAGATCCTCGCCACCCTGAAGGTCACCGAGAAGTACGCCATCGACAAGGCGCACGAGTGCGCCATGGTCTTCAAGACCACCGACCTCGAGCACCCCGGCGTCAAGATGGTGATGGAGCAGGGCGACGTGAACCTCGCCGGCCCGCTCAAGGTGCTCTCGCAGGCCGAGTTCCCCTCGAAGTACGGCGAGCTGTTCATGACCCCGGCGCAGACCCGCGCCCTGTTCGAATCCTACGGCTGGTCCAAGGTTGCCGCCTTCCAGACGCGCAATCCGATGCACCGCTCGCACGAGTACCTGGCCAAGGTGGCCATCGAGACCTGCGACGGCGTGCTGATCCATTCGCTGCTCGGCAACCTCAAGCCCGGCGACATTCCCGCCGACGTGCGTTCCAATGCGATCGCCACGCTGGCCGAACACTATTTCGTCAAGAAGACCGTGGTGCAGGCCGGCTATCCGCTGGACATGCGCTACGCCGGCCCGCGCGAGGCGCTGCTGCACGCCCTGTTCCGCCAGAACTACGGCTGCTCGCACCTGATCGTCGGCCGCGACCATGCCGGGGTGGGCAGCTACTACGGCCCCTTCGACGCCCACCACATCTTCGACGAGATCCCCAAGGGCGCGCTGGAGACCCAGCCGCTGAAGATCGACTGGACCTTCTGGTGCTACAAGTGCGGCGGCATGGCCTCGGCGCGCACCTGCCCGCACGGCGATGCCGACCGCCTGCTGCTCTCCGGCACCAAGCTGCGCAAGATGCTCTCGGAAGGCGGCGACGTGCCGCCGGAATTCTCCCGGCCGGAAGTGCTGGAGATCCTGCGCGCCTACTACGCCGGGCTCACCGAAAAAGTTGAAGTCAAGCTCGTCGGCCACTCGGCGCGCTGATTTTGGTTCGCGCCGGCGCAAGGGCGCCGGCGATGTTTTTTAGGAGAAGGAAGATGCCAACCTTTGTTCGTACCGAGAAATGCGATGGCTGCAAGGGCCAGGACAAGACCGCGTGCATGTACATCTGCCCGCACAACCTGATGAAGCTTGACAAGGACGGCTCCGACACCGGCCACGCCATGAAGGCCTACAACCAGGAGCCGGAGCAGTGCTGGGAGTGCTACTCCTGCGTCAAGATCTGCCCGCAGAACGCCATCGAGGCCCGCCACTACGCCGACATCGTGCCGCTGGGCGGCTCGGTGCAGCCCCTGCGCGGTTCCGACTCCATCATGTGGACCATCAAGTTCCGCAACGGCACCATCAAGCGCTTCAAGTTCCCGATCCGCACCACCGCCGAGGGCTCGATCGACCCGTACGGCGGCAAGCCGATGCCCAAGATGGCCGACCTCGACAAGCCGGGCGTCTTCACCAAGGACGTCATGGGCGGCTACCGCGGCGGCAAGGCCGACGAACTGATCCGCCTGAAGTAAGCGACCGAACAACCACACACTCAAGGTGACTGCAATGTCTGGAACATTCGACAAACCCGAGATCGTCCAGGAAGAAGTGGACATCCTCCTCATCGGCGGCGGCATGGCCTGCTGCGGCGCCGGCTACGAGATCATGCGCTGGGCCGAGGCCGTCAAGGCCGAGACCGGCAAGGAACTGAAGATCAAGCTGGTCGACAAGGCCGCCATGGACCGCTCCGGCGCCGTGGCCCAGGGCCTCTCGGCCATCAACACCTACATCGGCCCCGAGCAGGATCCGGCCGACTATGCCCGCATGGTCTCCAACGACCTGATGGGCATCACCCGCGACGACCTGGCCTACGACCTCGGCCGCAACGTCGACGATTCCGTGCACCTCTTCGAGGAGTGGGGCCTGCCGATCTGGAAGACCGACGCCGACGGCGTGCGCCATGACGGCGCCGAGTCGCAGCGCGAGGGCCTGCCGGCCCTCAAGGACGGCGGCAAGCCGGTGCGTTCGGGCAAGTGGCAGATCATGATCAACGGCGAATCCTACAAGTGGATCGTCGCCGAGGCGGCCAAGAAGGCCCTCGGTCTCGACCGCATCCAGGAGCGCGTCTTCATCGTCAAGCTGGTGAACGACAAGAACGACCCGTCGCGCGTCGCCGGCGCGGTCGGCTTCTCGGTGCGCGAGAACAAGATCTACGTGTACAAGGCCAAGGCCGTCCTGCTGGCCGCTGGCGGCTGCGTGAACCTGTTCCGTCCGCGTTCGGTGGGCGAGGGCACGGGCCGCGCCTGGTATCCGGTGTGGAACGCCGGTTCGACCTACGCCATGGCCGCCGAAGCCGGCGCCGAGCTGACGATGATGGAAAACCGCTTCGTGCCGGCCCGCTTCAAGGACGGCTACGGCCCGGTCGGCGCCTGGTTCCTGCTCTTCAAGGCCAAGGCCACCAACGCCTATGGCGAAGACTACATGGTCAAGAACAAGGAGATGCTGAACGACTACCCGCCCTACGGGCAGGCCGCCGTTCCCGCCTCCTGCCTGCGCAACCACCTCATGCTGAAAGAGATGAAGGAAGGCCGCGGCCCGATTTACATGGACACCGTCACCGCACTGGCCAAGCTGCGCGAGACCCTGACGCCGAAGGAAGTCAAGCACCTGGAAGCGGAAGCCTGGGAAGACTTCCTCGACATGTGCATCGGCCAGTGCGGCATCTGGGTCGGCGAGAACATCGAGCCCGAGAAGACCATGTCCGAACTGATGCCGACCGAGCCCTACCTGCTCGGCTCCCACTCCGGCTGCTGCGGCATCTGGGTCTCCGGCCCGACCGACCTCGGCGCGCCGACCAGCGAGGAACTGCCGGGCGTGCCCGCGCACCTGCCGAAGGGCTGGAACTGGGGCTACCGCTCGATGACCACCGTCAAGGGCCTGTTCACCGCCGGCGACGGCGTCGGCGCCTCCGGCCACAAGTTCTCCTCCGGCTCGCACACCGAAGGCCGCCTCGCTTCCAAGGCGATGGTCAAGTACGCCCTCGACAACAAGGACTGGAAGGTCGAGCTGGACACCGATCCGGCCGTCCTCGCCGAGGAGATCTACAAGCCGGTGCGCAACTTCCTCGAGCACAAGGACTACAGCACCGCCATCGACGTGAACCCGCACTACATCACGCCGAAGATGCTGCAGTTCCGCCTGCAGAAGATCATGGACGAGTACGTCGCCGGCGTTGCCACCTACTACAACACCAACGACAAGATGCTGGCCGTGGCCGAGGGCAAGCTGGAGATGCTCAAGGAAGACGCCCAGAAGATGCGCGCCAAGGATCTGCACGAGCTGCTGCGCGCCTGGGAAAACTACCACCGCATCCTCACCGCCGAAGCGCACATGAAGCACATCCAGTTCCGCGAGGAGAGCCGCTACCCCGGCTTCTACTACCGCACCGACAAGAACTTCGTCGATGAGCAGAACTGGCACTGCTTCGTGAATTCGGTCTACGACAAGCAGTCGAAGAAGTGGACCTGCTTCAAGCGCAAGCACGTCGATCTGGTGGACAAGTCGAAGCTGTTCAAGGCCGCCGCGCACTGAGCGGTACGCCTGCGGTAACATTGACCGGGCGTCCCTGTCGGGGCGCCCGGTTTGTTTTTTGAGGTATGCAAATGGACACTTACATGGCGAAGGACCTGCCTTTTCCGGAGAGCCCGGTGGTGCCGGAAATGGTCGACGGGAGCAAGAACATCCAGTTCCGGTGCCGCCAGGGCATCGCCTGCTGGAACGCCTGCTGCAGCAACATCGACATCTCGCTGACGCCCTACGACATCCTGCGTTTGAAGCGCCGCCTGGGGCTCGCTTCGGCGCAGTTCCTGCAGCAGTACGCCGTGCCCTACGAACTGGAGAAGGACGGCATCGCCGGCATCAAGCTGAAGCCGGTCAGCGGCGGCAGCGCCTGCCAGTTCATGACCCCGGAAGGCTGCAGCGTCTATGAGGACCGCCCCACCGCCTGCCGCTACTACCCGGTGGCGCTGCTCTCCATGCGCAAGCAGGACGAGTACACCGACACGCATTCCTACGCCCTGGTCAAGGAAGAGCACTGCCTCGGCCACAACGAGCCGAGGAGCCTCTCCATCGACGACTACCGCGCCGAGCAGGGACTGACGGAATACGACGAGCAGGGGCGCGGCTGGCGCCAGCTGGTGCTGAAGAAGATGTCCTCGGGGCCGACGGTCGGCAAGCCCTCGGTGAAGAGCCGCCAGCTGTTCTTCATGACCTGCTACGACCTCGACACCTTCCGCGCCTTCGTCGATTCCGGTCCGTTCAACGAGCTCTACGACGTGCCGCCGGTCGAGCGTCAGGCCATGATGGGCGATACGCTGCAGGCCGAGCAGGCGCTGCTGCAGTTCGGCTACCGGTTCCTGCGCCAGGTGCTGTTCGGCGAGGAAACCATACCCCTGCACAAGGAGGCCGCGGAAAAGCGGCGCGCACAGGCGCGCGAGAAGGCGTTTGCCGCGGAGCGCGAGGCGGCGGAGAAGCTGGCGCGCGAGGAAGATCCGCGCGACGAAGGCTTCGACGACTGATTATTGCGTATTGAAGAGCGGGAAGAAGTCGCGGTCGGCCTTGAACAGGTGCCGCGCCACCACGTCGCCGGCGAGGAACTCCACTAGGCCGCCCAGGCCGGCGCCACCGGCCTTCACGGCGTTGCGCAGCTCCTCCGCCCGCGCCAGCAGCCCGGCATGGGCGCGACGGTGGGCCTCCAACTCGGCGTAGCCGTGCCGCGCCAGGATCTCCTCTTCGCTGGCGAAGTGGCGGGCGATATGTCCAAGCAGCCGGTCGAAGGCGGGGAGGATCTGGCCGCTGTCTTCGTCGTGCGCGAAGAATTCGTCGATCAGGTCGTTGGCCAGCTCGAACAGCTCCTGGTGCTCCCGGTCGATGCTCGGCTCGCCGCACTCGTGGGCCTCCTGCCAGACCAGATGCAGGTTCGGCCGGATGCCCGGTTCGCGCCACTGGTCCGAGTTCCCCTGGGGGTCGATGCGCACCGCGTTGCGCCCGTCGTGCTTGGCGGCATACAGCATGGCATCGGCGCGGCGGAACCAGTCTTCGGCGCTTTCGGCATCGGCATGCTCCGCCACGCCCAGGCTGACAGTGAGCGATCCGACCGAGGGGAACAGGTGGCTGGCCAGCTGGCCGCGCAGGGATTCGGCCAGGCGGCCGGCGCCGCGGTAGCCCGAGGACATGGCCAGCACGGCGAACTCCTCGCCGCCCCAGCGGAACAGGGCATCGGAGGAACGGATCGCCGAGTTGGCGACGATGGCCAGTTCGCGCAGCACCCGGTCGCCGACCTGGTGGCCGAACGCGTCGTTGATGCGCTTGAAGTTGTCGATGTCGAGCAGGATCAGCGACAGCGGCTGCCTGTGGCGCAGGCTGCGGTCGAGCTCCTTCTCGATGATATGGTCGAAATGGGCGCGGTTCCACAGGCCGGTGAGGGCGTCGGTGGTCACCCGGCTTTCCAGCTCCGCGATCTGCCTGGCGAGTTCCAGGCGCGTGGCGCAGCTGTCCGGGGTGGCGCACTGTCCGGTGGCCGGCGGCGGATTGTTGTGGTTGGGCGTCATGAGCCAGTCAACGCTTGTTTCCGCAATGGCCTGAATGTTGCACCGGTTTGCGCCCCGCGTCCATCCCGTATTTCCGGTATCCTCTTGATGCATGAGGCTTAAATGAAATTTCCGACCAGCCTGGCGCCCGAACTGGCACGCATCGAGCGGGAGCCCTACTACCAGCCCGTCGGCGACGAGGTGGCCCTCTTCGAGTCGGCCCAGCGCCGCCGCCTGCCGGTGCTGCTGAAGGGGCCGACCGGCTGCGGCAAGACGCGCTTCGTCGAATACATGGCCTGGCGCCTGCAGCGCCCGCTGGTCACCGTGGCCTGCCACGACGACCTCACCACCGCCGACCTCGTCGGCCGCTACCTCATCGTCGGCAACGAGACGGTGTGGGTGGACGGCCCGCTCGCCGCCGCGGTGCGCGCCGGGGCGATCTGCTATCTCGACGAGATCGTCGAGGCGCGCAAGGACACCACGGTGGTGATCCATCCGCTGGCCGACAACCGCCGCCTGCTGGCCATCGACAAGCGCGGGGAGCTGGTGGCCGCCCCCGACGACTTCATGCTGGTGATCTCCTACAACCCGGGCTACCAGAGCGTGCTGAAGGAGATCAAGCCGTCCACCCGCCAGCGCTTCGTGGCGCTGGAATTCGACTACCCCGAGGCCACCATCGAGGCCGGCATCGTTGCCCAGGAAGGCAGCGTCGATGCGGAGACGGCGCGCCGCCTGGTCAAGCTCGGCGAACTGACCAGGAACCTCAAGGGCGCCGGGCTCGACGAGGGCGCCAGCACGCGCCTGCTGGTGCACGCCGCGCAGTTGATCGCCGACGGCGTCGAGCCGGCGACGGCCTGCACCGCGGCGATCGCCCGGGCGCTCAGCGACGATCCGGAGATGACCGGGACGCTGGATGATCTCGTCCACGCCGTGTTCTGAAGACTTGCCCCCGCCCCCCTTCTGGCAGAAGGGGGTGACGGCTGCTCGCTGCGCTCGGAAATTCCAGTGAGCGCCAGCACACGAAAACTTTTCGCAAACGAGCTCGAAGAGCGGCTCGACGAGCTGCTCTTCGCCTCGACCTCGCACCGCTCGGCGAAAGGCATTTCCGAAGGGCTGGAAAAGCTCGCCCGCGAGCAGCAGGAGCGCGTCCTGCATTGGGTCGGCGTCGCCGCCCAATCGTATGCCGAGATCGGCTATCTCGTCGCCGCGCTGGGGCCGCGGGCGCTCGCACGGCTCGATGCCGCCGGCTTCGAGGCCTGGGTGCTGGCCGGGCTGGAGGCCTACGATCGGGAGGGCGGCCAGGCGGCGATGCGCCTGCTGCGCGACCTCGACGCTTTCTGCGCGGCGCGCGCCCAGTCGGCGGCCCGGCTCGGCGACCTCGAGGCGCGACTCGGCCGCTTCCTGCAGGGCCTCAGCGGCCGGCCGCTGGCGCTGGCCGCCGCGGCAACCGCCCATACCGACACCGAAACCGTGTTCCTGCCGGCGCAACTGGCGGCCCTGCCCACGGCCAGGGACAACCGCCGGCTGTACCGGGCCATGGCCGCCCTCCTCTGGGCGCAGACACGCCATGGCACGTTCGGCTCGGCCGGGAGCGATGTCGCGGCGGCCTTCGCGCGCTGGCCGGAGCGGGCCCGCGCCCAGCGCTGGTTCGCCGTGCTGGAAGCCATCCGCCTGGAAGCGGTGCTGGGCGCCGAGCTGCCCGGCCTGGCCGCCGAGATCGCGCGCCTGCGCGGCCCCTGGCCGGCGCGCCTGCTGCCGGCCGTGGCGCGCCTGGCGCATCCCGATGCCGCCGTCTCGCGGACACTGACTTTTCTTGAAGAGATCATGGCGGGGGAGGACGAGCCGCCGCAACTGCCGCACGCCGGCGCCATCGATCTCGAGGCGGCGCTGCGGGTGCGCGCGGCGCGCATCGCCCGCGAAAGCGAAACCGTACGCCGCGCCCTGTCGACGTTGAAGGGCTTCGGCGGCCGGCAGGGCGCCGGCGAGGATGCGCCGGCGCTGAATGTCGAAGGCGGCAGGGTGGCGCTCAGCCTCGACGGCGAGATCGTGGCGCTGCCGCCCGAGGCGCAGGCGGCGGCCCAGTCGCTGCTGCAGGATCTGGGCGAGGTGCCGCCGGAATGCCTGGTGCCGGCCGGGCCGGGCGCCTGGCAGCCGACGCCGCGCCAGGGCGGCGGCGAGGATGCGCTGACCGGCCACCGCCAGCCGCACGCCCGCTACGACGAGTGGGACTACCGCCGCCGCGCATACCGCCGCGGCTGGTGCCACCTGTTCGAGGTTGAGCTGCCGCCGGGCGATCCCGGCTACGTGGCAAAAGTCGGTCTGCGCAACACGGCGGCAATCCGCGACATCCGCCGCCGCTTCGAGTTGCTGCGCGGCGAGGACCGCCTGCTCGGCCGCCAGCCCGAGGGCGAGGAGATCGACCTCGACGCGCTGGTCGATGCCGCCGCCGACCGTCGCGCCGGAGCCGAAGCCTCCGGCCGGCTGTACGTCCGCCGCGTCCGCCGCGAGCGCTCGCTGGCGGCGATGTTCATGGTCGACATGAGCGGCTCGACCCAGGGCTGGGTGAACGACGCCGAGCGCGAATCGCTGGTGATGCTGTGCGAGGCCCTGGAGCGGCTCGGCGACGCCTACGCCATCTACGGCTTTTCCGGCTGGACGCGCACCCGCTGCGACATCTATCCGGTGAAGCGCTTCGACGAGCGCTACGACGCCACGGTGCGCGGGCGCATCGCCGCCATCGAGGCGAAGGACTACACGCGGATGGGCGTGGCCGTCCGCCACCTCACCCGCCTTCTTGAGGCGCAGCCGGCGCGGCACAAGCTGCTGGTCACCCTGTCGGACGGCCGGCCCGACGATTTCGGCGACGAGTATCGCGGCCACTACGGCATCGAGGACACCCGCCGCGCCCTGCAGGAGGCGCATGAACGCGGGGTGAGGAGCTACTGCGTCACCATCGACCGCCACGGCGCCGACTACCTGCCGCGCCTCTATGGCCCGGCGCGCTACACCGTGCTCGACGATGCGCGGAAGCTGCCGCTGAAGATCGCCGACATTTATCGCCGGCTGGCCAGCTGAGGCTCGACCGCCAAGGCGTCCTGCAGCAGCGGCGCCGTCAGCTCGATCCGCGTTTCCACATGGCCGTCGTCGGCATTGGCCAGCCGCAGGGTCATGCCCTTTTGCGGCAGCAGCGAACGCACCAGACCGAGCCCGGTGCCGAGCCCCTGACCCCGGGCGAAATCGAAATCGGGGCCGAGCCGGCCGGGATTGCGGATCGCGATCAGGGCGGCGCGCTCGTCGCAGCGGATGTCCAGCGAGAGCGGCGCCGGGCCGTGGCGGTGGCGCACGGCGTTGGTGAGCAGCTCGTTGACGATCAGCGCCACCGGCACCGACTCTTCCTCGGCGATCGTCAGGCGGCACTCGCCCCCGTGGTCGCACGGCCGCGCCATGAAGCACTGGTCGCCGCTTTCCGCCAGACGCAGCGGCGTGCCGAGCAGGCCGCCGAGGAAGGCGGCAATCTCCATGACCAGGCCGCGCAGGCTGGTCCGGCCGCCCGGCGTGCGGCCCTGCAGGCCGTGCACCACCGAGATGGCGTTGACCTGGGTGGTGAACTGCTCCAGCACCTGCTTCAGCGCCGGCTGGCCGCCGACGTGCTGGCGCAGCAGGCCGGAGAGGCCCTGCAGGTGGTTCTTGATGCGGTGGTGCACCTCGCGCACCAGGGTGTCGCGCAGGCGGCGTTCGGCGGCCTGGCGCTCGGCCTCGGCCTGCTTGCGCTCGGCGATGTCGCGCACCACCGACATTACCGCCGGCCGGCCGCCGATGACGATGCGCGCCGCGGTGGCTTCCACCGGGATGATCGCGCCGTCGCGGGCGCGGTAGCGCTGCTCGGCCGGGTCCAGGAAGGGGCGCTCGCCGCCCATCAGCGCGGCGATGCGCCGCTCGGTGGCGGGCCAGCCCTCGGGGGCCACCAGTTCGTGCCAGTCGAGCCCGGCCAGCGCCGCGGCGGAGCCGGCGCGGAACAGCCGCGCCGCCGCGTCGTTGGCGATCAGCAGGACGTTGTCGCGATGCACGAAGACGGCGTCTGGCGAGAGCTCGAAGAGGAAGCGGTAGCGCTCCTCGCTGTCGCGCAGCGCCGCCTCCGCCCGCAGGCGCCCGCTGACGTCGCGCGCCACGTAGGACAGCGCGCGGATGTCGGGATCGTCGAAGTAGTTGACGAAGTAGGCCTCGACATCGATCCAGATTCCGTCGCCTCGCCCAAGGCGGTGATCGACCCGCTGCGGCAATCGCGGCTGCGCCAGGGCCGATTGCCGCGCCGCCTCGACTTTGCCGACGTCCTCCGGGTGCACCGTTGCCCTGCCGTCCCCGATATGCCGCCCGACGAGGTCGTAACCGAGATCGCGTGTCACCGAAGGGCTGGCATGGACGATTTTCATGTTGCGGTCGTAGAGCAGCTGATAGTCCCAGGAGTACTCGGTCAGCTTGCGGAAGCGCGCCTCGCTGGCGGCCAGCGCCTCTTCCGCCGCGGCGCGGCGCGCCAGGGCCAGCTCGCTGCGGCCGCGGCGCTGCCAGGAGTAGAGGGCCAGACCGAGCGCCAGCATCAGCAGCGCGGAGAGCGTGCCGGACCACAGCGCCTCGCGCCGCACCGGCGCCAGCACTTCCGCGCGGTCGAGCTTGGCCACCACGTACCAGGGCATCTCCGGTACCCGGCCGACGGCGGCCAGCACCGGCACCCCGCGGTAGTCGATGCCCTCGAGCAGGCCCTGGCTGCCGCGCGCGGCCAGGGCCGCCGGCAGCGCCGCCTCGTCGGCCCGCCTCTGCAAGGCTTCCCGCTCGGCCTGCCGCAGCGAGCTGAGGACGACGATCCGGTCGCCGACCAGCTCGAAGAGGAAGGCCTCGCCGCTCGCGCTGGCGGTCGGCCAGCGTCCCACCAGGGGATCGAGGTGGCTGCGCGAGTCGAAGTGGAAAACCAGCGCCCCGAGGGTGGGCGCACCGGGCAGGCGGACGTCGGCCACCGGCGCGGCGATATCGATGTCGATATGGTGGCGTCCGCCTTGCTCGGGGTGGTAGGCCAGACTGACGAGGGTCTTTCCGCTGGCGATGGCGCTCCGCCCCGCCTTCGCGGTGGCGTCGCGGCCGAAATCGCTCAGCCGGCCGGCGCCGATGCGCAAATTGCCGTCCAGGTCCACTAGCGAGACGGCCTTGTAGTTGTAGGCCCGGCGGACGGCTTCCAACTGGTCGACCACTTGGCTATGGGAATAGGCGCCGGCGTCGCCACGGGGCCGCAGGGTATTGGCCATCAGCAGGCGGTTGGCCTGTACCACGGCGTCGTTGCGCCGCTCATCGAGCCAGAGGCGGATGAAATCGATGCGCGACTCGGCGATGACCCGCAGCTCGCGGCCGCGTTCGTCGAGCACCGCCGTCCGGTAGGCGCCGATCGCCGAAAACCAGAGCGCGGCGATGCCGGCCGCCAGCAGGAGGAACAGAACGACCGGCCACAGGCCGGTACGCAAGGGGGCGGGAGGGGAGGGCATCGTCATATTTCGATTGGCGTGCGCAAGCCGATATTACCCCCGCCGCGCACCGTTTCACAGGCAGGAATTCGGCTAAAATGCCGAACCTTTCAACGCATGAACCCGGGAGAAGCGAAGTGCAGCTGGCCTGTCTGGATCTGGAGGGGGTGCTGGTGCCCGAAATCTGGATCGAATTCTCGAAGCGGACCGGCATCCCCGAACTCTCCCGCACCACCCGTGACGAGCCGGATTACGACAAGCTGATGCGGGGACGCCTGGCGATCCTCGAACAGCACAAGCTCGGCCTGCCCGACATCCAGAAAGTCATCGCCGAGATGGGGCCGCTGCCCGGCGCGCGCGCGTGCCTCGACTGGCTGCGCGAGCGTTTCCAGGTGGTGATCCTCTCCGACACCTTCTACGAGTTCGCCATGCCGCTGATGAGGCAGCTCGGCTACCCGGCGCTGTTCTGCCACAAGCTGGTGGTGGATGACGCCGGCTACGTCCGCGACTACATCCTGCGCATGCCGGAGCAGAAGCGCGAGTCGGTGAAGGCCTTCAAGGCGCTCAACTTCAAGGTCATCGCCGCCGGCGATTCCTACAACGACACCGCCATGCTGGCCGAGGCCCACGCCGGCATCCTGTTCCGCCCGCCGCAGAACGTCATCGACGAGTTCCCGCAGTACCCAGTCACCCGCAGCTACGCCGAGCTGGAGGCCGCCTTCGAGGCGGCCGGCCGATCGATCTGAACCCTTCCCGCGCGCTTGCGGGCGGCGCATAATCGAGATTCCCATGCACCTTCAGGAAGGGAGGACTCCATGTCCGCCTTCGCGCTTCGCCGCCTGCTGGCGGCCGTCGTGCTGTTCTGCCTGGCCGCCGCCTCCCAGGCCGAGCTGCGCATCCAGACCTACAATACCCTGAAGTCCAAGCAGGACTGGCAGGCCGCCCTGAAGGTGATGCGCGAGGAACTGGCCGATCCGGTCTTGCAGACGGACACCTACCTGGCGCAAGTCCGGATCGTCACGCTGAGCGCGATGGGGGATGTCGCCAGCTACCACGGCTGGGACGAGGCTTTCGACCAAGAGGCCATGCGGCTGCATGCCGAGGGGCTGAAATACGCCGGCGGCGACGAGTTGCTGCAGGCCCAGGTCAACCGCCTGATGGCGCTGTATTACTCGAAGTCCAAGCGCAACGGACTGGCGGTGAGGCTCCTGAAGCAGGACCTCGAGTACTGGAAGAAGGTCAACAACATCTACCAGATCATCGCCGGCTATGACGGATTGGCCAGCGCCAATGCCGACATGGGCGAGATTCTGCTGCGCGACCATTACCGCGCCAGGTCCCAGGCGATCGCAAGGGACTACTTCAAGCTCGGGGTGCAGCCCGCCGACGGAAGCAACGAGTGGCTGCAGTACAAGGAAATGCTGGTCAAGGCCATGGACGAGGCGGCCAGGCCGGGAAACCGCGAGGAACTGGAGCGTCTGTGGGCGATTGTCCGGCCCATCTCGGATCGTTACCTGACACCCAAGTCGCTTAGCTACAAGCGGGCGGCCGAGCATTTCGCCATTGCCCGGGAGCCCGAGCGTGCGGCGGAGCTGATGGAACGGGCGAGGCAGATCTGGGCGTCGGAGCGCGGCGAATTTTCGTCAGAGCTCCAGCGGCGGGCCGAGGGCGACTTCCTGGGCGCGGAGGGCACGCTGCTGGCTTACGCGGGCAGATGGGCCGAGGCGGCCAAGACGCTGCAAGCCCTTCTCGTCCAGCGCAAGCAGGACGGCATCGCGCTGCAGGATCCGTCTATTTACCGTTTGCTCGGCTGGTCGCACGAGGGCGCCGGCGACTACGACAAGGCGATCGAGGCCTACGCCGAATCGATCGCCTTGACCGAGCGCACCCGGCAGAGCTTCAGCGTCGCCGAGCGCGCCAGCTTTTTCCGCAGCATAGCGCGACGGCCCTACTGGGGGCTGATCCGCTCGCTCATCAAGCGCGGCCGGCCGGAGGACGCACTCGAAGCCCTGCGCGCCATGGAGCTGGTGCGCGCCCGCCAGCTGGGCGAGGTGGTCGATCCGGGCGCGCCCGAGTTCGCCGCGCGCAACATCGAATCGCTGCGGCGCTCGCTGCAGGCCGACGAGGCGGTGCTGGCGTATATCCTCACCGAGAACGAGGTGGCGCTGGTCGGGCTGACGCGCGAGCGGGGCTTCGCACGGGTGATTCCTTACGACGAGCGTGCCTTCGGCCTGCAGGCCGTGGCGCTTGCCCGGCGGCTGGCCCAGCCCGACAGCATCGAGGCCAGCCTGCAGGAGGGCCTGGGCCGCCTCTCGCGGACCCTGCTCGCCCCGGTGGCCGCCGACATCGCCGGCAAGTCGCGGCTGGTGATCCTGCCCGACGGTGCGATGAATGCCGTGCCCTTCGAGCTGCTGTCGCGCTCCGAGGGCGGATACCGACCCTTGATCCTCGAGGCCACGGTGCGCAACGCGCCGTCCCTGCGCTTCATCGAGTTCGCGGCGCGACAGCGCCAGGCCCGGGCCGGAAGCGGCCTGTTTGCCGTGGCCGATCCGGCCTACCCCAGGAACATCCAGGTGGCGGGCCTCTCCGCCGACGAGCTGAAGGCGGTGACGCGAAGCAACGTGGCTGGCAACTTCGCGCCGCTGCCCGAGACGCGCAGCGAGGTGGCCAGCATCGCAAAACTGCTCGGCAGCGAGCAGGCCGTCACGCTGCTGGGCGACAAGGCCAGCGAGTCCGAGGTGAAGCGCGCCGACCTGTCGCGCTTCCGCTTCGTGCACCTGGCCACCCACGGCATTCTCGGCGGCGACGTGCCGGGCATCGGCGAGCCGGCCCTGGTCCTGGCGGAGGAGAAGGGAGAGGACGGGTTCCTTACCGCCAGCGAGGCGGAGAAACTCAAGCTGCAGTCCGACCTGACCGTGCTCTCGGCCTGCAACACCGGCTCGGGGGAGATCTACGCCGGAGAGGGCGTGATGGGCATGGGCCGCGCCTTCCTGGTGGCCGGCAGCCGCTCCGTGCTGGTCTCGCTCTGGCCGGTCGAGTCGAAGGCGACGGAAGCGCTGATGGTGAGCTTCTACCGGAATTTGCAGTCTGGGCAGGGCGCGGCGGAGGCATTGCGCAAGGCCAAGCTGGAGATGCTGATGCCGCCGGCGCCGGCGCCTGCTCCGGCACCGGTTACGGTCGCCAAATCCAAGTCCGGCGCGAAAAAGCCGCCCGTCGAGGCCAAACCGGCGGCTCCGCAGCCTGATCGCAGCCACCCCTTCTTCTGGGCGCCCTTCGTGCTGTTCGGCGGGTAAGGTGCCGGGGAGAAGATAAGCCCCACTCGCCGTATTGCGCAGACTGACTTTTCCCGCGATTACTTCTTCGCGATCTCTTCCAGCCTCGTCGCCTTGATGAGCTGGCCGTCCAGGCCGGCCTCCTTGGCGCTGCCGCCGTAGGCGACGGTCATCAGTTGGGAGTAGTAGAGGACGGGCATGCTGAACTTGGTGCCCTGCTTCTTGTTGATCTCGCTCTGGTAGATCTCGACGTTGGCCTGGCACAGCGGGCAGGGCGTGACGATCATTTCGGCGCCGTGGTCGTAGGCCGACTCGACGATGTCGCGGATCTGCTTTTGCGATTTCTCCGGCTCGGAGAAGGCCAGCGCGCCGCCGCAGCAGGTGACTTTCTGGTCGTAGGGCACGGCCTCGCCGCCCACGGTCTCCACCAGCTTGTCGAGGTACACCGGGTTCTCGAAGGATTCGCCGGCGATGCCGAAGGGGCGGTTGGTCTGGCAGCCGACGTAGCCGGCAAACTTGATGCCTTCGAGCGGCTTCACCACCGGCTGCTTCAGCGCGTCGTAGCCGAGATCCTCGACCAGCACCTCGACCATGTGGCGGATCGGCGTGGTGCCCTGGTATTGCAGGCCGGCAGCGGCCAGCGCCTCGTTGGTTTCCTTGAGCAGGACCTCGCTGTGGTCGATGCGCTCCTTGACTTCGCGCTGGGCCAGCCAGCAGGCGGCGCAGGTGGCGACCATCTGCTTGCCCGGCATGTGCGTCTCGGCCAGGGCGAAGTTGCGCGCCGAGAGCGCCAGGCGCGGCAGTTCGCCGCCCTCGGCGTAGCCGATCGAGGCGCCGCAGCAGTTCCAGTCGGGAATCTCGGTGAGGGTGACGTCGAGCTTGTCGCACATGGCGTTGACCGACGTCAGGTAGTTCGAGGCGGAAGCGCCCTTTTGCGAAGAGCAGCCGGGATAGAACGCGTATTCTTTCTTTGCCATGTTGCGTATCTCCGTTAGGCGCGCTCGTCATTCCCGCGGAAGCGGGAATCCATGGACTCTGACGCGGCACTCTGGATTCCCGCTTCCGCGGGAATGACGGGGTTGCATCTCGTTGCTCTCATTTCGCAAAGCCCTTTTTGCGGTCTTCGATCTCGCGCGCCTTGGCGATCATGGCCTGCAGGCCGGACTGGTCCTTGACGCCGTGGCCGCCGAGGATTTCCATCGGGTTGAGGCGCTTGGCTTTCATCAGTCCAAGGCCGACCGCCTGCATGTTGAGGGCGTTCTTGATGCCCTGCACGAAGCCGTCCTTGAAGTAGAGGGCCAGCGAGAACGTCAGTTCGTTCACGCGCCCTTTTTTGATCAGGTTGTTCCAGAACAGCGTGGCGGTGGCCTGCGTCGGCTGGCCTTTCGGGGCGAGGCCGAGGCGGTGGGCGTAGTTGGCCAGGCCGTGCATGATGTGGGTGATCGGCAGCTTGCGCGGGCAGCGGACGATGCAGTTGTAGCAGGAGGTGCACATCCACATCGCGTCGGAGCCGAGCACTTCCTCGCGCTTGCCGGCGCGGATCATCATGAAGATTTCCTGCGGCGGGTGGGCCCAGGCGTTGCCGAGCGGGCAGGATCCGGCGCAGACGCCGCACTGCATGCACATGCGCACCCAGTGGCCTTCCTCGACGTTGGCCTCGACTTCCTTGAGGAAGCTGTTTTTGTACTTCGCGATGGCGGTTTGGTTCGCGGTGGTCATCGTCATCAGCTCCTTTTCAGCCGAAGCCCTTCATGGGCGACAGTCCGATTGCCTTGATCTGATCGACGTACTCGTTGATCAGCTTCACCACGCGGGCGTTGTCGGTGATCGCCACCTCCATCGTTTGCACGCGCTCGGTCTCGAGGCCGAGCTGCTTCAGCGTGTCGTCGATCTTGCTCATCCGGTAGAAGGCCATCTCCGAGCCCTTGACGAAGTGGCACTGGTAGTCGTCGCCCTTCTTGCACCCCATCATCATCACCCCGTCGTAGCCGGAGTTGAGCGCGTCGGTGATCCAGATGGTGTTCACCGAGCCGAGGCAGCGCACCGGTATCGCCCGCACGTAGGCCGAATAGGTCAGGCGCTGGATGCCGGCCATGTCGAGCGCCGGGTAGGCGTCGTTCTCGCAGGCGAGGATCAGGATGCGCGGCTTCTCCTCGAACTCGTCGGGGATGTTGACCGCCTTGATCTGCATGCCGACGGTGTCGCAGGAATAGTTCTCGAAGGAGATGACGCGCACCGGACAGGCGCCCATGCAGGTGCCGCAGCGGCGGCAGCGCTCCTCGTTGAACTTCGGGAAGCGCTTCTCGTCCTCGTCGATGGCGCCGAAGGGGCATTCCACCGTGCAGCGCTTGCACTGGGTGCAGCCTTCGAGGCGCGCCGAAGGGAAGGAGAGGTCCCAGGCGCGCGGATGGGCGGCGCGGCCGCGGGCGGCGTTCTCCACCGCCTGGATCGCCTTCAGCGCGGCGCCGGTGGCATCCTCGGTGGCCTGCAGCAGGTCCATCGGCCGGCGCGTCGGACCCGCGGCATAGATGCCGGTGCGGCGCGTTTCATACGGGAAGCAGATGAAGTGCGAGTCGGCGAAGCCGTACTTGAACTGCGGCATGTCCGGGCCCTGGCGGTAGTCCAGGTTGAGCACGGAGATCTTCTGCAGTTCGCCCTTCTTGATTTTGGCCGCCTCGTCGCCGCTCTCGGCGGCGGTGACGGTGGCGGTCCACTCGTCGAGGTTCACCCCGGCGTTCGGCACCTGGCCGGTGGCGAGCACGACGAGGTCGGCATCGATGCTGGCGTCTTCATTGAGAATCAGGTCCTTGAAGTCGACCTTGCAGGCATCCCCGCCGCTGACCTTGGACGCTTTGCCCTTGGCGAAGACGACGCCCTTGTCCTGGGCGTTGCGGTAGAAGTCCTCGCCCATGCCCGGCACGCGCAGGTCCTGGTACATCACCACGGTGTCGATCTCGGGGTCGCGGTCCTTGAAGTAGGTCGCCTGCTTGATGCTGGTGGCGCAGCAGTGGCCCGAGCAGTAGGGCAGGTGCTGGCCCGTCGTGTCGCGCTGGCCGGCGCATTGCACGAACACCACCGACTTCACTTCCTTGCCGTCGGCGCGCTTGATGGCGCCGCCGTTGGCCTGCTTGGCGAGTGCTTCCAGTCCGGCCTGGTCGACCACATTGGCCTGGCCGCCGCCGAGCTCCGGCAGCTTGGCGAGGTCGTAGGTCGTGAAGCCGGTGGCCTGGACGATCGCGCCGCAGAGCTCCTCGGCAACAGATCCCGATTCCTGCGCGATCTTTACGGCGAAGCGGCCGGGCGCGCCGGCCGTCTCGGTCACGGTGGAATTGAGATGCACCTTGATTTTCGCGTTGGCGGAGACTTTCGCCGCCAGTTCCGCCGCGCCGACCGGCTGGGCGTCGGCGTAGGGCGCGGCGTAGGGCACGCGCTTCCACAGGTTCTTGGCAAAGCCGCCCAGGGCGCCGGATTTCTCGACCAGCGCGACCTCATAGCCGGCCTCGGCCGCGGCCAGCGCCGCCGTCATGCCGGACATGCCGCCGCCGACGACGAGGATCTTCTTGCTCGAGGCTTCCTTGACGTTGCCGCCCGGGACTTTCATCTTCCTGACCTCGGCGCAGCCCATGCGCACGTAGTCCTCGGCCATTTCCTGGCGCACCTCGTCGTGCTCGGCGCCCTCGGCGGCGACCCAGACGACGCCTTCGCGCAGGTTGGCGCGGGAGACGGCGGCTTCGGGGAAGCTGAAGGCCTCGGCCTTGGCGCGGCGCGAGCAGGCGGCGATGCAAAGATGCGTCACGCCGTCGTTGGCGATGTCGTCCTTGATCATCTGCACGCCTTCGGCATTGCAGAGGAAGGGGTGGCTCTTCACCACCGCCATCTTGCCCTCCTTCTGGGCGATTTTCTCCAGCGCGCCGACATCGAGCTTGTCGCCGAGGCCGCAGCCGGAGCAAAGGTAGGCGGCGTATTTGGGGGTGGCGGGGGCGTTCATGCTGCCTCCCATTCGAAATCAGCGCGCAGCGCCACAACGCTCCCCTCTCCCTCGACGGGAGAGGGGCTGGGGGAGAGGGTGAAAAGCTGGCTCATGCCGCCTCCGTCGAAGCAGTCTTGTGGATCACTTGAATCGCCTTCAGGCTGGCCGCGGTGGCGCTCTGCACCGAGCGGTTGACATCGAGCGGGCTCGCCGCGGCTCCGGCGCCGAACATGCCGCCGCTCTTCGAGCCTTCGATGAAGTTGGACGAGTCGAGGACGATGTCCTCGGGCAGTTTCACCCCGGTGACCTCCGGCTCCATGCCGACCGCCAGCACGACGAGGTCGTGCTCGGCGGCGTAGCGGTTGTAGCCCTCTGTGTCGACGCCGTGCAGCACCGGGTTGCCATTGGCCTCGTTCAGCGCGATGCGCGCGACCTTCGACTTGACGAAGGTGACCGACGGATCGTTCTGCACGCTCTGGTAGAAGTCCTCGAAGCGGTCGATGGCGCGGATGTCGATGTAGTAGATCGTGGATTTGCCCTCGTCGCCGCAGGCTTCGCGCACGTAGTGGGTCTGCTTGAGCGAGGCCATGCAGCAGATGCGCGAGCAGTGGCGCAGGTGGTTCTCGTCGCGCGAGCCGGCGCACTGGATGAAGGCGACGTTCTTCGCCTCCTTGCCGTCGGCGCGCAGCAGGCGTCCAGCGGTCGGGCCGTGCGGGTCGGCCATGCGCTCGAACTCGAGGCTGGTGACGACGTTGGGGATGCGGCCGTAGCCGTAGGGCTGGATCTTCGCCGCGTCGTAGGGCCGCCAGCCGGTGGCCCAGACCACGCTGCCGACCTTCAGTTCGACGGTCTGCTCCTGCATGGCGAGGTCGACCGCGCCGACCTTGCAGGCGGCCCTGGCCTTCTCGCCCTCGGGCGTGCCGACGATGGAGGGGTCGATGACGTAGCGCTGCGGGTAGGCCATGCCGTGCGGCAGGTAGGCCGCCTTGATCCGGTCCAGGCCGTAGTTGGCGGGGTTGGGGATCTCCGCCGACACCGCGTTGCCGCAGTCGCCGCAGGCGGTGCAGGCCTCGGTGACGTAGCGCGGCTTGACCTTCAGCGTGACGGTGTAGTCGCCGCGGGTGCCGCTGACGGCGGCGACCTCGGTCATGGTCATGACGCGCAGGTTGGGATTGCCCTTGAGGCGCTTCAGGTTGATCTCGAGGCCGCAGGTGGGATGGCACATCTTGGGGAAGTAGCGGTAGAGCAGCGCCGTGCGCCCGCCGAGGGTGGGCAGCTTCTCGGCGAGGATGACCTGCTTGCCGCATTCGGCGGCTTCGAGCGCCGCCGTCATGCCGGAGATGCCGCCGCCCACGACGAGGATCGTCTGGCTGGTAGCGATGGATGCTGACATCGGGCCTCCCGGGAACTGAAATTCGTGATGAGGAACAGAAGCGGATTCTAATCAACAACGCCCCGGCGCTCGGCTGAATTTCCCTATCGCGGGATTGAAACGCTCAATCCCGATTCGCGCCGAAGCTTGATGCAAGTCAAACCACTTGAGTGGTCGGGGCTATTCCCGAGCCGGCCAGTCCGCGTTGGCGAGTTCGCGCCAACCTGCTACCTTGATGCCGCTGCGGACATGGCTGTCCTCTCCGCCGTAGACCAGCATCGGCGGACCGCCTTCGCGGCCGGCATGGTTCGCCCAGCGCCGGAGCCCGGCGAACCAGTCCGCACTGACCGTGCGGCCGGACTTGATTTCGACCGGATCGAGTCGCGGGCCGTTTTCGGCGAGCAGATCGATCTCGTTGCCGACGTTGTCGCGCCAGAAGTACAGGTTGGATGCCAGCCCGCGGTTGAAGCGCGCCTTGAGGCATTCCCCCACCACCAGCGTTTCGAACAGGGCCGGCCGTGTTGGATGCACCGCCATGTGGTCGAGGCCCTGGATGTTGAGGAGCGCGGCGGCCAGCCCGGTGTCGTGGAAATACAGCTTGGGGGTCTTGACCAGGCGCTTGCCGAAATTGCGGTGATGCGGCTGAAGCAGAAAGACGATGTAGCTGGCCTGCAGGATGGAAAGCCAGTTGCGCGCCGTGCCGGGCGAGATGCCGGCATCGCTCGCCAGAGACGCCAGGTTGAGCAACTGCCCGGTGCGCGCTGCGCAGAGACGGAGAAAGCGCTGGAACAGATCGAGGTTGTGCACGCTGGCCATCTGGCGCACGTCGCGCTCCAGATAGGTGGCGATGTAGCTCGCATGCCAGGAGGCCGGGTCGAGCAGGCGGTCGTGCAGGGGCGGATACAGGCCGGAGAACAGCGCCGCGTCGAGGCTGGGGGCATGGCGGCCGGCGGCAGCCAGTTCGGCCAGGCTGAACGGCAGCAAGTGCACGATGCCGACTCGGCCGGCCAGGCTTTGCGTGATGCTCGACAGGAGGCCGAAATTCTGCGATCCGGTGAGCACGAACAATCCCATCCTTCCGTCCAGGTCGACGCGGGTTTGCAGATAGGAGAAGAGCTGTGGCGCGTGCTGCGCTTCGTCCAGCACCGCGCCTTGCGGGAAGCGGTCGAGAAAGGCGAGCGGATCCTCCTGCGCATAGGCGCGCTCGTTTGGCGTTTCCAGCGAAACGTAAGGCTTGCCGGGGAAGGCGTCGCGCGCCAGCGTGGTCTTGCCAGACTGGCGTGGGCCGATCAGCGTGACGATGGGAAATCCCCTGGCCATGCGGGCGACGGTAGCGGCGGCGAAACGAGGAAGCATGGGCGATATTTACAAATCAGCAAAAATATTGCTTTATTGTAAAACCGGAATTCCGGCAAGACAAGCGCCGGTGCCCTATGGCATGCGCAGGGGACGAACGGCGAACTCCATTGTCGCCAGGTCGCCCAGCACCCAGGTTGCGGAAGGCGCGCCGAGGCCGGCCACCGTGCCCGGATTCACCAGCCAGGTGGCGCCGCCTTTCACGTTGGGCTGCTGTGCGATTTCCGGCTTGTGGCTGTGGCCGCAGCAGACGAGATCGTGGTCTCCGGTGCAGGCCATTGCCTGGCCATAGTGCGGGTAGTGCACGAGGAAAATTTTCCGTCCGCCCAGTTCGATCGAGGCGTCGCCGCCATGGTAGTGCAGCAGGCCGTTCGAGCGCGAGGCCATCTGGCAGATGGCAGTGAAGTCGCCCAGGTTGTTGCCGTGGATGACGTGCACCGGCAGGCCGATCTTCAGCAGGGGCTTGAGGGTGTTGGGGCCGATGATGTCGCCGCAGTGGAGGACGGCCTCGGCGCCGAGGGCTTTGGCTTCCTCGACGGCGGCGGCCAGCATGGGGCCGCGGTCGTGGCTGTCGGAGACGATGCAGATTTTCATCAGACGACGATCGGGCCGTGGTAGTCCTCGTCCGGACCGAGGCCGGGATTGGACATGATGGCGCGGCGCTTCGTGTCGTGGTCAACCTGCAGCTGCAGCAGGTTGCGCACGCAGTCCTCGATGACCTCGTAGTCCTGCTCGCCAATCCGGTACTGCTGATCCTCGGCGTAGAAGAAGTAGGAGCGGTATTTCTTCGCGCCAAGCTTGCAGACGACGAACTGCACGTTGCGCTCGTTCCAGTAGATGCCGGGCACGGTGGTGAGGGCCTCCGATCCCGGCGTCAGGCGCACCTCGACGTCGGCCTCCTGCAGGTCGACCAGCTGGCCGTAGCGGTAGATCATGGCGGCCTCGACGGCGCGCCGCTCGTGGGGGGTGAATCCGGGAATGTCGCTCATGGGAAACCTGCTACGCTGGAAAATCGAAGTATCCGACTTTCGAGCATACCCGAGACCATAAGTTAAGCAAGCGCTTGCAACTTATGACCAAATAAAAACAATTGGCTTGAGGACTTAGCGTTCAGCGCCAAGAATATCAACAATCACTAATATATTCATTCCCCAACCATGTCCGCTGCCACTCCGTCGGTTCAGGAGGTGAAGAAAACCACCTGCTACATGTGCGCCTGCCGCTGCGGCATCCGCGTGCACATGGTCGACGGGCAGGTGCGCTACATCGACGGCAACCCCGACCATCCGCTCAACCAGGGCGTGATCTGCGCCAAGGGCAGCTCCGGCATCATGAAGCAGTACTCGCCGGCGCGGCTGACGAAGCCGCTGCTGCGCAAGCCGGGCAGCGAGCGCGGCGCCGGCGAGTTCGAGCCGATTTCCTGGGAGCAGGCGTTCACGATCCTGTCCGAGCGGCTGGCGAAGATCCGCGCCACCGACCCGAAGAAATTCGCCCTGTTCACCGGCCGCGACCAGATGCAGGCGCTGACCGGCCTCTTCGCGCGCCAGTTCGGCACGCCCAATTACGCGGCGCACGGCGGCTTCTGCTCGGTGAACATGGCCGCCGGCATGATCTACACCATCGGCGGCTCCTTCTGGGAGTTCGGCGGGCCGGACCTCGACCGCGCCAAGCTCTTCGTCATGATCGGCACGGCGGAGGACCACCACTCCAACCCGATGAAGATCGCGCTGTCGAAGTTCAAGCGCAACGGCGGCCGCTTCGTCTCGATCAACCCGGTGCGCACCGGCTACTCGGCCATCGCCGACGAGTGGGTGCCGATCCGGCCGGGCACGGACGGCGCGCTGCTGCTGGCGATCATCCACGAGATCATCGCCCAGGGCCTCTACGACCGCGACTTCCTGGTGCGCTACACCAATGCCGGCCAGCTGGTGAACCTCGACGCAAAGAGCGACGAGTTCGGCATGTTCCTGCGCACCGAGGTGCCGGAGGAGGAGGGCTGCTTCGATCCGCAGAACAAGCTGTGGTGGGATCGCGCCGCCAACAAGCCGGTGATCACGCATACCGAGGGCTGCGATCCCTTCCTGCTCGGTGAGTTCAGGCTCGCCGACGGCACGCCGGTGAAGCCGTCCTTCCAGCTGCTGGCCGATCGCGTCAAGGACTACACGCCGGAATGGGCCGAGGGCCTCACCGGCATTCCCGCCGCGACGATCAAGCGCCTCGCCTACGAGATGGGCGTGACCGCGCGCGACCAGAAAATCGAGCTGCCGATCGCGTGGACCGATTCCTGGGGCAAGGAACACGACACCGTCACCGGCAACCCGGTGGCCTTCCACGCCATGCGCGGCCTGGCGGCACACTCCAACGGCTTCCACACCATCCGCGCGCTGGCCATCCTGATGAGCCTGCTCGGCACCATCGACCGGCCGGGCGGCTTCCGCCACAAGGCGCCGTTCCCGCGGCCGATCCCGCCCTGCGCCAAGACGCCCAATACGCCGCTGGCCGTCAAACCCGATTCACCGCTCGACGGCATGGCGCTGGGCTGGCCGGCCGAGCCGGACGACCTCTTCGTGGATGAAGAAGGCAAGCCGGTGCGCATCGACAAGGCCTTCTCCTGGGAGTATCCGCTCTCGGTGCACGGCCTGATGCACAACGTCATCACCAACGCCTGGCGCGGCGATCCCTACCGCATCGACACGCTGCTCATCTTCATGGCCAACATGGCGTGGAACTCCACCATGAACACGGTGGAGGTGAGGAAGATGCTCAATGACAAGGATGAACAGGGCGAATACAGGATCCCCTTCATCGCCGTCTGCGACGCCTTCCAGTCGGAGATGACGGCCTTCGCCGACCTGGTGCTGCCGGACACCACCTATCTCGAGCGCCACGACGTGATGTCGATGCTCGACCGGCCGATCTCGGAGTTCGACGGCCCGGTGGATTCGGTGCGCATTCCGGTGCTGCCGCCGACCGGCGAGTGCAAGCCCTTCCAGGAGGTGCTGATCGAACTGGGTACGCGCCTGAAGCTGCCGGTGTTCGTCAAGAAGGACGGCACGCGCAAATACCGCGACTACCCGGACTTCATCGTCAACTACGAGACCGAGCCGGGCTCCGGCATCGGCTTTCTCGCCGGCTGGCGCGGCAAGGGCGGCGAGAAATTCATGCGCGGGGAGCCGAACCCGCGCCAGTGGGAGATGTACGCGGCCAACAACTGCGTCTACCACCACGCGCTGCCGAAGTCCTACCAGTACATGCGCAACTGGAACCAGGGCTACCTGGAGTGGTCGCAGAGGAACCGCATCACGCGCTACGCCGAGCCGATCCTGATCCACCTGTATTCCGAGGTGCTGCAGAAATTCCGCCTCGCGGCGCAGGGCAAGGGCATCACGAGGAAGCCGCCCGCGCACCTGAAACAGCGCATCGAGACCTATTTCGATCCGCTGCCCTTCTATTTCGATCCGCTCGAAGTGCAGGCGACCGATACGCACAAGTACCCGCTCGCCGCGGTGACGCAGCGGCCGATGGCGATGTACCACTCCTGGGATTCGCAGAACGCCTGGCTGCGGCAGATCCATGCGCACAACTACCTGTTCATCAATGCGCGCACGGCGCGGCTGGCCGGCATCGACGACGGCGACTGGATCTGGGTCGAGTCGCAGTGGGGCAAGGTGCGCTGCATGGCGCGCCATTCCGAGGCGGTGGAGCCGGGCACGGTGTGGACCTGGAACGCCATCGGCAAGGCTGCCGGCGCCTGGAACCTGACGCCGGATGCCAACGAGTCGAAGCTGGGCTTCCTGCTCAACCACGTCATCTCGGAGGAACTGCCGGCAGGGCAGGCGCGCATCAGCAACTCCGACCCGATCACCGGCCAGGCCGCCTGGTACGACGTGCGCGTGCGGATTGGAAAAGTCGGTCTCCAGGACACGGCGACGACGGCGCCTCAGTTCGAACCGCTCAAGCCTTATCCCGGGCAGGAGGAGCGCAGGAGCCTGTGGTCGTACATGAAGGGGGCGGTGAAATGACGCAATTGGCCCTGGTCATCGACCTCAACGTCTGCGTCGGCTGCCATGCCTGCGTGACGAGCTGCAAGGAATGGAACACCTCGGGGCAGGCCGGCCCGCTGAGCGATTTCAATCCCTACGGCGCCAACCCGACCGGCACCTTCTTCAACCGCGTGCAGACTTTCGAGGTGGGCGAGTTCCCCAACACGGAAACCGTGCACTTCCCGAAGTCCTGCCTGCACTGCGAGGAGCCGCCCTGCGTGCCGGTATGCCCGACCGGCGCCTCCTACAAGCGTGCGGAGGACGGCATCGTCCTCGTCGACTACGACAAGTGCATCGGCTGCAAGTACTGCTCCTGGGCCTGCCCCTACGGCGCGCGCGAGATCGACGAGCAGCAGAAGGTGATGAAGAAGTGCACCCTGTGCGTGGACCGCATCTATGACGCCTCTCTTCCGGAAATCGACCGCAAGCCGGCCTGCGTCAAGGCCTGCCCGACCAGCGCGCGCCTGTTCGGCGATGTGCACGACCCGGAATCCGAGGTGTCGAAGGCGATCCGCGAGAGCGGCGGCTACCAGTTGATGCCGGAGTGGGGCACGCAGCCGGCCAACCACTACCTGCCGCGACGCAAGACCCAACTGCGCATCCACGAAGACGAACTGGTGCGCGCCGACAACCCGCTGAAGGTCGACGGCAAGCTGCCGAAGCCGGCCAAGGCCGAGCCTTCGCTCGACGATGTGACGTCCTGGTAAGGCTGACGCCATGCATCCCGCCTTCTCCGTGATCTTCCTGACGACGCTCATCGGCGTGGGGCAAGGACTGTTCCTCGCCCTGTTTACCGTCGAGTCCTATTCAGCCTTCGGCCTTCTGCCGCCCCAGCCCAGCCGCTTCTACGCGCTGGGCAGCGCTGTCGCCCTGGGCTTTCTCGTTGCCGGCCTGGTCGCCTCCTTCTTCCACCTCGGCCATCCCGAGCGCGCCTGGCGTTCCGCTGCCAAGTGGCGCACCTCCTGGCTGTCGCGCGAGGTGATCGTCCTGCCCGCCTTCATGGGCACGGTGTGCCTCTATGGTGCGGCGCACTTCAGCGGCTTCAATCCGGTGCTGGCGACGCTGCCGTCCGGCGCACCGGTCAACGTCACGGCGATGCTCGGCGTGGCCGGCACCGTGCTGGCGTTCGCGCTGTTCGTGTGCACCGGCATGATCTACGCCTGCCTGCGCTTCCTGCAGGAATGGCACACTCCGCTGACGGTGATCAACTACATCCTGCTGGGCGGTGCTTCTGGCTTCGTGCTGGCCTGTGCGCTGGCGGCTGTCGCAGCGCAGGAGGTATCCGGATTCCTCGGCGTCTGGGCCATGATCCTGACCGCGCTGGCCTTCATCGGCCGGGTGGCCTCGCTGCTGCGCAACGCGCGCCTGCGGCCGAAGTCCGGCTTGCGCACGGCCATCGGCATCAAGCACCCGCACATCGCGCAGAAGGCGCAGGGCGCGATGGGCGGCTCCTTCAACACGCGAGAGTTCTTCCATGGCCGAAGCGCGGCTTTTCTGAAACGGGTGAAATGGGTCTTCCTGCTGCTGGTCTTTGCCCTGCCGCTCGGCCTGCTCGCCGGCGGGTTTGCCTCAGCGGCTTTTTTCATCCAATACCTCGGCCTGATTGCCGAACGCTGGTTCTTCTTCGCCCAGGCCAATCATCCGCAGAATCTGTACTACCAGGCGGTTTCATGAATTGCCCAAGAAAGAAATTCGATGCCCCACATTGCCTCCGGCAGGTTGCGCCGAGTCGGGGGCGAAAGTATATTAGGCCAGTCTGAAATACAGGCGCGACGACCCATTTACAGCAAAGGAGCCAACATGAATTTCGACAAGGAACTGGATGCCAAGGGGCTGAACTGCCCGCTGCCGATCCTGCGCGCCAAGAAGGCGCTGGCGGAAATGACGAGCGGCCAGGTGCTGCGCATCATGGCCACCGACCCCGGTTCGGTGAAGGACTTCGCAGCTTTCGCCAAGCAGACCGGCAACGAGTTGCTCTCGACGGCGGAGAAGGGCAAGGAGTACGAGTTCTTCATCAAGCGCAAGTAATTTCTGCCTGCGCAGCAACGGCCCGGGCATGTCCCGGGCCGTTTCTTTTCATCCTGCCGCGGCGCAGCATATGTGGCGAATATAGGCCAATAAGAAGAATCATCTGGCAGCCAGCAGTACCTTAGAACATTATTAATCGTTAATGAATTGGATATAGCGGGAGAGAGCAGGTCTGACTTGGCTCTGCCCGGACAAGAGGAGGTTCATCTTGAATATGCCTACAGACCAGGCCGCCCTGGATGCGCTGATCCGTCAGCGCCTCGACGAAATCCTGCCGCAGAAACTCGAGGAATTGAAGGCGGCGAAGACGCCCTCGATGACCATCATCGCCACCAAGGGCACGCTCGATTGGGCCTACCCCCCCTTCATTCTGGCCTCGACGGCCGCCGCCCTCGGCTGGAACGTCTCGATCTTCTTCACCTTCTACGGCCTCAACCTGCTGAAGAAGGACATCAGCGACCTCAAGGTGAGTCCGCTGGGCAACCCTGGCATGCCGATGAAGATGCCTTTCGGGCCGGGCTGGTTCAAGGGCATCAACTGGAACATCCCGAATCTGATCCAGGCCGGTATCCCCGGCTTCGAGTCGATGGCGACCATGCTCATGAAGCAGACCATCAAGAACAACGGCGTCGCCGACATTCCCGAACTGCGCAGCCTGAGCATCGAGGCCGGCGTGAACATGATCGGCTGCCAGATGACGGTCGACCTGTTCGGCTTCACGCGCGACGATTTCATTCCGGAAGTGAAGGAATACTGCGGCGCGGCGACGTTCCTGCCAATGGCGCAGCAGGCCGATGTCAGTTTGTACATGTAAGCGGCAAGCATTCACGCAAACCAAGGAGGGGAGAAACATGAAGTTCAGGATAAAAATCACCGCAGCGACGTTGGCCATGACCCTGGCGCCCGCCGCCTGGGCGACCGACGGCTATTTCTCGCATGGCTATGGCATGAAAGCCAAGGGTATGGGCGGCGCCGCAACGGCGATGGCCTCCGATACCTTTGGCGGCGCCAATAACCCGGCCAGCATGGTCTGGGTGGGCGACCGACTGGATGTCGGTGTTGACCTGTTCAGCCCGAGGCGCAGTGCGGAGCGTACCGGCAGCCCTGCTGGAATCAATACCGGCGGGAACGTGGATAGCGGCAGCAATCTCTTCGCCGTTCCGGAGTTCGGCTACAACAAGATGTTGGGCGGGAACATGTCGCTCGGCGTTACCGTTTATGGCAACGGCGGCATGAATACGGATTACCCGGGCGGACAGATTTCAGCAGGTGCGCCGGGCGTCGTTGATACCGTGTGCGACGGCTTCAACGGAACCGCGGTTGCGTCGGGTGCGACTTCATACAATATGCTGTGCGGCACGGGCAGACTTGGCATCGACCTGATGCAGCTGGTCATTGCGCCGACCTTTGCCATGAAGATCAACAAGGATCACTCCTTGGGCGTTTCTCCGCTGATCGGCTATCAGCGCTTCAAGGCCAAGGGCCTTGACGGGTTCCAGGGGTTCACGCCTTCGCCAGGAACATTCGCCACCAACAACAATCTGACCAACAACGGCTATGACAGTTCGCATGGTTTCGGCTTGCGTCTGGGATGGATGGGCAGGCTTTCCGACTCCGTTACACTCGGCGCGGCCTATTCCACCAAGATGAGAATGAGCAAGTTCAGCCAGTACAAGGACTTGTTTGCCGGGCGCGGCGCTTTCGACATGCCCGAGAACTTCAATCTCGGCATCGCCGTCAAGGCCACGCCAGCCCTGACCATCGCCGCGGATTACCAGCGCATCAACTATTCAGGCATCAACTCGGTTTCCAACCCGAGCACCAATACGGGCAATGCCGTGGCAGGAACCGGGTTTACAGTCGGTTCTCTGGGCTGCAGCAACTGCCGTGGTTTCGGCTGGGACGATGTGAACGTCTTCAAGATCGGCGTCGAGTACCAGTACAACTCGAACCTGACCCTCCGTGTCGGCTACAACCATACGGACAATCCGATCCAGAGCCGCGATGTGACCTTCAACATCCTTGCTCCGGGCGTGGTCAAGGACCATCTCACCCTGGGTTTCACCTATAACCTCAGCAAGGATTCCGAGCTGACCATGTCGTACATGCATGCCTTCAAGGAGTCGGTCAGTGGAGCCAGCCTGTTTAACCGTTTTGGTGTGGCCGCCGGCAACGAAAAAATTCAGATGTACCAGGACGCGCTGGGCATCGCCTACAGCATGAAGTTCCAGTAATTCAGGCTGTTTCCTGAAAATGGAAAGAAGGCTGAGGACGGTTTGTCTTCAGCCTTTTTTCATATCGCCACGATAACCATCTAATTGACGCGCGCTGAGCAAGGCTCAGTGCCGCGCGTAATGCGGCGCCAGCAGGCTGCGCATATGGCCGAGACGGCTGGCGAAGCCGGCGGCGCCGAGCAGGCAGAGCAGGCCGCCCGCGGCCACCGTCGCGGGTGCGCCGAAGCGTTCGGCGAGGAGGCCGTAGGCGAGCGAGCCGAGCGGCATCACGCCGAGGAAGGCGGTGATGTGCAGGCTGACCAGGCGGCCGCGCATGGCGTCGGGCGCGACCAGCTGGAGGATGGTGTTGGCCGAGGCGGCGACGGTGATGATGCCGAAGCCGACCAGCGGCAGCAGCGCCAGCGACAGCCATAGCATGCCCGACTGCGAGAACAGCACCAGGCCGATCCCCGCGCTGCAGGCGGCCGCGGCGATCAGCCGCTCCAGCCCGTCTGAGACGCGGCGTCCCGCCAGGTGCAGCACGCCGGCCATGGCGCCGGCGCCCGATGCGCCGACGAGCAAGCCCAGGGTGCGCGCGTCGCCTCCCAACAGATCGCGCGCGAACACCGGCATCAGCGAAGCGTACGGCGTTGCCACGAAGCTGACGAGGGCCACCAGCCCGATCAGGTAGCGGCTCGGTGCGAAGTCCCAGGCGAAGCGCACGGCTTCCGTCAGTCCGCCCAGCCAGTTCTGCACGGCGCGGCGCGGCCCCGGAGCCTCCAGCCGCATGGCGGCGAGCGCGGCCAGCATGGCGAGGTAGGACGTGGCATTGAGCAGGAAGCACCAAGCCTCGCCGGCTGCGGCCAGGACGAGGCCGGCCAGCGCCGGGCCGATCAGCCGCGAGGCGTTCATCATCAGGGAATTCAGCGCGATGGCATTGGGCAGGTGCTCGCGGGAGCCCACCATTTCCAACAGAAAAGCCTGCCGAAGCGGCGTATCGAAGGCGTTAACGACGCCGAGGAAGGCGGCGGCGGCAAGCAGGTGCCAGACTTCGACGAGCCCGGCAAAAGTCAGTCCCGCCAGGACGGCGGCCTGTAGCAATGAAAGCGCCTGCGTCAGCAGCATGGCGCGGCGACGGTTCAGGCGATCCGACCAGACGCCGCCGAAGGGGGCAAGAAAGAGTATCGGGATGTTGCCGGCAAAGGTGACCAGGCCGAGCATGAAGGGGGAGCCGGTCAGGCGATAGACCAGCCAGGCCAGCGCGATCTGCTGCATCCAGGTGCCGACGAAGGACGCGCTCTGGCCGATGAAGTAGAGGCGGAAGTTGCGCTGGCCGAGCGCACGCAGGAGATGCTTCATCGGCGTCCGGCAGCCGGGCCGGCTGCCCGGGGCCTACTGCAGACGGGCAAGTTGCGCACGCAGCTTGTCGATGAGCGCGCCGAAGCTCGCCAGCCGTTCCTTCTCCTGCGCCACGACGGCGGCCGGGGCGCGCTCGACGAAGCCCTCGTTGGCGAGCTTGGCCTGCGCCTTGGCGATCTCGCCGTCGATGCGCGCGATTTCCTTGCCCAGGCGCTCGCGTTCGGCGGCGACGTCGATCTCGATCTTCAGCATCAGGCGGAACTCGCCGACGATCTGCACCGGCGCGTCGCCGGTCGGCAGCTCGGCGCCGGTGGCCGTCACGTCCGACAGCCTGGCCAGGGCGGCAAGGTAGGGCGCGAAGGCGGCGACGCGTTCCCTGTCGCCGGCGGCGAGCAACGGCACCTTCTGCGCCGGCGAGAGGTTCATTTCCCCGCGCAGGCTGCGGCAGGCGTTGACTAGGTCCTTCAGCGTCTGCACTTCGGCCATGGCCTTTTCATCGACGCGCGACAGGTCAGCCGCCGGATAGGGCTGCAGCATGATGCTCTCGCCCGCGCGACCCGCCACGGGCGCGACCTTCTGCCAGAGTTCCTCGGTGATGAAGGGGATCAGCGGATGGGCCAGGCGCAGCATGGTTTCCAGCACGCGCACCAGGGTGCGGCGCGTGCCGCGCTGTTGCGCTGCGCCGCCGTTTTGTATCTGCACCTTGGCCAGTTCGACGTACCAGTCGCAGTACTCGTCCCAGACGAATTCATAGATGGCGCGAGAGAGCAGGTCGAAGCGGTAGTCGGCGAAGTGCTGCGCCACCTCGGCCTCGGTGCGCTGCAGGCGGCTGACGATCCAGCGGTCGGCGGCGGAAAAAACGATGTCGGTGCCGCAGGCGTGGCCGTCCTGCAGGCCGCAGTCCTGCCCCTCGCAGTTCATCAGCACGAAGCGCGTGGCGTTCCACAGCTTGTTGCAGAAGTTGCGGTAGCCCTCGCAGCGGCCCATGTCGAACTTGATGTCGCGCCCCGGGCTGGCGAGGGAGGCGAAAGTGAAGCGCAGGGCGTCGGTGCCGAAGCCGGGGATGCCGTTGGGGAATTCCTTGCGCGTGCGCTTTTCGATCTTGGATGCGTCTTTTGGATTCATCAGGCCGCTGGTGCGTTTTTCCACCAGCGCGTCGATGCCGATGCCGTCGATGAGGTCGATCGGGTCGAGGACGTTGCCCTTCGACTTCGACATCTTCTGGCCTTCGGCGTCGCGTATCAGGCCGTGCACGTAGACGTCGCGGAAGGGAATCTTTCCGGTGATGTGCTTCGTCATCATCACCATGCGCGCCACCCAGAAGAAGATGATGTCGAAGCCGGTGACCAGCACCGAGGAGGGCAGGTAAAGGTCGAGCGCGGTGTTCGACTTCGCCGGCCATTCCGGCGTCCAGTCGAGGGTCGAGAACGGCCACAGCGCCGAGGAATACCAGGTGTCGAGCACGTCCGGGTCGCGTTCCAGTCCGCCGGTGTAGCCGTCGGCGCGGGCCAGCGTATAGGCCTCGTTCTCGTCGTGGGCGACATAGACGCGGCCGTCGTCGGCATGCCAGGCCGGGATCTGGTGGCCCCACCAGAGCTGGCGCGAGATGCACCAGTCCTGGATGTTGTTGAGCCACTGGTTATAGGTGTTCACCCACTGCTCGGGGACGAAGCGGATCTCGCCGGAGGCGACGCATTCCAGCGCCTTGCCGGCGATCGAGGTGCCGTCGGCGCCAGGTTTGCTCATGGCGACGAACCACTGGTCGGTGAGCATCGGCTCGATGACGGCGTGGGTGCGGTCGCCGCGCGGTACCATCAGCTTGTGCGGCTTGGTCGACACCAGCAGGCCCTGCGTCTCCAGGTCGGCGACGATGGCCTTGCGGGCATCGTAGCGGTCCAGGCCGCGGTATTTCTCCGGGCCGTGCTCGTTGATACGGGCGTCCAGCGTGAAGATGGAGAGCGGCGTGAAGCCGTGGCGGTGGCCGACCTGCCAGTCGTTGAAGTCGTGCGCCGGCGTGATCTTGACGCAGCCGGTGCCGAATTCCTTGTCGACGTAGCTGTCGGCGATGACGGGAATCGTGCGGCCGGTGAGCGGCAGGTGTACATGCTTGCCGACGAGTTTCGAATAACGCTCGTCCTCGGGGTGCACCGCGACGGCGACGTCGCCGAGCAAGGTTTCCGGCCGCGTCGTGGCGACGATCAGTGCTCCGTCGCCCTCCACCAAGGGATAGCGGATTTCCCACATGGAGCCGTCTTCCTCCTCGGAGACGACTTCCAGGTCGGACACCGCGGTGAGGAGTTTCGGGTCCCAGTTCACCAGCCGCTTGCCGCGGTAGATCAGCCCCTCGCGGAAAAGCCGGACGAAGGTCTCGGTGACGATCTTCGAGAGGCCCTCGTCCATGGTGAAGCGCTCGCGCGACCAGTCGGGCGAGGTACCCAGCCGCCGCATCTGCCGCGTGATGGTGCCGCCGGAATAGTCCTTCCATTGCCAGACGCGTTCGAGGAACTTCTCGCGGCCGAGATCGTGGCGGCTGACGCCTTCCGCGTCGAGCTGGCGCTCGACGACGATCTGCGTGGCGATGCCGGCGTGGTCTGTGCCAGGCTGCCACAGCGTGTTGGCGCCGCGCATGCGGTGGTAGCGGGTGAGCGCGTCCATCAGCGTCTGGTTGAAGCCGTGGCCCATGTGCAGGGTGCCAGTGACGTTGGGCGGCGGCAGCAGAATGCAGAAGTTGTCGGTCTTGGCAGTGTCGGTGCCGGCTGCGAAATAGCCGCGCGACTCCCACAGCGGGTACCAGCGGCGCTCGATGTCGGCCGGCTCGAAGGATTTGGCGAGTTCCATCTCTGAAGGGGGGAAGGTAGAGCGGAAAAGCCGAAATTATACCGGAGCATCCCCCGTGCCCGGCTTGAGTTACTTGCCGGACTTGGTTCTTTCCTGGGCGGAACGGATCAGGTCGGAGATGAGCAAGGGCAGGCTCTCGCGCAGCGCGGCGCCGACTTCCTCGGCGATCTGCTCGGCGACGCCGTCGAGGCGGCGGGCGACCAGACGCGGCAGGGTGGCGACCAGCCAGTTTTCCACGGCGCGGGCGATGTCGGGCGGCAGCGGATCGAGCAGCTCATGCATGCGGCTGGCGAGGTCCTCCGCGCCCGGGCTGCCGGACAGGGCGGCCGAGAGGGCCGGCACCGCCTGGCTCGGATCGACCACCTCGGTGAGCACCGGCAGGTCCTCCGGCGGCGGGGCGGGCTGGGCGCCGCCGGCGACGAAGGCCCGACGCTTCATCAGCGCGTCGGCCTTGCCGAAGACATCGTCGCTGCTCATGGGGAGAGCTGATGCGCCTGCAGCGGGTAGCCGCGGTCGCGATAGAACTTGAAGCGCTCCCGGGCCGGGATGCGATCGGCCTCGTCGCTGCCGACGATCTCGATCAGCTGTTCGAAGCGGGCAAAGGAGGGAGGCAGTTCCCCATCCAGGTTGACCAGGACGTCGTGGTCGCGCTCGTCATCGAGGCTGGCGCCGATGAGCACAGGCGTCTCCCCTGCGAGCGCCTCGCCGGTGCGGCAATGCGGCACGAAGCCGGTGGCCGGCTGGCTCCAAAGCAGGCGGTCGATGCCGGCAGCGGTATCCGCCGCAGGAGCGTAGATCAGCACCCGGCGCCCCTCGGCATAAAGATCGCCGACCAGGCGACAGGCCGCCTGCAGCTTGTCCCCGGCGCCGTGGTAGAAGTCGATGCGCGTCACAGCTTGCCGGCCCGCTTCATCAGGAAGTGCGTCAGCAGCGGCACCGGCCGGCCGGTGGAGCCCTTGGCGGCGCCGGAACGCCAGGCGGTGCCGGCGATGTCGAGGTGCGCCCAGCGATAGTTCTTGGCGAAGCGTGCCAGGAAGCAGGCACCGGTGATGGTTCCCGCCGCGCGGCTGCCGCTGATGTTGGGGATGTCGGCAAAATTGCTCTTGAGCATCTCCTGGTAGTCCTCCCACAGCGGCAGCTGCCAGGCGCGGTCGCCGGCGTCCTGTCCGGCCGTCAGCAGTTCCTCGGCGAGAGCGTCGTTGTTGGCCATCAGGCCCGAGGCCACCGCTCCCAGGGCAATCACGCAGGCTCCTGTGAGCGTCGCCACGTCGATCACGCAGTCGGGTGCGAAGCGCTCGGCGTAGGTGAGGGCGTCGCACAGGATCAGGCGGCCCTCGGCGTCGGTGTTGAGGATCTCGATGGTCTGGCCCGACATCGAGGTGACGATGTCCCCCGGTCGGGTGGCGGCGCCGCCGGGCATGTTCTCGGTGGTCGGGATCAGGCCGACCACGTTCAGCGGCAGCTTCATTTCGGCCAGGGCACTGAAAGCGCCGAGCACGCTGGCGGCGCCCGACATGTCGTATTTCATCTCGTCCATTTCGGCGCCGGGCTTGAGCGAGATGCCGCCGGTATCGAAGGTGATCCCCTTGCCGACCAGCACGATGGGCTTGGCCTTGGCCTTGCCGCCGTGGTACTGCAGGACGATGAAGCGGGGCGGCTGGTGCGAGCCGCGGGCCACCGACAAAAGCGAACCCATGCCGAGTTTTTCCATGCGGGCGCGGTCGAGCACCTCGCACTTCAGCTTGTGCGTCCTGGCCAGCTTCTGCGCCTGCTGCGCCAGATAGCTGGGCGTGCAGATGTTGGCCGGCAGGTTGCCCAGCTCACGGGCGAGGTCCACCCCGCCGGCGATGGCCTGGCCCTGGCTCAGGGCGGCAGCGGCGCTTCGGCTCTCCCGTTCCGGCAGCGTGAAGCCGATGCGGTCGAAGGCCGCCGGCGCCGGATCCTTCTTCGACTTGAGTCCGTCGGCGCGATAGAGGACATCGCGAGCCGTCAGCACCGCCTGGCGCACGCGCCAGGCGGCTGGGCGCTTGCCGACCGCCAGCTCGCTCAGCGTGTATAGCGCTTCCTGGCAGCCGGTCTCCCTGAGGGCGCGGGTTGCGGCGGCCAGCGCCTCGCGGTAGGCCTTCTCGCCGAACTCCGATTCCTTGCCGAGCCCCACCAGCAGCACCCTGGCGGCACCGATGCCGGGGGTGCCGTGCAGCAGCAGGGTCGTGCCGCTCTTACCTTGCAGATCGCCGCGGTCCAGGATGCGGCCTAGATGGCCGCCGGAAGCCTTGTCGACACGCTTTGCCGGCACGGATAGCTGTCGCGATTCGAACACGCCGACCACCAGGCAGTCGCACTTATGCTTCTCCGGGCTGCCGCTTTTTATGCTAAATTCCACACGCAACTCCTCTCTGCAATTCAGGCTCCGATCAACTAAGCGATTATCTCTTTTCCCCTCAGAATAAGTCAAAAATGGCGCGCGGGCTGACTTTCGAGCGTGCGGTGATTCGTGAATTTACCGGCACTGCGGGCGCCACCTTCGTGGCCCTGTTCGCCATCTTGCTCACCACCCAGCTGATTCGCTTGCTGAGCCAGGCGGCCGGCGGCAAGTTGGTGTCCGAGGCGGTGGTGGCGCTGCTCGGCTTCGGCGCCATGACGCACCTGCCGATCCTGCTCTCGCTGACGGTGTTCATCGCGGTGTTGCTGACCTTGTCGCGCAGCTATCGCGATTCGGAGATGGCGGTGTGGTTTTCCTCCGGCCTGCCGCTGACCGCCTGGGTCAGGCCGGTCCTCAAGTTCTCCCTGCCGCTGGTGGTGGCGATTGCCGCCTTGTCGCTGATCCTCTCGCCCTGGGCGCAATCGAAGAGCGTCGAATACCGCCAGCGCATGGACACCCGCGACGACGTGGCCCGCGTCTCCCCCGGCGCCTTCAAGGAGTCGGCCAGCGGCGAGCGGGTGTTCTTCGTCGAGGCGTCTTCCGGGGGGACGGGCGCGGGCCAGGATGGCTCGGTCAAGAACATCTTCATCAGCTCGATGCAGCACGGCCGGCTCGGCGTGATGGTCTCGACCAGCGGCTATACCGAAAGCCTGCCCAACGGCGACCGTTTCGTGGTGCTGGTGAACGGCCGTCGTTATGAAGGGACGCCCGGCTCGGCCGAGTACCGGGTCATGGAGTTCGAGCGCTATGCGGTACGGATCGAGACCAAGGAGGCGCGCGGCATCGAGGTGACCACCAAGAACACTCCGACCTGGGAGCTGCAGCAGCGCGGCCGCGCCGGCATGGGGGAGCTGCTGTGGCGCATCGGCATGCCGTTGGCCGCCCTCAACCTGGCGCTGCTGGCGATTCCGCTGTCCTTCGTCAACCCGCGCGCCGGGCGCACCAACAACCTGATTCTGGCGCTGCTGGCCTACATGCTCTACAGCAACCTGCTGTCGGTGAGCCAGGCCTGGGTGGCGCAAGGACGCCTTAGGTTCGAGATCGGCTGGTGGCTGGTGCATGTGGCGATGTTCCTCACCCTGATCCTGCTCTTCTTCAAGCGCCTGTCGGTGTTCTCCTGGGTGAAGCTGCGCAAATGAAGGTCTACCAGCGCTATCTCGCCAAGGAAATCTATTCCGCCGTCGGCCTGGTCCTGGCGGCCTTCCTGATGCTGTTCGCCTTTTTCGACTTCATCAACGAGCTGCAGAGCCTGGGCAGGGGCAACTACCAGTTGCGCTACATGGCGCTGTTCGTGCTGCTCACCCTGCCGGGGCATATCTACGAGCTGGCCCCGATCGCGGTGCTGATCGGCACCCTGTACGCCCTGACCATGCTGGCGCGTCATTCCGAAATCACCGTGCTGCGCGCCTCTGGCCTGTCCACCACCATGATTCTCGGCGGGCTGGCGAAGGTGGGGCTGGCTTTCGTGCTGCTGACCTTCATCGTCGGCGATTTCGTCGCCCCCCCGGCAGAGCGGGCCGCCAAGCAGCTGCGGCTGCAGGCGATGGATCAGGTAGTGGGCCAGGAGTTCCGCTCGGGCCTGTGGGTCAAGGACGACCAGAGCTTCATCAACGTGCGCACCGTCCTGCCGGACAGCCGGCTCGAGGGGGTGCGCATCTACGAGTTCGACAAGCAGCAGGTACTGCGTTCGATCTCGGAAGCCCGGGAGGGCGAGTACCTGCCGCCGGACAAGTGGCGCCTCAGCGATGTCTCGCAGACGGTGTTCGAGAAGGATCGGGCCAAGGTGAACCGTTTGCCCGAGGCGATCTGGCAGTCGGCCGTCAACCCGGAAATCCTCGGGGTGCTGCTGGTCATGCCGGAACGCATGTCGGTGGCGAGCCTCTACCGCTACATCCGCCACCTCAAAGACAACCAGGTGAAGACCCAGCGCTACGAGATCGCCATGTGGAAGAAGCTGGTCTATCCGCTGGCGGCGCTGGTGATGATGGCCCTGGCCCTGCCCTTCGCCTACCTGCAGGACAGGATGGGAGCGGTCAGCGTCAAGGTGTTCGCCGGCATCATGCTCGGCATCACCTTCCACATGCTGAATGGCCTGTTTTCCAACCTGGGCGCCATCAACAGCTGGCCGCCCTTCTTCTCGGCCATGACGCCCAGCGCGATATTCCTGCTGGCGGCAGCCGGGATGTTGTGGTGGTCAGAACGCCGCTGACTACTGCAGCTTGACGAGGCGGGTGCCGGCCAGCCGATCGTGCAGGAACTGGCGGTCGCGATCCGCCAACGCCCAGAGTAGGCCTATGCCGCCGAGCAGCAGGCTTGGCCAGGCCAGGAGGTAGCGCAGGACGATCTGCCGGCTGCCGAGGGCCTTTCCATTTGCCGACACCAGACGAATTTTCCAGGTCTGCATGGCAAGGGTCTGCCCCTGGCGTTTCCATAGCCAGCCGAAATACAGCAGCAGGACCGAGAACAGGTGCAGCCATAGCCAGGCACCCTGCATCATGGACTGCCGCGCCATGCCGAGCAGCAGCTGCGGCAGGATCACGGCGAAGCCGAGGACGCCGATCAGAAGGAACGATTCGTAGAGCATGCAAGCCAGCCGGCGGCGGAGGCCGGCGGCCGGCAGCGGCGCCTGCGATGCACCGGACACGGCTATTGCGGTTGAGGGGCAGGTGCGATGGCGGGTGCGGCAGCCGAAGTTTCGGCAGGCGCTGCCGGGGCTGGCGCGGGGGGCGCGGTTTCGGTAGCAGCCGAGCTGCTTTCCGGCGCAGCGGGCGCCTGCGCCTCCGCCGCCGGTGCTTCAGCAGCTGGCGCGGAAGGGGCAGGTTGGGTTTGGGGCAGTGGCAGGGGCAGGGCTGCGGTGGGCAGTTTCTGGGGCACGGCCGGCCGGACAATCCCCGGCTTCGGGAGCGTCTTGCGGGCAGCCGCCTTTTCCGCCAGGCGTTTCTTTTCCTCGTCGGAAAGGCTCTGGTATTCCTCCCACTTCTGCCTGATCGTCTCTTTTTTCTCGGGCGGCACCTTTTTCAGGCTCTTGTATTGCTCACGTGCCTGCTTGCGCTGGTCGGGGGACAGGCTGGCCCAGTCCCGCATCTGGCTTTGCACGCGGGCCTGTTCCTCAGGCTTCATGGAAGGGTAGCGCTTGGCGATGCCGACCCATTTCTTTTTGCGAGGGGCTTCCATCTTGTCCCAGTCGCGGGACAGCGGGGCGAGGATCTGTTTCTGCTCCAGAGTGAGCTCAGCCCACGACGGCTGCCTCAACTCGGGGACAGCGGCGTGGGCGGAGGAGAGCAGCGATAGGGCGAGTATCAGTCCTGGGAGAAGTGCTCGGAGAGCCATGCCTGGAAGCCCTTGTCGAGATAGGCGTTGATCGGCAAGTCGTCGGCAAGCAGCGCGCTGTCGATTTCCTCGTTCTCGGCCGCTTTCTCGAATTCGTTCCAGGTGGACACGCCGGCGACGCCGACCGCCAGGCCAACCATTGCTATCAGCGCCCGAGCTTTGGGAAAGATCAGGTCAGCGGCGACATGGCCGGCCCCGGCCAGGCTCAACCGGGCGCCCGCGACAGCCTGATGGGCCAGCGCGTTCTGGCGGGCAGCGAAAAGCCGATCGACGGTTTTCCTGTCGAGTTGATCGGTACCCTGGTTGAGATGGTGACGGACCTTGTAGGCGAATTCCCGTTCAGTATTCATAGTGCGATGCCCTTTGCCTTCAATGCCGCCGCCAATGAATGAGTCGCCCGGGAGCAATGCGTTTTCACGCTGCCTTCCGAGCATCCCATCGCCGCCGCGGTTTCGGCGATATCCATGTCTTCCCAGTAACGCATGAGAAACGCCTCGCGTTGACGCGGGGGCAGCCTCCTGACCTCTTCTTCAATGATTGCAAGGACTTGCGTTTGCTCAAGGCTTGCATGAGGGGTTGCCGGAGTGTAAGACCCCTGCTCGACCTCCAAAGTTTCCAGCGGATCAGACTCGTCGTCGTCGGAGGAGGTGAACGCCGAGAGCAGGGTGGTCCAGGTGGAACGGACTTTCTGCCGCCGGTAAAAATCGCGGATGGTGTTCTGCAGGATACGCTGGAACAGCATGGGCAGTTCACCGGCCGGCTTGCCGCCGTATTTCTCGGCCAGCTTGAGCATGGCGTCCTGCACGATGTCCAATGCCACCTCGTCGTCCCGAACAGCAAACAATGCCTGCTTGTAGGCGCGCCGCTCGACGCTGGCGAGAAAATCCGACAGTTCCGTGCGCGCAGCCAGGATTCAGTTTTCCATTCGTTGCGAAGGGGATTTTCCTTCGCGAAATGCCTTGACCAAAGACGGGGGAGTAAGTAAAGTCACAAGTTTTTCAGCCGCTTATGAAGGCTTTCCGGGTGCAACAATGGTTTTGACGGGTGCGGAAATTGTAATCAGGTGCCTGCAGGAAGAAAAGGTCGAATACGTTTTCGGCTATCCCGGCGGTTCCGTTCTGTTCATTTATGACGAACTGTTCAAGCAGGACAAGGTTCGCCATGTGCTGGTGCGCCACGAGCAGGGCGCGGTGCATGCCGCCGACGGTTATGCGCGGTCTACAGAACGGGTCGGGGTGGCCCTGGTCACTTCCGGCCCCGGGGTGACCAACGCCGTCACCGGCATCGCCACCGCCTACATGGATTCGATTCCCCTGGTCATCATTTCCGGCCAGGTGCCCACCGCCTACATCGGCCAGGACGCCTTCCAGGAAGTCGACACTGTCGGCATCACCCGGCCCTGCGTCAAGCACAATTTCCTGGTCAAGGACGTCAACGACCTGGCCGCGACCATCAAGAAGGCCTTTTACCTGGCCAAGAGCGGCCGCCCAGGCCCGGTGCTGGTCGACATCCCGAAGGACATTTCGGCGACGAAATGCGAGTACGCCTATCCGAAATCGATCTCGATGCGTTCCTACAACCCGGTGGTCAAGGGTCATCAGGGACAGATCAAGAAAGCGGTGCAGCTGCTGCTGGAAGCCAAGCGGCCGATGATCTATACCGGCGGCGGGGTGATCCTCTCCGATGCCGCCGACAAGCTCATCAAGCTCGTGCATCAGCTCGGCTTCCCGGTGACCAACACCCTGATGGGCCTGGGCGGCTACCCGGCCACCGACGAGCAGTTCGTCGGCATGCTCGGCATGCACGGCACCTACGAGGCCAACATGGCCATGCAGCACTGCGACGTGCTGCTGGCGGTGGGCGCCCGCTTCGACGACCGCGTCATCGGCAACCCGGAGCATTTCGCCGAGGTGCCGCGCAAGATCATCCACATCGACATCGATCCCTCCTCGATTTCCAAGCGCGTCAAGGTGGATGTGCCCATCGTCGGCCACGTGCCGGAGGTGCTCGACGAAATCGCCAGGCAGATCGAATCCGTCGGCGAGCGGCCGGACGAGAAGGCCCTCAAGGCCTGGTGGAAGCAGATCGACGAGTGGCGCGGCAAGGACTGCCTCAAGTACGACCGCAAGAGCAAGATCATCAAGCCGCAGTACGTCGTCGAGAAGCTCTACGAAGTCACCAAGGGCGAGGCTTTCGTCTGCTCCGACGTCGGCCAGCACCAGATGTGGGCGGCGCAGTACTACAAGTTCGACAAGCCGCGCCGCTGGATGAACTCGGGCGGCCTCGGCACCATGGGTTTCGGCCTGCCGGCGGCGATGGGCGTGCAACTGGCGCATCCCGGCTCGCCGGTGGCCTGTGTCACCGGCGAGGGCAGCATCCAGATGTGCATCCAGGAGCTATCCACCTGCAAGCAGTACCGCCTGCCGGTGAAGATCGTCCTGCTCAACAACGGCTACCTGGGCATGGTGCGCCAGTGGCAGCAGCTGTTCCACGGCAACCGCTACGCCGAGTCCTATGTCGATGCCCTGCCGGACTTCGTCAAGCTGGCCGAGTCCTACGGCCACGTCGGCATGCGGGTGGACAAGCCGGCCGATGTCGAGGGCGCCCTCAAGGAGGCCTTCAAGCGCAAGGACGACCTGGTCTTCCTGGACTTCGCCATCGACCCGAAGGAAAACGTCTACCCGATGGTGCAGGGCGGCAAGGGCCTCACCGAAATGATCCTCTCCGAAGAGCTGTAACGCCATGCGTCACGTCATCTCCCTTCTCATCGAAAACGAGGCCGGCGCGCTGTCGCGCGTCTCAGGCCTGTTCTCGGCGCGCGCCTACAACATCGAATCGCTCACGGTGGCGCCGACCGAAGACCCGTCCATGTCGCGCATGACCATCGTCAGCGTCGGCTCCGACGACATCATCGAGCAGATCACCAAGCAGCTGAACAAGCTGATCGAGGTGGTCAAGGTGGTGGACATCTCCGAGGCGGCCCACATCGAACGCGAGCTGATGCTGGTCAAGGTGCGCGCCACCGGCAAGGACCGCGAGGAAATGAAGCGCATGTCGGACATCTTCCGCGGTCGCATCATCGACGTCACGGAATCCACCTACGTCATCGAGCTGACCGGCAACACCGCCAAGCTCGACTCCTTCATCGAGGCCATCGACCGCTCGCTGATCCTCGAGACGGTGCGCACCGGGGTGTGCGGCATCGGCCGCGGCGACCGCGTGCTGAAGGTCTGAACTCATTTTCTCGCCGTATCAGGCGGACCGACTTTTGCTTGAAAGGAAAAACATGAAGGTCTATTACGACAAGGACGCCGATCTTTCGCTGATCAAGGGCAGGAAGGTCACCATCGTCGGCTACGGCTCGCAGGGCCATGCCCACGCCCTCAATCTGCACGACTCCGGCGTCAAGGTGACGGTCGGTTTGCGCAAGGGCGGCAGTTCCTGGGACAAGGCCAAGAAGGCCGGCCTGACCGTGAAGGCGGTCGGCGAGGCGGTGAAGGGCGCGGATCTGGTGATGATCCTGCTGCCGGACGAGAACATCGGCCAGGTGTACCGCGAGGACGTCGAACCGAACATCAAGAAGGGCGCGGCGCTGGCCTTCGCCCACGGCTTCAACATCCACTACGGCCAGGTGCAGCCGCGTCCCGACCTCGACGTCATCATGATCGCGCCGAAGGGCCCCGGCCACCTGGTGCGCTCGACCTACGTCCAGGGCGGCGGCGTGCCCTCGCTGATCGCCGTGCACCAGAACGTCTCGAAGAAGGCGCGCGACATCGCCCTCTCCTACGCGGCGGCCAACGGCGGCACGCGCGGCGGCGTCATCGAGACCAGCTTCCGCGAGGAGACCGAGACCGATCTCTTCGGCGAGCAGGTGGTGCTGTGCGGCGGCCTGACGCAGCTCATCCAGAACGGCTACGAGACGCTGGTCGAGGCCGGCTACGCGCCCGAGATGGCCTACTTCGAGTGCCTGCACGAAGTGAAGCTGATCGTCGACCTGATCTACGAGGGCGGCATCGCCAACATGCGCTACTCGATCTCCAACAACGCCGAATACGGCGACATCACCCGCGGTCCGCGCATCGTCACCGAGCAGACCAAGGCCGAGATGAAGCGCATCCTCAAGGAAATCCAGTCCGGCCAGTACGCCAAGGAATTCATCCTGGAGAACCGCGCCGGCGCGCCGACGCTGCTGGCCTCGCGCCGCAACATGGCTGCCCACTCGATCGAGCAGGTCGGCGCCAAGCTGCGCGACATGATGCCGTGGATCAAGAAGAACAAGCTGGTCGATCAAACGAAAAACTAGTGCCTGCTTCCTATCCGCACCCCATCGTCGCCAGGGAGGGCTGGCCCTTCCTGGCGATTTCAATTGTCGCCGCGCTGGCCGTCGGCGGGCTGGCCGGCTGGGGCTGGTCGCTGCCGCTGTGGCTGTGGACGCTCTTCGTCCTGCAGTTCTTCCGCGATCCGGCGCGGCCGATTCCCGGCGGCGCGAAGGACGTGCTCTCACCGGCCGACGGCCGCATCGTCGCCATCCAGAAGACCCGCGACCCCTATGTCGACCGCGAGGCGCTGAAGATCAGCGTCTTCATGAACGTCTTCAACGTCCATTCCAACCGCAGCCCGGTTGACGGCGAAGTGAAGGGCCGCTGGTACCACCCCGGCAGCTTCCTGAATGCCGCCCTGGACAAGGCCTCCCTGGAAAACGAGCGCAACGCGATCTGGCTGCGCACGCCCGACGGCCAGGATGTCACCAGCGTGCAGGTGGCCGGGCTTATCGCGCGTCGCATCCTCTGCTACGTGAACGAGGGCGATGCGCTGGCTCGCGGCCAGCGCTACGGCTTCATCCGCTTCGGTTCGCGCGTCGATGTCTACCTGCCGCCGGATTCCCGGCCAATAGTCGGTCTTGGCGACACGGTGTCGGCGTCGGCCACCATCCTCGCCGAATTGCCCTGAGCCTTCGGCTAAAATAGGGCCATGCCCGAATTCCGCTCCCGCAAAGCCCTGGTCAACCCCGAGTTGAGGCGGCGCGGGATCTACATTCTGCCCAACCTGTTTACGACGGCGGCGCTGTTCGCCGGTTTTTACGCCATCGTGCAGGCCATGACCGACCGCTTCGAGCATGCCGCGGTGGCGATCTTCATCGCCATGATCATGGACGGGCTGGACGGCCGCGTGGCGCGCCTGACCCGCACCCAGAGCGCCTTCGGCGCCGAGTACGATTCGCTGTCCGACATGGTTTCCTTCGGCGTCGCCCCGGCCCTGGTGATGTTCGAGTGGGCCATGAAGGGCATGGGCAAGTGGGGCTGGATCGCCGCCTTCATCTATTGCGTCGGCGCCGCCCTGCGGCTGGCGCGCTTCAATACCAACATCGAGGTGGTGGACAAGCGCTTTTTCCAGGGCCTGCCAAGCCCGGCGGCGGCGGCGCTGGTCGCCGGCTTCGTCTGGGTGCTCATCGACTTGAACTACACCGGCGAGGAAGTGCGCTGGTACGCCTGGGCGCTGACCCTCTTTGCCGGCTTGACCATGGTCAGCAACTTCCGCTACTACAGCGGCAAGGACATCAACCTGCGACGCAGCGTGCCGTTCATGGCGGTGCTGGCCATCGTGCTGTTCTTCGTCCTGGTCTCCAGCTACCCGCCGGGCATCCTCTTCGCCCTGTTCCTCTGCTACGCCTTCTCTGGCTACGTCATGGCGGCCTGGGGCTGGATCAGGCGGCGCAACAACCTGGCCTGACCCCCCTGGCCTGCCCCCTTGCGCCGGTCCGGAAATCTGAGCTATAGTCGTGCCATGCTTCAAATGGCAATGATCCTGTCCGCAACACTGCTTCTCAGCGGCCTCCTGCTGGCCCGGCCGCTGCTGCGCCGCGCGCGCTAAACTCCCCCACCCACAATTTGAGTTGTACCCGGCCGACGAGGGCATGACCCCCGATCGACTTTATTTACGCTTCCCATTCGGAGACGGACATGATGAAAGACCACTTGGTGATTTTCGACACGACCTTGCGCGACGGCGAGCAGAGCCCCGGCGCCTCCATGACCAAGGAAGAGAAGCTGCGCGTGGCGCGCCAGCTGGAGCGCATGAAGGTCGATGTCATCGAGGCTGGCTTCGCCGCCGCCTCGCCGGGCGATTTCGACGCCATCCACGGCATCGCCGAGGTGGTGAAGGAGTCCACCGTCTGCTCGCTGGCGCGCGCCAACGAGAACGACATTCGCCGCGCCGGCGAGGCCATCAAGCCGGCCAAGTCCGGTCGCATCCATACCTTCATCGCCACCAGTCCCATCCACATGGAGAAGAAGCTGCGCATGACGCCGGACGAGGTCGTCGAGCAGGCGGTGAAGGCCGTGCGCTGGGCGCGCGAGTACACCGACGACATCGAATTTTCCGCCGAGGACGCCGGCCGTTCCGAGCTGGACTTCCTCTGCCGCATCTTCGAGGCGGTGATCCAGGCCGGGGCGAAGACCCTCAACGTGCCCGACACCGTCGGCTACAACGTGCCGGGGCAGTTCGCCTCGACCATCCGCAGCCTGCGCGAGCGGGTGCCGAATTCGGACAAAGTGGTCTGGTCGGTGCACTGCCACAACGACCTGGGACTGGCCGTGGCCAACTCGCTGGCCGCCGTCATGGAGGGCGCGCGCCAGGTCGAATGCACCATCAACGGCCTGGGCGAGCGCGCCGGCAATGCTGCGCTCGAGGAGATCGTCATGGCCGTGCGCACCCGCCAGGACATCTTCGGCTGCGAGACGCGCATCGACTCGACTCAGATCGTGCCGGCCTCGAAGCTGGTCTCCGGCATCACCGGCTTCCCGGTGCAGCCGAACAAGGCCATCGTCGGGGCGAACGCCTTCGCCCACGAGTCGGGCATCCACCAGGACGGGGTGATCAAGCACCGCGAGACCTACGAGATCATGCGCGCCCAGGACGTCGGCTGGACGCAGAACAAGCTGGTGCTGGGCAAGCATTCCGGCCGCAACGCCTTCAAGACCCGGCTGGCCGACCTGGGCATCGTGGTGGACAGCGAGGAGCAGCTCAACCTCGCCTTCAGCCGCTTCAAGGAACTGGCCGACAAGAAGCACGAGATCTTCGACGAGGACCTGCAGGCGCTGATGTCGGACGAGGCGGTCACCCCGGAGCAGGAGCATTACAAGCTGGTCAGCCTGCGCGTGACCTCGGAGACCGGCGAGACGCCGCATGCCCGCTTGACGCTTTCGGTGGGCGGCGCGGAAAACCGGTCCGAGGCGGACGGCGACGGGCCGGTGGATGCCTCGTTCGGCGCCGTCGAGCGCATTGCCGCCAGCCAGGCGGAGCTGCTGCTCTTCTCGGTGAACAGCATCACCGGCGGCACCGACGCGCAGGGCGAGGTGACGGTGCGGCTGGCCAAGGACGGGCGGGTGGTCAATGGCCAGGGCGCCGACACCGACATCATCGTCGCCTCGGTGAAGGCCTACATCAACGCCCTCAACAAGCTGGTTTCCAAGCCGGAGAAGGTCAATCCGCAGGTCTGATGTTGTAGAATCCGCGCACGGAAGCCGACCACGCCCTAGCCGGCTTCCGCCCGCCAGCCCAGCCCAGGCTGCCTCGTTCGTTTACCCACCCGCAGGTTTCTGAAATTCCGCCGCAGGCGCATGGCCGCCTGACGGAACATTGACAATTATCAATTGTCTCAAGCTTAGGGGAATGCGGCCGTTATAGAGAAGGACACCAAGGAGCCGGTTATGAAGGAGACTGCGCTGAATCCGCCACGCAAGGTGCTGCTGGTCGATGACGACCGGCTGGTGCTGGCGACGTTGTGCAAGGGCCTGGAGCAGGCCGGCTATGCCGTGCAGGGCTGTGCCAGCGCCGAGGAAGCCAGGCGCATCCTCGCCATCGAGCGCCCCGATATCGCCGTGCTGGATCTGCGCATGCCCGGCGAGTCGGGCCTGGACCTGGCCAGACAGCTGATCGAGCCCCCCAGCGTGCCCTTCCTGTTCCTCACGGCCTACAGCGAAGAGGAAGTGGTCAGGCAGGCGGTGGAGCAGGGCGCGCTGGGCTACCTGGTCAAGCCGGTTGACCTGGCTCAGCTGATCCCCGCCATCGAGGCGGCGCTGGCCCGCTCGATCGAGATCGGCAGCCTGCGCAATACCGGCCAGCAGCTGCAGACGGCGCTCAACGAGAACCGCGAAGTCAGCATGGCAGTCGGGCTGATGATGGAAAGACGTCGTCTCAACCGCCAGCAGGCCTTCGAGGTCCTGCGCAACTTGGCTCGCGCCCAGCGCCGCAAGATCGGCGAGGTCGCCGAGGAACTGCTGTCCGCCGCCGAACTGCTCAACGCCGACAAGCCCCAGTAGGCAAGAGCCTGTAACTGAAGGCCTAAATTCCCATAAAGAATTCCCGGGCAGCGCCGTAATCAGTCCTAGCTAGGCTTCAGCGGCTGCCTTCAACCCGGGTCGCACAGAAGCGAAACGGCCTGACGAGCGAATGCGGGCCGCCGGGCCCCGCCCTTGCCCACGCTTCACGCCCATACGGCTTACCAAAACCGGGTCGACCCTCCAGGGCCGCGCTGGAACCATGCTTTTTTCATCACTACCCGGGAGCAATGGGCTATGTTCGGCAAATTCACGGTGGCGCAGCGCCTGGCGCTGGGATTCGGCCTGTTTTTCATCATGCTGCTGGCATCGGTGCTGATCGGCCTCGACAGGCTGGCGGCGTCCGACGCTGTCGTCGACCGCATCGTCGCCAAGGACTGGCAGAAAACCGTCCTCGCCAACGACGCCATCGACCTGATGAATGCCAATGCGCGGGAGACGTTCCTGCTGTTCCTGGCCCAGGAGCGGGCGGCGACCAGGCAGCGCATTGCCGCCAACGTCCAGGCCATCGACGCCAAGCTTGGGGCCCTCGAGCCGCTGCTCTACAAGCCGGAAGGCAAGGCCCTGCTGGCCGAGGTGCGGGAGCGGCGCAAGGCTTATGTCGCCTCCTTCGGCGAGGTGGCGCGGCTGCTCGACGAAGGCCGGGACGCCGAGGCTTCGCGGCGCATGAGCGGCGAGACCGTGCCGGCCCTGAATCGGCTGCTGGAGGCGGTGGGCAGGCTGATCAAGGTTCAAGGGCAGATTCTCGAGGAGGCCGGCAAGGCTTCCCATGAGGCCTATGCCACCGCCCGCAACGGGCTGTTCCTGTTCCTGGCGTTCATGGCCGTGGCGGCGGTGCTGCTGGCCTCCTGGATCATCCGCGCCGTGACGCGCCCGCTGGGCGGCGAGCCGGACGAAGCCAAGGCCGCGCTCGCCTGCATCGCCCAGGGCGACCTGACGCGCGAGATTCCGGTCAAGGCCGGCGACGCGAACAGCCTGCTGGCGGCGATGAAGGACATGCAGGCGGCCCTCAAGGGGATGGTCGGCGAACTGAAGGCCCACGCGGATGGCGTGGCGGGCGCCGCCCAGCTCTTGTCGGCGACCTCCGGCCAGTTGGCCGCCAGCACCTCGCAGCAGAGCGAGGCCGCCGCCAGCATGGCCGCCGCGGTGGAGCAGATGACGGTTTCGATCAACCACGTCTCCGACAGCGCCAGCGAGGCGCGTGCAGTGACGGCGCGCGCCGGCGAGCTGTCCCAGCAGGGCGCCCAGGTCATCCAGGAAACCCAGCAGGAGATGGAGAAGATCGCCGAGGTGGTGAGCGAGTCCTCGCAGAACATGCAGACCGTGGGTGGCCACGTCGAGCGCATCTCCTCGGTGGTGCAGGTGATCAAGGAGGTGGCCGACCAGACCAATCTGCTGGCGCTCAATGCCGCCATCGAGGCGGCGCGCGCCGGCGAGCAGGGCCGCGGCTTCGCCGTGGTGGCCGACGAGGTTCGCAAACTGGCCGAGCGCACCTCCCAGGCGACGGTGGAGATCGGCGAGATGATCGGCCTGATGCAGGAAAGCAGCCGCGCCGCCATCGCCACCATCCAGGAGGGCGTGGTCGCGCGGGTGGTCGAAGGCCTTGGCCTGGCCGACCGGGCCAGCGAGGCCATGACCGGCATCGGCGACGGCACCCGCCGCGCCGTCACCGCGGTGAACGAGATCTCCGGCGCCCTCAAGGAGCAGAGCGTGGCCAGCAACGAGATCGCCTCCAGCGTCGAGAAGATCGCCCAGATGGCCGAGGAGAACCACGCCGCCACCCGCGAAGCGGCGGAGACCGCGCGCAAGCTCGAATCGCTGGCGCTCGGGGTGCGCGCCGCCGTCGGCCGCTTCCGGGTCTAGCGCCCGATCGCCGTGTCGGGCAGACCGACTTTTCCGCTGGCGCGCACGTAGCACACCGCGCAGACGAAGAGCGAGACCGAGAGGGCGATTTCCGCCGCCGCCAGCCCGACCGCGAGCCCGCTGTCGCTGGCCGTCCGCAGCACGCCCTCGGTAAAGTAGGCGAGCGCCAGCAAGGTGACCCACTGGTGCGTATAGCGCCGGCCGCGCAGCACGCCGAAGAGCGGCACGAGCAGCGGCAGCACCTTCAGCGCCAGCCAGGAGCCGCCCGGGCGCAGCGGCGCCCACCACAACTCCCACCCGAGACCGAGGAAGATCAGCGCGATCAGGCTGGCCGCGGCGCAGCGGTTGCTCAGGCGAGGGGACATGCGGCGTTCCGGTAGAATCGCGGCATTCTATCCGAGTGGATTTGCCGCATGCGCCTGGTCGGCCCCTTGCCGGATTTCCTGATGCGCTGCGTCAAGCGCTTCCGCGAGGAGCGCTGCGCCCAGGCTGCCGCCAGCCTGGCTTTCACCACCCTGCTGGCGCTGGTGCCGCTGCTCACCGTGACGCTGGTGCTGATTTCGCACTTTGAATTTTTTGCCAGCCTCGGCGCTGCGCTGCGCAACTTTCTGCTGGCCAACCTGCTGCCCGAGAAGGCCGGCAAGGTGATCGCGGCCTACGCCCTGCAATTCAGCCAGAAGACCGGCCGGCTGACGCTCCTCGGCACCGGCATGCTGGTCGTCACGGCCCTGCTGCTGCTGTTCTCCATCGACCGGGTGTTCAGCCAGATCTGGCGCGTCAGGCAGCAGCGTCCTCTGGTCAAGCGGGTGCTGCTGTATCTGACCTGCCTGGTGCTGGGACCGGTGGTGCTGGGCGCCATCGTTGCCGCGGCAACCTACCTGCTGACCGCCTCGCTCGGCCTGACCAACGAACCGAAATGGATCGCCAACCTGCTGCTCAGGAGTCTGCCGGTGCTGCTGCTGGCGACGCTCTGCAGCTGGATCTACTACGCCCTGCCCAACAAGCCGGTTGCGCCCTGGCATGCCGTCAGCGGTGGCGTCCTGACGGCGCTCGGCTTCGCCCTGATCCAGCGCGGCTTCGCCATGTATTTGTCCCTGGTGCCGAATTACACCTTGATCTATGGCGCCTTCGCCGCCCTGCCGATCCTGCTGGTCTGGCTGTACCTGTCCTGGCTGGTGGTGCTGGCCGGGGCGCTGGCCGCCGCGGTGATGGGCGAAATGCGTCCGGCGGGACGCTGATCACATCGGATACGGATCGGGTTCGAACTGGAACAGCTCGATGGCGCCGGTCTGCACGTCCAGGCTGAGCAGCCGGCCCTGCATGACGTGGGTCTTGTCCTCGCCCGAGACGATGAAGAAGCGCCGCGCGCTGTAGGCCCCCGAGGGCGCCAGCACCGCGGCGTGCTCGCGCACGGCCGGGATGGCCGGCAGCAGCAGGCCCGGCGTGGGTTGCTGAGCCGGGTCGCCGTTGCGGAACACCAGCTGCACCGAGCGCGCCGCCGGCGCGACCAGCTCCAGGCCGAGCTCGATATGTTCCGGGTTCTCGCTTTTCATCCAGCGCACCACGCATACGCTCCAGGGCTTGTCCGGCGCCGGCCGCAAGGCGATGGCGCTGCCCGGCACCAGCCCTTCCACCTCTCCGGAGACATGCATCACGGCATAGCCGGAGGGGCTTTCGTTGAGCACCATCCACTCGGTGGTCTGCGTGGTCCCCGGCTCGGTGCCCTCCGGCGCCTCGCCGTGCTCCAGCAATTGCCACAGCTCGTTCAGGCCGAGACACAGCTGGGCGCGGTAGTTGTTGTGGCGGCGGGGGTGCTGGCGATGCGGCGGATGCGCCCAGTGGGCCTGCATGCGTTTCAGGGCGGCGATGCCGCCGGGTCCGGCGGCACGTTCGGGCAGTCGCAGGTTGCCTGCCGCCATGCCGCCCTCGAGCGCCGAGATCTGTTCGTTGGCCAGGCGGCCCAGCATCTGGAAGGAGCAATACAGCAGGTCGCCATGGTCGGGCGGGATGCGCCGGTTGGGCGGCACCGGGCCCATGTCACGGCCGATGTCCACCCAGTACCAGGAGCCTTCCTCCTCGGGAGGGCGGCTGGCAAGCAGGCTGACGGCGGCAGAAAAATGGCCGAGGTACTCGCCCAGCAGCCCGATCTCGGCGGGGGAGAAGCCTTCCGGCTGCGCGGCGGCGAGGGCCAGCAGGCTCTTGTAGATCTTTTCGGCATCCAGGGTCAGGCCCGGGATCACGGTGGCGGTTGGCTCGTAATGCTCGCGCGCGGCCTTGGCCAGGGCATGGGCGCGACGCCACATGTCGGGTGGTGGCGGGCCGGCCATCATGGTGCTGACTTCCAGGGCCTCGCCCAGGCAGCGCAGGGCGCGTGCGGCCACCGAGCCGGGGTGGCGGCGCTTGCTGTGGCTGAGGCGCTCGACATCGACCAGGACGCGCTCGTAACCCGCCGCCACACTTTCCTGAACCGTCACCAGCAGGGTTGCCATGGCGCGCATTTCCTTGCTGAGCGGCGGGCTGGCTTCGCTCAGGCGGATTTTCAGGGCGCGCGCCAGGCGCAGGGCCCGGTCATAGAACAAATCCAGGATCCGGTGGAAATGGGCTTCCTCCAGCCGGGCGCGCCGCAGGGCCGCCAACTCGCCGCTCATCTGGGCCAGATCCCGGGCGGCGTCCTCGGGGATCGGCGAGGCGAGCCAGTCGAGGACGTGGGCGACGTCATCGGACGGGCGCATCGGGCGGGCGGCGGCTGTGCTGGTCAAGTGTCTGCGGGCCTTGAAACGGCCCTTCCCTCAATCACATGGCTTCATTGTAGAGGAATCGCCTGTCCCGGCAAGGGGTGCCGGACGGAGTCGTTGATTCGCGGCTTGTTCTTGTTTTTCAGGCGGTTTTCCTTTAAGATACGCCCCCTTTAGCTTCGGCCGGCGGCGCTGTCGCGATTCGATTCGCGAACCACGCTGCGACGCCGGAGGATGATCGTTTCCAACTGGGGTCAACGTACATGGTCGTGATTCGGCTTTCCCGGGGCGGCGCCAAGAAGCGCCCGTTCTACAACATGGTGGTGATGGATTCTCGCAAGCGCCGCGATGGCGCCTGCATCGAGCGCGTCGGCTACTACAATCCCGTCGCCGGCGAGAAGGAACAAGGCTTGCGCGTCGACCTGCAGCGCATCGAGCATTGGGCCGGCAAGGGCGCCCAGCTCTCGCCCACCGTGGCGCGCCTGGTCAAGCAGTTCGCCGGCAAGGCCGCCGCCTGAGCGCATGATTGTCCTGGGGCGCATTTCCGCCCCATTCGGCGTGCAGGGCTGGGTCAAGGTTCAGGTCTTCGGCGATGACCCGCTGGCCTGGTCGGAGATGCCCAACTGGTGGTTGAGCGCCGGGGAAGACGCCGAAGAGTCCGCCTGGCAGGCGCGTTCCCTGAATGGCTGCAAGGCCCACGGCAAGGGCCTGATCGCCCGCTTCGAAGGCCTGGCCGACCGCAACGCGGCGGAAACCCTGACCGGCCTGTATGTCGGCGCCCCGCGCGCCGCGCTGCCGAAGACCGGCGCGGATGAGTTCTACTGGGCCGATCTGGTCGGTCTGGAAGTGGTGAACGAGAAAGGCGAACGGCTCGGCCGGGTCGCCGAGTTGCTTAGAAGCGGCGCCCACGAAGTGTTGGCGCTGCGCGATGCGCAGGACCGGCGCCGCCTGCTGCCCTTCGTGGCGGCTGTGGTCCGGGAGGTTGACCTCGTTGGAGGCCGAATCCGGGTCGAGTGGGGGAGCGACTGGTGAGTGTCGCCTTCGATGTCGTCACCCTGTTTCCGGATATGTTCGCCGCGCTGACCGATCACGGCATCGCGCGACGGGCGCGCGAGCAGGGCCTGTGGCAGCTGGCGCTGTGGAATCCGCGCGACTTCACCACCGACCCCTACCGGACGGTGGACGACCGGCCCTACGGCGGCGGACCTGGCATGGTGATGCTGGCCGAGCCGCTGGAAAAGGCCATCTCCGCGGCGAGAAGGCAGCGTCCGGAGGCGAAGGTGATCTGCCTGTCGCCGCAAGGCCAGCCGCTGACCCATCGGCGGGTGATGCACCTGTCGCAGGGCCAGGGCGCAGTCCTGCTGTGCGGCCGCTACGAGGGCATCGACGAGCGGCTGATCGAGCGCTGCGTGGATGAGGAGATTTCGCTTGGCGACTTCGTTCTCTCCGGTGGCGAGATTGCGGCGATGGCGCTGATCGACGCGGTGGTGCGGCAACTGCCCGGAGCGCTCAACGATGCCGCCTCGGCGGTCGAGGAATCCTTCGCCGACGGCCTGCTGGATTGTCCGCACTACACGCGGCCGGAGCTATACGAAGGGCTGGCGGTGCCGCCGGTGCTGCTCTCCGGGCACCATGCCGAGATCCGGCGCTGGCGCCTGAAGCAGGCGCTGGGACGCACCTGGCTGCGGCGGCCCGAACTGATCGCGGGCCGGTCGCTGAGCCGGGAGGAAATTTCCCTGCTTGAGGAATTCAAGCAGGAGCAGTTGAAGTAGGCGAGTGCAACCAGAAACGCGCGCACCAGGCCTTGGCCTGCTCTGCGCGCCAGGCCAAGGGCCATTTGACATAGGAGCAGTGCCATGAATCTCATCCAGCAGCTGGAACAGGAAGAAATCGCCCGTCTGGGCAAGAACATTCCCGATTTCGCCCCGGGCGACACGGTGATCGTCAACGTGAACGTCGTCGAAGGCGAGCGCAAGCGCGTGCAGGCCTACGAGGGGGTGGTGATCGCCAAGCGCAACCGCGGCCTCAACTCGGCCTTTACGGTGCGCAAGATTTCCTCGGGCGAGGGCGTCGAGCGGACCTTCCAGACCTATTCCCCGCTGATTGCCAGCATCGAGGTGAAGCGCAAGGGCGACGTGCGCCGCGCCAAGCTGTACTACTTGCGCCAGCGCTCCGGCAAGTCGGCGCGCATCCGCGAGAAGCTGGCGACCTCCAACAAAGCCGACGCGCAATAAGGAGGCCGGATCGACGCAAGCAAACGGGGCGCCTGGGCGCCCCGTTTGCTTTGCGGCGGGGGTATTTCAGCCCTCCAACTTGTTGCGCTCGATGAGGGCGTAGGCGGAGTGATTGTGGATCGACTCGAAGTTTTCCGACTCCACCACATAGGCGTCGATGCGCTTCTCGCGGTTGAGCAGGGCGGCGACGTCGCGCACCATGTCCTCGACGAACTTCGGGTTGTCGTAGGCGTGCTCGGTGACGTATTTCTCGTCGGGCCGCTTGAGCAGGCCGTAGAGTTCGCAGGAGGCCTGGCTTTCCACCAGCTGCACCAGCTCCTCGATCCAGACGAAGTCGTTGGTGGTCGTGGTGACGGTGACGTGGGAGCGCTGGTTGTGGGCGCCGCGCTCGGAAATCTTCTTCGAGCAGGGGCACAGGCTGGTGACCGGCACCACGATCCTCATGGTGAAGCGGTAATGGCCGCCTTCGCAGATCTCGCCGACGAAGGTGACCTCGTAGTCGATCAGGCTCTTCACGCCCGACACCGGCGCCTTCTTCTGGATGAAGTAGGGGAAGGTCATCTCGATGTGGCCGGTCTCGGCCTCCAGGCGCCTGACCATCTCGCGCAGGGTGGGCTCGAAGTTTTCCACGGAGATTTCGCGGTCGTGGCTGTTGAGGATCTCCACGAAGCGCGACATGTGGGTGCCCTTGAAGTTGTGCGGCAGGCCGACGTACATGTTGAAGACGGCGATGGTGTGCTGCACGCCGCCATCCTTGTCCATCACCCGCACCGGATGGCGGATGGACTTGATGCCGACCTTGTCGATGGCCAGCTGGCGGGTGTCGGCGGATCCTTGGACGTCGGGTATGGCCATGGTGTCGTTCAGTCTCATTTCGTTCTCTCGGGGCTGGGCGCGTCTATTAGCATTCTCTTTTGAACGCATCCTACCATTCCCGACAGAATCACTCAAGTATTGCCCGGTTGACCCGTTCGGCAATGCCCTTGGCATCGAGCCCGAGTTGCGCCAGCAGCAGGCCGGAATCGCCGTGCTCGGTGAAGCGGTCTGGCAGGCCCAGGCGCAGCAGGCGGGTTTTGAGGCCCTGCTCTTCCAGCGAGCGGGCCACTTCGGCGCCGGCGCCGCCTATGACCACATTTTCCTCGATTGTCACCAGCAGGTCGTGGCCGAAGGCCAGTTCCCTGACGAGTTCGTGGTCGAGCGGCTTGACGAAGCGCATGTTGGCGACGCTGGCGTTGAGCATGTCGCCCGCTTCCAGGGCGGGCGCCAGCAGGCTGCCGAAGGCGAGCAGGGCGATACGCGATCCGGAGCGGCGGATTTCCCCCTTGCCGAGCGGCAGCGCGGCCAGTTCCTGCTGCAGGGGCACGCCGGGGCCGTGGCCGCGCGGGTAGCGCACGGCGCTGGGGCCGTCGTGGAGGAAGGCCGTGGTCAGCATCTGCCGGCATTCGTGCTCGTCGGCCGGGGCCATCACCACCATGTTCGGCACGCAGGTCAGGTAGGACAGGTCGAAGGCGCCGTTGTGGGTGGCGCCGTCGGCGCCGACCAGGCCGCCGCGGTCGATGGCCAGCATCACCGGCAGGTTCTGCAGGGCGATGTCGTGGATCAGCTGGTCGTAGGCGCGCTGCAGGAAGGTCGAGTAGATCGCCACCACCGGCTTGATGCCCTCGCAGGCCAGCCCGGCGGCGAAAGTCAGGGCGTGCTGCTCGGCGATGCCGACATCGTGGAAGCGCTGGGGGAATTCCTCGGCGAAACGCACCATGCCCGAGCCTTCCTTCATGGCCGGGGTGACGGCCACCAGGCGCGCGTCTTGTCCAGCCATGTCGCACAGCCAGTCGCCGAAAATCTGGGTGTAGCTGAGGCGGCCGCCCTTGCCCTGCTGGATGCCGTTGGCGTGGTCGAACTTCGACACGCCGTGATACAGCACCGGGTCGGCCTCGGCCAGCTTGTAGCCCTGGCCCTTCTTGGTGATGACGTGGAGGAACTGCGGGCCCTTCAGCTCGGCAATGTTGCGCAAGGTCGGCACCAGCGAGTCGAGGTCGTGGCCGTCGATCGGGCCGATGTAGTTGAAGCCGAATTCCTCGAACAGGGTGCCCGGCGTGACCATGCCCTTGAGGTGCTCCTCGGTGCGCTTGGCGAACTCCAGCAAAGAGGGAGAGACGCCGAGCACCTTCTCGCCGGCGCGGCGGGCGGCGTTGAAGGCGTGGCCGGAAAACAGCCGCGCCAGGTACTTGTTGAGCGCCCCCACCGGCGGCGAAATCGACATGTCGTTGTCGTTGAGGATGACCAGCAGGTTGGCGTCCGCCACGCCGGCGTTGTTGAGCGCCTCGAAGGCCATGCCGGCGGTCATGGCGCCGTCGCCGATGACGGCGACGACGTGCTTCTGCTCGCCCCTGTCCCGTGCGCCGATGGCCATGCCCAGGGCGGCGGAGATGGATGTCGAGGAATGTCCCGTGCCGAAGGTGTCGTAGGGGCTTTCGTCGCGACGCGGGAAGCCCGAGACGCCCCCCAGCATCCTCAGCCTGGCCATGCCGGCGCGCCGGCCGGTGAGCACCTTGTGGGCGTAGGTCTGGTGGCCGACGTCCCAGACCAGCCGATCCTCCGGCGTGTTGAAGACGTAGTGCAGGGCGATGGTCAGTTCCACCGTGCCGAGGTTCGACGACAGGTGGCCGCCGGTCTTCGACACCGACTCGATGAGGAATTCGCGCAGCTCCTGCGCCAGCTGCGGCAATTGCTTGCGCTCGAGCAGGCGCAATTCGGCGGGGCTGTTGACGGTATCGAGCAGAGGATAGACGGACATGGAGCGCTTCAGAACTTGCGGCTGACGATGAAGTGGGCCAGCTCGTGCAGGCGGCGGCCGCGCTCGCCGAAGGCCTCGATGGCCTCCCGCGCTTCGCTGCGCAGGGCATTGGCCAACTCGCGTGCTTCGCCCAGGCCCATCGCGCTGACATAGGTGGCCTTGCCCTGGGCGGCGTCCTTGCCGGCCGTCTTGCCGAGCGTCGCCGTGCTGGCCTCGGCGTCGAGGAGGTCGTCGACCACCTGGAAAAGCAGGCCGACTCGCTTGGCGAAGTGGTCGAGGCGCGCCAGCTCGTCATCCGGCAGCGGCGTGCCGCATTGGGCGCCGAGCAGGATCGCCGAGCGGATCAGGGCGCCGGTCTTGTGCACATGCATGAACTCCAGCTCGGCGCGTGTCAATTGCTGGCCGGTGCCCTCGATGTCGATCATCTGGCCGCCGGCCATGCCGCGCGAGCCGGCCGCCTGTGCCAGCAGCCGAAGCATGCCGAGCTGGCGCTGCGGATCGTCGGCCAGGACGTGGTCGGCGAGCAGCAGGAAGGCCTGCGACTGCAGGGCGTCGCCGACCAGCAGCGCGGTGGCCTCGTCGTACTCGACATGGCAGGTCGGCTTGCCGCGGCGCAGGACGTCGTCGTCCATGCAGGGCAGGTCGTCGTGCACCAGGGAGTAGGCGTGGATCATCTCGACGGCGCAGCCGGCGATGTCGAGGCGCGCCGGATTGGCGCCGGCAAGTTCTCCGGCGGCATGGCACAGCAGGGGACGAATCCGCTTGCCGCCGCCGAGGGTGGCGTAGCGCATCGCCCGGTGCAGGCGCTGAGGGGCAATGTCGGCGGCGGGCAGCAGGTTTTCCAGCGCACGCTCGGTGCGCTGCTGCACGGCAGTCATCCAGCTCTGGAAATCCATCGGGTTTATTCCGGCGCGCCGGACAGATCGCGCAGTTCGCCCGCCTCCAGCACCTGGATCTTCTGCTCGGCCGCTGCCAGCGCGCCCTGGCAATGCTTGAGCAGGACGGCGCCGCGCTGGTAGGCGGCGAGCGATTCTTCCAGGCTGAGCTTGCCGGACTCCATGCCCTGCACGAGGGATTCGAGTTCGGCCAGCGCCGCCTCGAAAGACAGCGGCGGCTTGTCATTTGCGGCTTGATTCATTGGGGCTTGCTGACAGGCAAAGCGTAATCATAGCGTATTGCCCTCATCCGGGCATCCCGCCTTCGACTATACTCGGTGACTTTTCGCAATGGCAGCAACGACTTGAGATCGTTCCCCGGCCTCGGCTCGAAGCGCTCCCGCAGATGAATTTGCAATCCTTGTGGATGATCGTGGCGAGCGCGCTGTTTGCCTGCATGGGCGTCTGCGTCAAGCTCGGCGCCAGCCTGTTCTCGGCCGCCGAGCTGGTGTTCTACCGCGGCGCCATCGCGCTCGCCGGCCTGGCGGGCTTCGTGCTGCTGCGCCGCCTGGCGCTCGCCACGCCCCACTGGCGCGCCCATCTCTGGCGCAGCCTGACCGGCTCGGCTTCGCTGCTGCTGTATTTCTACGCCATCAGCGTGCTGCCGCTGGCCACGGCGGTGACGCTGAACTACACTTCGCCGCTGTTCCTGGCCCTGATCCTCGCCGTTTGGGCGGGCGAGCGGGTGCGCGCCGCGCTCTATCTGGCTCTGGCGCTGGGCCTGGCCGGCGTAGTCCTGCTGTTGCGGCCGAGCTTCGCTGCCGAGCAATGGCTGGGGGGGCTGGCGGCGCTGGCCTCGGGCGCCGGCGCAGGGGTGGCCTATTTCAACGTGCGCCAGCTAGGGCGACTGGGCGAGCCGGAGTGGCGCACGGTGTTCTATTTTTCCCTGGCCTCGACCCTGATCGGCTTGCCTTGGCTGGCGGCGGGCGAACCGATGCATGACTTGAGCGGGCGCGGCGCCCTGCTGGTGCTCGGCGTGGGCGGCTTCGGCGCGCTGGCCCAGCTGGCCATGACCCGCGCCTACAAGCGGGGCAGCACCCTGGTCTCGGCCAGCCTGGCCTACAGCACGGTGGTCTTCGCCAGCCTGTTCGGCGTGCTGCTGTGGGAGGAGGTGCTGCCTTGGCCTTCCTGGCTGGCCATCGGGCTGATCGTCGCCAGCGGATTGCTGGCCTCGGCCCAATCGCGTGCGCCGGTGGAGCAGGATTGATATAGTGGCAAGCGCAAAACTTCGGGAGGCATCATGATCGTCACCGACCATCAGGACGGGCTGGTCACCGTCACCGTTTATGGCGAATTCAGCCTGGCCGACTACAAGGAGTTCGAGGAGCTGGTCAATTTCAAGGTGAAGTTCGAGGGCGAGGTGAACCTGCTCTTCGACTTGCGTCAGATGGCGGACTTCACGCTCGACATGGCCTGGGAGGAGATCAAGTTCGCGCGTGCCCACAGCCACGATTTCGGCCGCATCGCCGTGCTGACCGATTCGCAGTGGGTGACCTGGAGCGCCTGGCTGTCGCAGATCTTCGTCGATGCCGAGATGCGGGTCTTTGCCGACGAGCAGGAAGCGCACGGCTGGCTGGAGGCATGAGGGCCTTCGCTACCCTGGTCGGCGTCGCCGATCTGGCCCACCACCTGCACGACGCCCGCTGGCGCGTCTTTGACTGCTCCTTCGACCTGGTGCATCCGCACGCCGGGGAACTTGCTTACCGCGAGGTGCATATCCCGGGGGCGATTTATGCCCATCTCGAGCGCGATCTTTCCGGGCCGATCACCGGCAAGACCGGCCGCCATCCGTTGCCCGATCCGGCGCGCTTCGCCGCCAAGCTGGGAGAGTGGGGTGTCGGCGACGACACCCAGGTGGTGGTCTACGACGACGCCGGCGGGACCTACGCTGTGCGCATGTGGTGGATGCTGCGCTGGCTCGGCCACGACGCCGTGGCGCTGCTCGACGGCGGGATCAACGCCTGGGAGGCGGCCGGCCACGAGACGAGCGACGCCGAGACGAAACACCCCCATGCAGTCTTCGTGCCGCGGCTGCGGCCGGAAATGACGGTCGACGTGCGCTTCGTGGAGAAAAGTCGGTCTGCGCAGGACGGCGTCCGCTTGCTCGATGCGCGCAACCCGCAGCGCTTCCGCGGCGAGAACGAGACGCTCGATCCGGTCGCCGGCCACATCCCCGGCGCGGTGAACCGCTTTTTCAAGGACAACCTCCTGCCCGACGGGCGCTTCAAGCCGGCTGAAGCGCTGCGCGCCGAGTATGAGGCCCTGCTGGCCGGGCGCGGCGTGGCCGAGGTAGTGCATTCCTGCGGTTCGGGCGTGACGGCCTGCCACAACCTGCTGGCCATGGAAGTGGCAGGGCTTGCCGGCTCGCGGCTCTATCCCGGCTCCTGGAGCGAGTGGTGCGCCGATCCGGTGCGGCCGGTGGCGACCGGCCCCTGAGGCCTGTTCGGTCGGCGCGGGCATGCTGGCCGATCTCGTCCTCTTCATCCATTTCTGCATCGCCGGCTTCATCACGGCCGGCTGTGCGATGATCCCATTCGGCGCCGGGCTTGGCTGGCGCTGGGTGCCGCCTCAGCCGAGGTGACGCGTCAGCGCCCAGGCGACATGCTCGCGCACCAGCGCCGAGGCGTGATCGCGGCGCGCTTCCAGCGCAGCGACGACATCCGAAGAGGTCGGCGCATTGCCCAGTCCGATAGCCAAATTGCGCAGCCAGCGCTCGAATCCGATGCGATATATGGCGCTGCCGGCCAGTCGCGTCTTGAATTCCGCTTCGGTCCACGCGAACAGGTCGACCAGGCTGGCGCCGTCCAGTCCATGGCGCACGGAAAAGTCGGTCTCCGCAGTACGGCGCGCGAAGCGGTTCCACGGGCAGGCGAGCTGGCAGTCGTCGCAGCCGTAGACGCGGTTGCCGACCAGCGGCCGCAATTCGACGGGAATGGCGCCCTTCAGCTCGATGGTGAGGTAGGAGATGCAGCGCCGCGCATCGACCGTGTAGGGCGCGACGATGGCCTGCGTCGGACAGACGTCGAGGCAGGCACGGCAGCTGCCGCAGTGCTCCGCCTGCGGGGCATCCAACGGCAGCGGCAGGTCGGTGTAGATCTCGCCGAGGAAGAAATATGAGCCGGCCTCGCGCGTCAGCAGCAACGTGTGCTTGCCGCGCCAGCCCAGCCCGCTCCGCTCCGCCAGCGCCACTTCCTGCACCGGCGCGGAGTCGGTGAACACGCGGTGGCCGAAGGGGCCGGTCTCCGCCGCGATGCGTTCCGCCAGCTTCTGCAGTCGCGCGCGCAGCAGCTTGTGGTAGTCGCGGCCGAGGGCGTAGCGGGAGATGGCGGCGCGCGAGCCGTCGGCCAGGATCGCTTCCATCGGCGCGGCGGGCGGCAGGTAGTTCAAGCGCGCCGTGATGACGCTGACGGTGCCGGGCACCAGTTCAGCCGGGCGCGAGCGCCTGGTGCCGTGGCTTGCCATATAATCCATTTCGCCGTGGAAGCCGGCGGCCAGCCACGCTGCCAGTTCGGCTTCGGCGGTGTCGAGCGCCGTATCGGCAAAGCCGATGGCATCAAATCCCAGCTCCCGCCCCCATTGCCTGATGCGCGCGGCGAGTTCAACCCCAACGATGGAGCGTGCGTTTTGCATTCCGAGGATCATAGCTTGTCCATGAGCCTGCCAGACGAAGCGGCGACGCTGGCGTTGGGTGCTCGCCTGGCGCAGGCGCTGGCACCAGGTCTGGTGATTTACCTCGAAGGCGAGCTCGGCAGCGGCAAGACCACCCTCGTGCGCGGCGTGCTGCGCGGTCTGGGTTATGCGGGGAACGTGAAAAGTCCGACCTTTACTCTCGTTGAACTTTATGCTATTTCTAGATTAAACTTGCATCACTTTGATTTTTATCGGTTCAGCCAACCGGAAGAATACCTGGATGCGGGCATGGAAGAATACTTGCAGGGCGGGGCGGTCTGCCTCGTCGAATGGCCGGAGAAGGCCGGGGATTACCTTGCCCAGGCCGACATGCGCATCGCGCTCGCTGTCGAGGGCGGCGGACGGCGAGCCGAATTTATCCCTCTCACCGAGTCGGGGCGTGCATGTCTGAGCAGGCTCCCTCCTTCCGTCGCCGCGATTTCCTTAAATACGCCGGCGCAACCCTGACGCTGCTGGTCAGCCCGGTCGGGCAGGCGGCGACGAACATCCTCGCCGTCCGCGTCTGGCCGGCGCGCGACTACTCGCGGGTGACGCTCGAATACCGCGAGCCGATCGCCTTCACCCACCAGGTCGTGAAGAACCCGGAGCGGCTGGTGGTCGACCTGGAGGGCGTCGAGTTCAACAGCGTCCTGCAAAGCCTGCCCAGCAAGATTTCCGAGACCGATCCCTACATCAAGCTGATCCGCGCCGGGCGCAACAAGCCGGGCGTGGTGCGCCTGGTGATCGAGTTGAAGACCGAGATCCAGCCGCAGGTGTTCATGCTCAAGCCGGTCGGCGAATACGGCCATCGGCTGGTGCTCGACCTGTATCCCACGGTAGCGGACGATCCATTGCTGGCCCTGCTGGAAAAGCTCGAGGCGCCGGCCGAGAAAAGCCAGTCCAAGGGGCCGCAGCAGGAGCCCCAGATTACCCGCATGGTCACCATCGTGCTCGATCCCGGCCATGGCGGCGAGGATCCGGGTGCCATCGGCCGCGGCGGCAGCCAAGAGAAGAACGTCACGCTGCAGGTGGCGCGCCGTCTCAAGGCGAGGATCGACGCCGAGCCGAACATGCGATCGATGCTGACGCGCGACGGCGACTTCTTCATCCCCTTGCACCAGCGCGTGCAGAAGGCGCGCCGGGTGCAGGCCGACCTTTTCGTTTCCGTGCATGCCGATGCCTTCATCAAGCCGACCGCGCGCGGCTCCTCGGTGTTCGTGCTCTCGGAGAACGGCGCCTCCAGCTCGGCGGCGCGCTGGCTGGCGCAGCGCGAGAACGCCGCCGACCTGATCGGCGGCGTCAATCTCGACGTCAAGGACCCGCACCTGGCGCGCACCCTGCTCGACCTCTCGCAGACCGCGACGCTCAATGACAGCCTGAAGCTGGGCAAGGCGGTTCTGGGCGAACTGGGGGGAGTGAATACGCTGCACAAGCCCCACGTCGAGCAGGCCGGCTTTGCCGTGCTGAAGGCACCGGACATTCCCTCCATCCTCATCGAGACGGCCTTCATCAGCAATCCCGACGAGGAACGGCGTCTCAACGACGACGCCTACCAGGAGAAGATGGCCGAGGCCATCCTGAGGGGCATCAAGGGCTATTTCGCCAAGAATCCGCCCTTGGCCAAGTCGAAACTGGTCCGCCTCGACTGATATAATTCGCCGTTTCCCGGCAATTACTTGACCACCGTGCAGGTCTTCCGAGGCATCCCCGCCCGCGCCACGCATTCGACCGTGCTCACCATCGGCAACTTCGATGGGGTGCACCGCGGCCATCGCGCGTTGCTGGCAAAGCTGACCGGGCTGGCGAAACAGGCCGGCCTGCCGGCGGCGGTGATGACCTTCGAGCCGAATCCGCGCGAGTTCTTCGCCCCGCAGTCGGCGCCGGCGCGCCTGGCCAGCCTGCGCGAGAAGCTTCAACTTCTGGCGGAGTGCGGCGTCGACCAGGCCTATGTGTGCGCCTTCAACGCACGCTTTGCGGTGCTGACGGCGGAGGCCTTCGTCGAGCGCATCGTGCATGGACTGGGAGTGCGCCATCTGATGATCGGCGACGACTTCCGCTTCGGCAAGGGACGGACGGGGGATTTCGCCATGCTGCAGCGGGCCGGGACGGAGCACGGTTTCGGCGTCGAGGCGATGGAAACCCTGGTGCACGAAGGCGAGCGCGTCTCCAGTTCGGCGGTGAGGGAGGCCCTCGATGCCGGCGACTTGGAGCATGCCGAGCGTCTGCTGGGGCGCCCCTATTGCATCGCCGGCCGCGTCATCCATGGCGAGAAGCTCGGCCGCAAGCTGGGCTACGCCACCGCCAACATCCAGTTGAAGCGCCTGAAGGCACCGCTCTCGGGCATCTTCGTCGTCACGGTGGACGGCATAGCCGAATACCCGCTGGAGGGCGTGGCCAGCCTCGGTGTGCGGCCGACGGTGAGTACGAGCGGACTGCCGACGCTGGAAGTCTACATCTTCGATTACCAGGGCGACCTCTATCGCGCGCACCTGCGGGTGAACTTCCTGCACAAGCTGCGCGACGAGGCGAAATTCGATTCACTTGAAGCGCTGACGGCGCAGATTGCGCGCGACGTCTCCGATGCAAAGGCACACCACGCGGCGCTGAACGCACAAACGACGGATTGACATGGCTGACTACCGAAAAACCCTGAACCTTCCCGACACCCCCTTCCCGATGAAGGGCGACCTCGCCAGGCGCGAGCCGCAGTGGGTGGCCGACTGGCAGAGCCGCAAGCTCTATCAGAAGATCCGCAAGGCCTCGGCCGGACGGCCGCGCTTCGTGCTGCACGACGGCCCCCCGTACGCCAATGGTGACATCCACATCGGCCATGCCGTCAACAAGATCCTCAAGGACATCATCGTCCGCTCGAAGACGCTGGCCGGCTTCGACGCGCCCTACGTGCCGGGCTGGGACTGCCATGGCCTGCCGATCGAGCACCAGATCGAGAAACTGCACGGCAAGCACCTGCCGGCCGACCAGGCGCGCGCTCTGTGCCGCGCCTTCGCCGCCGAGCAGGTCGAGCGGCAGAAGAAGGACTTCATCCGCCTGGGCATCCTGGGCGAGTGGGACGATCCCTATCTGACCATGGCCTACCGCAACGAGGCCGACGAGATCCGCGCCCTCGGCGAGATACACCGGCGCGGCTTCCTCTTCAAGGGCCTGAAGCCGGTGAACTGGTGCTTCGACTGCGGTTCGGCGCTGGCGGAGGCCGAGGTCGAATACCAGGACAAGGAGTCGCCGGCCATCGACGTCGCCTTCCCGCTCGACGATGCCGAGCGCGGCCGCGTGGCGCACGCCTTCGGCCTGCCGGCGCTGCCCGAGGGGCCTTGCTACGCCGTGATCTGGACGACGACGCCCTGGACGATTCCCGGCAACCAGGCGCTCAACCTGCATCCGGAGTTCACCTACGAACTGGTTAGCACACCGCGCGGCCTGCTGGTTCTGGCGGCGGAGCTGCGCGGCCAGGCGTTGGCGCGCTACGGGCTGGAGGGCAGGGTGCTCGGCGCCTGCCAGGGCGCGGCGCTGGCGCTGGTGAAGTTCCGCCATCCCTTCTACGATCGCGAGTCGCCCGTGTATCTCGGCGACTATGTCACGCTGGACACCGGTACCGGGGTCGTACACAGCGCACCAGCCTACGGCCTGGAGGACTTCGAGTCCTGCAAGCGCCACGGCATGCGCAACGAGGAAATTCTCACCCCGGTGCAGGGCGACGGCCGTTTTGCCGAAAGCCTGCCTTTCTTCGGCAGCCTCAACGTCTGGAAGGCCAATGCGGCGATCATCGAAAAGATCCGCGAGGTCGGCTGCCTGTTCGCCTCGAACAAGATCACCCACAGCTACATGCACTGCTGGCGCCACAAGACGCCGATCATCTATCGCGCCACGTCGCAATGGTTCGTCGGCATGGATCGCCAGCCCGTCGAGGGACGCACCCTTCGCGAGACGGCGCTGTCAGCCGTCGAGGCGACGAAGTTTTTCCCCGACTGGGGCCAGGCGCGCCTGCATGCCATGATTGCCAACCGTCCCGACTGGTGCGTCTCGCGCCAGCGCAACTGGGGCGTGCCGATCCCCTTCTTCCTGCACAAGGAAACAGGCGAGCTGCATCCGCGCACGCCGGAACTGCTCGAACAGGTGGCGCAGCGCGTCGAGAAGGAGGGCATCGACGCCTGGTTCAGGCTCGACGCGGCCGAACTGCTGGGCCAAGGTGAACATGGGGCGGCGCACTACGACAAGATGCGCGACACGCTCGATGTCTGGTTCGATTCCGGCACGACGCACCGGACGGTGCTGCGCGGTAGCCATCCCGACGGCAGCAAGTGGCCGGCCGACCTCTATCTCGAAGGCTCGGACCAGCACCGCGGCTGGTTCCATTCCTCGCTGCTCACCGCCTGCGCGCTCGACGGCCGTGCGCCCTACGACGGCTTGCTCACCCACGGCTTCGTCGTCGATGGCCAGGGCCACAAGATGTCGAAGTCCAAGGGCAACGTGATCGTCCCGCAGAAGGTGTCCGACACGCTCGGTGCCGAGGTGCTGCGCCTGTGGGTGGCGGCGACCGACTATTCGGGCGAGCTGTCGATCTCCGACGAGATCCTCAAGCGCGTGGTGGAAAGCTACCGGCGCATCCGCAACACCCTGCGCTTCCTGCTCGCCAATACCGCCGACTTCGATCCGGCGAGGGACATGCTGCCGCCGGCAGAATGGCTGGAAATCGACCGCTACGCCCTGGCGCTGACGCGCCGCCTGCAGGAACAGGTGACGGCGGACTACGGGCGCTACGAATTTCACCGCGTCGTCCAGGCGCTGCAGGGTTTCTGCTCCGAGGAACTGGGCGCCTTCTACCTTGATATCCTCAAGGACCGCCTGTACACCACCGGCACGAATTCGAAGCCGCGCTGCGCTGCGCAGAGCGCCCTCTGGCACATTCTGCAGGCGCTGACCCGCCTGATGGCGCCGGTGCTGACCTTCACCGCCGAGGAGATCTGGCAGATACTGACGAAGAACCCGGACGACAGCGTGATGCTGGCCACCTGGCATGCCCTGCCAGAACAGGCGCAAGAGTCAGTCCTGCTGGCACGGTGGCAGCAGATCCGCGAGGTGCGCGCCGAGGTGTCGAAGGTGCTGGAGGAACTGCGCGTCGCCGGCAAGATTGGCTCTTCGCTCCAGGCCGAGGTGGAGATCCGCGCCAGCGGCGCAAAGCACGACCTGCTCGCTTCGCTCGGCAACGACCTGCGCCTGGTGCTTATCTGCTCGAAAGC
>JAEUNH010000142.1 GCA_016791205.1 Rhodocyclaceae bacterium | reverse complement strand
GCTCGGCCTGGAGATCGCCTGGCTCTCCGGCAGCCTGAAGAAGAAGGAGAAGGCGGCGATGGCCGGGGCGATCTCGTCAGGCCGTGCGCCGCTTGCCATCGGCACCCACGCGCTGATCGAGGAGGCGGTGGATTTTTCGCGCCTCGGCCTTGCCATCATCGACGAGCAGCACCGCTTCGGCGTGCGCCAGAGACTGACTTTGCGCGAGAAGGGCGCCAATCCGCACCAGCTCATGATGTCGGCGACGCCGATCCCGCGCACCCTGGCCATGAGCTACTACGCCGACCTCGACGTCTCGGTGATCGACGAATTGCCGCCGGGAAGAAAGCCGGTGCTGACCAAGCTGGTGTCGGAAGCGCGACGCGACGAAGTCATCGCCCGCATCCGCGACGCCTGTGCGGAAGGCAGGCAGGCCTACTGGGTCTGCCCGCTCATCGAGGAGTCCGAGAAGCTGCAATTGCAGACCGCCGTCGACACCTTCGAGCGCCTGCGTGCCGAACTGCCGGCGCTGAAGGTCGGCCTGGTGCACGGCCGTCTCAAGGGCGAGGAGAAGGCGCGGGTGATGGGAGATTTCGCGGCAGGTCGCGTTCAACTGCTGGTCGCCACCACAGTGATCGAGGTCGGCGTCGACGTCGCCAACGCCTCGCTGATGGTGGTCGAGCACGCCGAGCGTTTCGGCCTCTCGCAACTGCACCAGCTGCGCGGCCGCGTCGGCCGCGGCGCCGACGATTCGGCCTGCATCCTGCTCTACGCCCATCCGCTCGGCGAGACGGCGCGCGCGCGCCTGAAGGTCATCTTCGAGAACAGCGACGGTTTCGAGATCGCCCGCCAGGACCTGCACCTGCGCGGCCCCGGCGAATTCCTCGGCAGCCGCCAGAGCGGCGTGCCGCTGCTGCGCTATGCCGACCTCGAAGCCGACGCCGGACTGCTCGACGCGGCGCGCGCGACGGCGGAATCGCTGCTGAAGGATTTTCCCGAGGCCGCCGACCGGCACGTCGAACGCTGGCTGGGCGGGCGGAAAGAACTCCTCAAAGTGTAAAATCCGCCCATGTCCGAACTCACCCTGCGCCAGCGCCTCGACGCCTACGAACGCCTGATGCGGCTCGACAAGCCGATCGGCACGCTGCTGCTCTTGTGGCCGACGATGTGGGCGGTGTGGATCGCGGCGGAGGGCGCGCCGAGCCTGTTCATCGTCTGGATCTTCGCGTTGGGCACGCTGCTGATGCGCTCGGCCGGCGTGGTGATGAACGACTACGCCGACCGCCACTTCGATCTGCACGTCGAGCGCACGAAGAACCGGCCGCTGACCGCCGGCATCGTCTCCGAGCGCGAGGCGCTGCTGCTCGCCGGCGGCGTGTCGCTGTGCGCCTTCCTGCTCATCCTGCCGCTGCACCGGCTGGTGTGGGCGCTCTCGGTGGTGGCGCTGTTCCTCGCCGCAAGCTATCCGCTGACCAAGCGCTTCCTGGCGATTCCGCAGGCGTATCTCGGCATCGCCTTCGGCTTCGGCATCCCGATGGCCTTCGCCGCGCAGCTGTACACCGTGCCGCCGCTGGCCTGGGCGATGCTGGCCGCCAACATCTTCTGGGCCATCGGCTACGACACCTGCTATGCCATGGTGGACCGCGAGGACGACCTGAAGATCGGCATCAAGACTTCGGCCATCACCTTCGGCCGTTTCGACGTGGCGGCGGTGATGGCCTGCTATGCGATGACATTATCGATCCTCGCCTGGGTCGGCGCGCAGGCGGGGCGGGGGATTTACTTCTACGCCGGCCTGGCGGTGGCGGCGGGGATGATGCTGCGCCACTGGTTCTGGATCCGCGGCCGCGAGCGCATGCCGTGCTTCCGCGCCTTCATGGACAACAACTGGGTCGGCGCGGCGATCTTCGCCGGCCTTTTCGCCGACTACGTGCTGGGCTCGGGCCGCTGGCCGACCCTCTGAAGGCGTTCTAGCGCCGGCCCGCGCCCACCGGCGCCAGACCCTTGCAGTCCGGACCGAGGTACGTCATCTGCGATTCGGTCTGCATGGTGTGGCGGCCGGAAGCGTCCATCGTCACCATGTCCATGCGGCTGCTGATGGCGTTGCCGGAGACGGTGCTCTCGCCTTTGCCCTGCGAGCGGCGACCGTCCATCATGCAGTCGATCTCGTAGCGCGTGGTGTTGCCGCTGCGGCTGACCTTGGTCGGCTGGCAGCGCCCGTCTGGATCGACCACCGGGGCATCGCGCTTCGCCATTTCCTCGCTGATGCACATGCGCGTGGCGCCGCCCGGCCCCATGCCGATGCCCTGGCGGCCCATCATGGCTTCCATCTGCTTGCGCTGCTCGGGCGGCAGGCTGGCCATCTGCTGCTGCATCTGCTGCATCTGGGCGCGCATGTCCTGGCCGTCGACGACCTGCTTGAGGGTCTTGACCTCCCACAGGCCGGCTTTCATGTCGCCGGCGAGGGCGGAGGCGGCGAGGAGGGGAAGGCTGAGGGCGAGAAGGGTCTTTTTCATGGCGGGCTCCTTGGTCAATGGCAACGGCATCGAGCGGGCATTGTGCCAGAAGCTTTGCGCGGCAGGTATTACAATCGGCCCATGAGCCGCCGCCATGTCCGCCCCGCATCCGCTGCCTATTGGGGAGTTTACTTATATCGCCTGAGGGACTCCCTGATTGCCAGGGTGGCATAGCCTGATATGGTGGTTTCGACCGTTGAATAATCCGACGTGATCGGCATGAATCAGGACCTTTATTTGCTGGGATTGGTGGTGCTGGGCGGAGCCCTGACGGTCGCCATCATCGGATCGACCTACCTGCTGTTGCGCCTGCGCGAGGCGGAAACCCGCCTCCACGAGAAGGAAGACCAGCACCAGGGCATCCTCGATCGCCTGCAGGAAAACGAATACCGGCTGCGCACCATCATCGAATCCGAGCCCGAATGCGTCAAGCTGCAGGCCGCCGACGGCACGGTGCTGGAGATCAATCCGGCGGGGCTCCGGCTGCTGGATGCCGGGCGTCCGGAGGACATCATCGGCACGAAGATCTACGATGTCGTCGCGCAGGAATACAAGGACATCTATCGGGAGAACATGCGGCGCGTCTTCGCCGGCGAAGCCGTGGTCTACGAGTTCAAGTCGATCACCCTCAAGGGCCGCGTCTGCTGGATGGAAACGCATGCCGTGCCCCTGCGCGATGCGCGCGGCGCCGTTTACGCGCTGCTCGGCATCACGCGCGACATCACCGAGCACAAGTGGGCCGAGGAGCAGGGCCGGCGCCACCAGACCGAGCTGGCGCGGGTGGCCCGCCTGTCGACCATGGGCGAAATGGCCACCGGACTGGCCCACGAACTCAACCAGCCGCTCTCGGCGATCGCCAACTTCGCGCGCGGCTGCATCCGCCGGCTGCGCAGCGGCGACGTGGCGCCGGCCGACCTGATCGAACCGCTCGAGGAAGTCTGCGAGCAGGCGGAACGCGCCGGCGAGATCATGCGCCACGTGCGCGACTTCGTCCGCAAGAGCGAGCCGCGGATGACCGCCGTCGACATCAACCTGGTGGTGCGCAGCGTGGTCAAGTTCACCGAGCACGAGGCGCGCCAGAATGAAACGGTCGTGACC
>JAEUNH010000118.1 GCA_016791205.1 Rhodocyclaceae bacterium | reverse complement strand
CTGCACTGAAGGGCAATACTTGGTGGGCCGTGTTGGACTCGAACCAACGACCAAGGGATTATGGGACTGCTTCCATTGCAAAGCCTTTGGCCCAGCGAGGTCGCGCAGCACCTCGCGGTAGAGATGGTGGGCCGTGTTGGATTCGAACCAACGACCAAGGGATTATGAGTCCCCTGCTCTAACCGACTGAGCTAACGGCCCCCCGGAGGCGATGATACTGAAACGGCAGCCGCGGCTGCCGTTTTTTCGATCAAGTCTCGGTGTCGAGGAAGCTGCGCAGTTTCTCCGAACGGGAGGGGTGGCGCAACTTGCGCAGCGCCTTGGCCTCGATCTGGCGGATGCGCTCGCGCGTGACGTCGAACTGCTTGCCGACCTCTTCCAGCGTGTGGTCGGTATTCATTTCGATGCCGAAGCGCATGCGCAGCACCTTGGCCTCGCGCGGCGTCAGCGTGTCGAGGATCTCCTTGGTGACGTCGCGCAGGCTGGCATACACGGCGGCCTCGGCCGGCGCCAGGGTGGCGGCGTCCTCGATGAAATCGCCCAGGTGCGAGTCGTCGTCGTCGCCGATCGGCGTCTCCATGGAGATCGGTTCCTTGGAGATCTTGAGGATCTTGCGGATTTTCTCCTCTGGCATTTCCATCTTGACCGCCAGCGTGGCGGGATCCGGTTCCGCGCCGGTCTCCTGCAGGATCTGGCGGCTGATGCGGTTCATCTTGTTGATGGTCTCGATCATGTGCACCGGGATGCGGATGGTGCGCGCCTGGTCGGCGATCGAGCGGGTGATGGCCTGGCGGATCCACCAGGTGGCGTAGGTCGAGAACTTGTAGCCGCGCCGGTATTCGAACTTGTCCACCGCCTTCATCAGGCCGATGTTGCCTTCCTGGATCAGGTCGAGGAACTGCAGACCGCGGTTGGTGTACTTCTTGGCAATGGAGATCACCAGTCGCAGGTTGGCCTCGGTCATTTCGCGCTTGGCGCGCCGCGCCTTGGCCTCGCCGGTAGACATCTGCTTGTTGATGTCCTTGAGGTCCTTCAGCGGAATGCCGATGTGGTTCTGCAGGTCGATCAGCTTCTGCTGCTCTTCGATGATGGCCGGCGCCGCGCGCATCAGCGTGGAGGCGTAGGGCTTGCCGCCGGTGACTTCGTGCTTGAGCCACTCGAGGTTGGTCTCGTTGCCGGGGAAGACCTTGATGAAGTGCGGGCGCGGCATGTTGCCCTTCTTGACGCACAGCTCCTGGATCTTGCGTTCGTGGTTGCGCACGTCCTCCACCATGTGTCGCACCGAGTCGCACAGGCGCTCGATGATGCGCGCCGTGAAGCGGATGTTCATCAGTTCGCCGGAGATCTGCTGCTGGATCTTCAGGTAGGCCTTTTCGCGCGGCCCCTTCTTGGCAAGCACGGCCTGCATCTTGCCGAACAGCCCGTGGATGGCGGTGAAGCGCTCCAGCGCGTCGGCCTTCAGCTGCAGCAGGGAGGCCGAAACCGCGCCGCCCTCGCCGTCCTCCTCGGCCTCGTCCTCTTCGACCGCCAGTTCCTCGTTTTCCGCCAGCGCCTCGATGTCCTCGGCGGCGTTGGGATCGATCAGGCCGTCGACCAGTTCGTCGATTCGCATCTCGTCGCGCGCCACCTTGGCGGCCATGTCGAGCATCTCGGCGATGGTGGTGGGGCAGGCGGAAATCGCCTGGACCATGTGCTTGAGGCCGTCCTCGATGCGTTTGGCGATCTCGATCTCGCCCTCGCGGGTCAGCAGCTCGACCGAGCCCATCTCGCGCATGTACATGCGCACCGGGTCGGTGGTGCGGCCGAATTCGGATTCGACCGTGGACAGGGCCTGCTCGGCCTCGGCTTCGATATCCTCGTCGGCGACGACCTGGGGCGTGGCTTCGGACATCAGCAGGTCCTCGGCGGCCGGCGCCTCGTCGAAAACCTGGATGCCCATGTCGTTGAAGGTGCTGATGATCGACTCGATCTGCTCGGCGTCCACCATGTCGTCGGGCAGGTGGTCGTTCACCTCGGCGTAGGTGAGGAAGCCGCGTTCCTTGCCCAGCGCGATCAGGTTCTTCAGTCGGGTGCGGCGGGTTTCCAGATCCAGCGGCTGGATGATCTGGGCCGGCGCCAGCGGGCTGCGGCCTTTGCCCCGGCCAGTTCGGCCTTTCGGCGCTTCCTTGGCCGGAGCCTTGGCGGGGGCGGTGACGACAACGGCGGGGGCGGTCGCGACTTTCTGGGTCTTGGCCGAAGCTTTCGTGGGAGCGGCTTTGACAGGCTTGGCGGCCGGCTTGGCCTTGGCTGCGGTCTTGGCGGGCGCCTTCTTGGCGGTCTTGCCGGACTTGACAGGCTTGGCGGCCGGCTTGGCCGGCGTCTTGCCCCGTTTTCCGGCGGTTTTTGCAGCCCCTTTGGCTTTTTCCTTGGCCATGTCTTTCCTCAGTAAGCGCGTTTGCGGGGAAAACCAAAAATTATATCAAAAAATCAGGCCGTAGTCGCGGGTTTAACTGGCTGTTTTTGCGCCAGTAATTGCTGCAGCCGGCGCACTTCTTCGGGGGCCAGCCCGACGCTCTTGTGCTTGGCGTTGAGGGCCTCGATTTCGCTGCGCACCACAGCCTGGCGCAAGCGTTCGACGGTATCGGCAAAAACCGCCTCGATCGATTCTTCGTCGAATTCCTGCTCGATGAGTTCCGTCAGCACCTCGGAAATCAATCCTTCATGCGTGGTGCCGCGGAAATGCTCCAGCACCATGCCGAAGCCTTCCCCCGAGAGGCCGCCTTCGGCCACGGCGGAGACCAAGGCTTCCAGCGCGTCGGTTTCGGCTTGGCCGTCGGGAATCAAGTCCGCCGTCAGCCTGGCGGCCAGGCCGGGCTGCTGGACGATGAGGCGCAGGAGTTTCCTGGCGATGGGAGACGGCGCGCCGCGAGGCGTGCGGGCCGGCGCCGTCTTGCGGACGACGGCCGGCAGCTCGCAGAGGGACTCGATCTCGGCCTGGGAGAAGCCGCTGGCCTGGGCCAGCAGCTTGGCCAGTTGCAGGCGCAGCAGCGGGGCCTGCAGGCGACCGAGCAGCGGCTTGGCAGCATGCACCAGCTGCGAGCGGCCTTCGGCGCTGGCGAGGTCCTTGCCGGCCTTCAGTTCCTGCATGAGGAAGTCGGTCAGCGGCATGGCCTGCCGCGCCAGCTTGCGGAAAGCCTCGGCGCCGTGGGTGCGGATGTAGCTGTCCGGGTCGTCCTCCGGAGGCAGGAACAGGAAGGCCACGGTCTTGTTGTCGGCCACCTGCTCCAGGCTGGCCTCCAGGGCGCGGGCCGCTGCCTTGCGGCCGGCATTGTCGCCGTCGAAGCAGAAGATGACGCGGTCGGCCTGGCGCAGCAGCTTGTGCACGTGGGTGGGCGTAGTGGCGGTGCCCAGCGTCGCCACGGCGTTGCCGACGCCGTGCTGGGCCAGCGCCACGACGTCCATGTAGCCTTCGACGACGATGACGCAGTCCTCGTCGCGGATGGGCGCCCGGGCCTGGAGCAGGCCGTAGAGTTCCCGGCCCTTCTCGAACAGCGGCGTTTCGGGGGAATTGAGGTACTTTGGTTCCCCTTGGCCGATCACCCGGCCGCCGAAGCCGATGACATTGCCGCGGGTATCGAGGATGGGGAACATGATGCGGTCGCGGAAGCGGTCGTAGCGCTTGCCCGAGTCGCCTTCGATGACCAGACCGCAGTCGACCAGCGCCTTGTCCTGGTAATCGCCGAAGACCTCGGCCAGGTTCTGCCAGCCGTCCGGTGCGTAGCCCAGGCCGAAGCGGGCGGCGACCTCGCCGGTCAAGCCGCGCCCCTTCAGGTAGTCGATGGCCTTCGGGCTGGCCTTGAGCTGCTCCCTGTAATACTTCGCGGCGCGGGCCATGAATTCAGTGAGCGGGGCGGCTTCGGCAGCCTTCTGCCGGCGCTCGTCGGGGCGCTGCTGCGGCACCGGCAGGCCGATCTGCCCTGCCAGGTCTTCCACGGCCTCGATGAAGCCGAGGCCGGAATACTCCATGAGGAAGCCGATGGCGCTGCCGTGCGCCCCGCAGCCGAAGCAGTGATAGAACTGTTTCGAGGGGCTGACGGAAAAGGAAGGCGTCTTCTCGCTGTGGAAGGGACAGCAGGCGACATAGTTCGCGCCTGCCTTTTTCAGGGGCAGGCTGCGCTCGATGACGTCGACGATGTCGATGCGCGCGAGGAGTTCCTGGATGAAGGATTCTGGAATCACGCTCAGTTGATATGGGGGCGCTGGCGCAAAAGAGTAGCGCCCCCGGCCTTCAACCCATTATAGGAAAGACCGCCGGTTTTGCCGGCGGATTTACTTCGTCAGGGCGGCCTTGACCAGGCCGGAGACCTGGCCCATGTCGGCGCGGCCGGCGAGTGTCGGCTTGAGGACCGCCATCACCTTGCCCATGTCCTGCGGTCCGGCGGCGCCGCTGGCGGCGATCGCCTCGGCCACCGCGGCCCGGATCTCTTCGGCTGTAAACGCCTGAGGCATGTAGCCGGAGAGCACCCCGACCTCGAATTGCTCCGCATCGACCAGATCCTGCCGGCCGGCCTTCCCGTACTGGGCGATGGAATCGCGGCGCTGCTTGAGCATCTTGTCGATGACGGCGAGCACGGCGGCGTCGTCGAGTTGGATGCGCTCATCGACCTCTTTCTGCTTGATGGCGGCCAGCAGCAGGCGGATGGCGCCCAGGCGCGCGGCCTCGCGCGCCTTCATGGCCGTCTTCATGTCCTCGTTGATGCGTGACTTGAGATTCATGGCGCTCTCCAAATGCGAAAGCCACGGATCGCACGGAGGGCTTCCGTGCTTGCCGTGGCTGCTTGCTTCAGGCAGTCCGGACGGACTGCGCTCAATACATCTTCGGCGGCAGCATCTGGCTGCGGATGCGCTTGTGATGGCGCTTCACCGCAGCGGAGAGCTTGCGCTTGCGCTCCGAAGTGGGTTTCTCGTAGAACTCGCGCGAACGCAGTTCGGTCAGAAGACCGGTTTTCTCGATGGCACGCTTGAAGCGGCGGATGGCCACTTCGAACGGCTCGTTTTCCTTGACGCGGATGCCAGGCATGCGGATAAACCCTGCTAACTGGGAAAGCCGCGCATTATAGCCGCATTCGCGGGAAAGTCCAACAGGCCCTAAAATGCCCTCCATGCTCGTCCTCGGCATCGAATCCTCCTGCGACGAAACCGGCCTGGCCCTCTACGACACGGGGCGCGGCCTGCTGGCGCATGCCGTGCATTCGCAGACCGACCTGCACGAGGCCTACGGCGGGGTGGTGCCGGAACTGGCCTCGCGCGACCACATCCGGCGCGTCGTGCCGCTGCTGCGGGTCGTGCTGGACCGGGCCGATTGCCGCACCGGCGATATCGACGCCATCGCCTACACCGCCGGGCCGGGGCTGGCCGGCGCCCTTCTGGTGGGGGCGGGCTTCGCCGAGGCGCTGGCCTTCGCGTTGAAGGTGCCGGCCCTGCCGGTGCATCACCTCGAAGGCCACCTGCTCTCGCCGCTGCTCTCGGCCGACCCGCCGCGCTTCCCCTTCGTCGCCCTGCTGGTCTCCGGCGGCCATACCCAGCTGATGCGGGTGGTCGGCATCGGGCAGTACGAGCTGCTGGGCGAAACCCTGGACGATGCAGCCGGCGAAGCTTTCGACAAGACCGCCAAGCTGCTCGGGCTGGGCTACCCTGGCGGGCCGCAGCTGGCTGCCCTGGCCGGGCAGGGCCGGGTCGGGCGCTTCAGCCTGCCGCGGCCCATGCTGCACAGCGGCGACCTGAATTTCAGCTTTTCCGGTTTGAAGACGGCGGTGCTGACGCAGGTGCGCAAGCAGCCCCTCGACGACAACGACAAGGCGGACCTGTGCGCCGAATTCCAGGCGGCCATCGTCGAGGTGCTGGCCGCCAAGGCGCTGGCCGCACTGAAGGCAACCGGACTGAAGCAATTGGTCGTCGCCGGCGGCGTCGGCGCCAACCGGGCATTGCGAGCCGCGCTGGATGCCGGCGCGCAGGCCGCCGGTGCTCGGGTCTTCTATCCCGAGATGGAGCTGTGCACGGACAATGGCGCGATGATCGCCTTCGCCGGGGCGCAGCGACTGACTTTTGCAACTGCGGTGAAGGGTGACGGTGGTTTCGGCGTCAGGCCGCGCTGGCCGCTGGAGGAGGTGTGACATGGATCTGCCGGTGAATCGATTCAAGCGCGCCCTGCGCGAAGGCAGGCCGCAGATCGGCCTGTGGTCGGTGCTGGCGAATGCCGGGGTGACCGAACTGCTCGGCGCGGCCGGCTTCGACTGGCTGTGCATCGACATGGAGCACGCGCCCAACGAATTGCCCGACGTGCAGGCGCAATTGCAGGCCCTGCGCGGAGCGGGCGCGACGCCCATCGTGCGGCCGCCTTGGAACGACATGGTGTGGGTCAAGCGCGTGCTCGACCTCGGCGCCCAGACCCTGTTGATCCCCTATGTGCAGACGGCCGAGGAAGCGGCCCAGGCGGTGAGCTACATGCGCTATCCGCCGGCGGGCCGGCGCGGCGTGGCCGGCGGCACCCGGGCCACGCAGTGGGGCCGCATCCGCGACTACTACAAATGCGTCGAGGAGGAACTGTGCCTGCTGGTGCAGGTGGAATCGCGTCAGGGGCTGGAAAACCTCGACGCCATCGCGGCGACGCCGGGCGTCGACGGCGTCTTCGTCGGGCCGGCGGACCTCTCCGCCGACATGGGCCATCTGGGCGATCCGCAGCATTCCGAGGTGCAGGCGGCGATCGAGGATGCGTTGCGACGCATTCGGGCGTCGGGCAAGGCCGCGGGCATCCTGGCGCGCGGCGAGGAGGGGGCGCGGCGCTGGATCGGCGCAGGCTGCAATTTCGTTGCGGTGGGGGTCGATGCGGTGCTGCTGGCCCAGGCCGCCGACGGCTTGGCCGCGAAGTTCAGGACGTAGTTTTTTTCTCGCCGACCTTCGGCTCGGTGCCGGCGCGGATGCGCTGCAGGTTCTCGCTGTGGCGCCAGTAGAGCAGCAGGGCGATGCAGAACACCGCTGTGAGCGTGTCGCCCGCGCCGAGCAGGGCCAGGGCGAACAGCGGCGCCGTGACGGCGGCGGCGATGGCGCCGAGCGAGGAATAGCGGAAGAACCACACCACGCCGATCCACACCGCCAGCACGCCCAGGCCCAGCCACGGGCTGAAGCCGAACAGCACCCCGGCGGCGGTGGCCACGCCCTTGCCGCCCCTGAAGTGGAGGAAGATCGGGTGCAGGTGGCCGAAGAAGGCGGCGAAGCCGGCGATGGCCGCGTCCTGCGCCTGGGCGCCGTAGGCCGGACCGAACTGCTGGACGAGGAAAACCGCCAGCCAGCCCTTCAGCACATCGCCGAGGAGGGTGAGCAGCGCCGCCAGTTTGTTGCCGCTGCGCAGGACGTTGGTGGCGCCGGGGTTGCCCGAGCCATAGCTGCGCGGATCGGCCAGGCCGAACAGCTTGCTCGTCACCATGGCGAAGGGAATGGAGCCGAGCAAGTAGGCGAGGATGGCGAAACCGAGCGTAGTCACTGTATATCCCCTAAAATCAGCGGCATTCTAATCGAGATTCCTTCATGGATCGCATCTTCATCGACGAACTGCGCGTCGAGGCCTGGGTCGGCATCTACGCGCGTGAGCGGGCGGCGCGCCAGACCATCGAGATCAGCCTCGAATTCGGCGTGCCGGACGCCGCCGCCCAGCACGACGACATCGCCGACACCATCGACTACGCCGAGGTGATCGCGCGCATCCGCAAGGAGCTGGGCGAGCGCCACTTCAACCTGCTGGAGACGCTGGGCGAGTTCGTCGTGGCCCTGCTGACCGAGGATTTCGGCGCGCCCTGGGTGAGGATTTCCATCGCCAAGACCGGTGTGGCGAAGGGCGTGAAGCGGGTCGGGGTGGCGATCGAGCGCGGGAAACTCTCTTAATCGGCCAGGCCGCAGTTCACTTCCTTCGGCTGCAGCACGCGCACGATCTCGTGCGGCTGCACCCCGACCAGGAAGCCGCGCCGGCCGCCGTTGATGTAGATCAGCGGCAGGTCGAGGATGGTCTTCTCGATGTACACCGGCAGTCGTTTCTTCGTGCCGAAAGGGGAAGTGCCGCCCACCAGGTAGCCGGTGTGGCGTTGCGCGGCTTCGGGCTTGCAGGGCGAGACGCTTTTCGCGCCGATCTGCCGCGCCAGGTTCTTGGTCGACACCTTGCGGTCGCCGTGCATCAGCACGATCAGCGGCTTGCCGGCCTCGTCCTCCATCACCAGGGTCTTCACCACGGCATGCTCGGCGACGTTCAGCTCGCGCGCCGAGACGCGCGTGCCGCCGTGCTCCTCGTATTCGTAGAGATGGTTCGAGTGGGCGACGCGCTGCTGCAGCAGGAAGCGGGTGGCCGGGGTTTCCGGAGCATGGGTTTCGTGTTTCATTTCAGCATTCTACAAAATCCGCCTTGAACCTCGCCGGGCGGACGGCTATAACTGAAATGTTCCCATAACCTGGAGAACGAGCCGGAAGAAGCAGGAAGCGTTTGTTTCACCGGAGCACCCTTGCGGGATCGTCGATCCTGCGGTTGCGCCTCATCGAAGGCGCCGCGCCGAGGCTGGCGCACACAAGAGCCCCGCTTGCGGGGCTCTTCCATTTTGTGGGCTTGCTCAGCCGCGCGGGTGGTGCTGTGCATGCAGCTGCTTCAGTCTCTCGCGGGCGACGTGGGTGTAGACCTGCGTCGTCGAGATGTCGGCGTGTCCCAGCAGCAGCTGCACCACGCGCAGGTCGGCGCCGTGGTTGATGAGATGCGTGGCGAAGGCGTGGCGCAGGGTATGCGGCGAGAGGCGCGAGGACTCGATGCCGGCACGCGCGGCGTGGCGCTTGATCAGGTGCCAGAACATCTGGCGCGACAGGCCGGCCGCACGCCGGGTGACGAAGACTGCGTCGCAGGGCTTGCCGGCGAGCAATTGCGGGCGCGCCTCCCGCAGATAGCGATCCAGCCACTCCAGCGCCACCTGGCCGAGCGGAACCAGGCGTTCCTTCGAACCCTTGCCGAAAACGCGCACCACCCCCTCGTTCATGCCGACCTCGAACAGCTTCAGCGCCACCAGCTCCGAGACGCGCAAGCCCGTGGCGTAGAGCACTTCCAGCATGGCCCGGTCGCGCAGCCCCAGCGGCGTGTCGATGTCGGGCGCGGCGAGCAGGGCTTCGACCTGAGCCTCGGACAGCGTCCTGGGGAAGCGCTCGGGGCGCGGCGGCGGTTCGATGTTGAGGGTCGGGTCGGCCTTGATTTCGCCAACGGCCAGCAAGTGCCGGTAGAGGCGGCGCAGCGAGGCGATCAGGCGGCGCTGGCTGGTCGCCTTGGCGCGGCGGCTGAAGTCGCGCAGGTAGTCGTGGAGGTCGACCGGCTCGACCTGGGCGAGGCTTTTGTTGCGCAGGCCGAGCCAGATGGAGAACTGCGCCAGGTCGGCGCGGTAGCTCGCCAGCGTGTTCTTGGCGAGGCCGGCCTCCAGCCAGAGGGTGTCGGCGAAGGCGTCGAGCAGCGCCTGATCCGCCGTGGTAGGCAGACCGACTTTTTCTTTCAAAGCGCCCGCTCGTGGTCCAGCAGCCAGCGCTTGGTGTCGAGCAGCCAGCCGCCGCGCGCGCTGGCGAAGCCGCCCAGCCCGCCGTCGGCCGCGACGACGCGGTGGCAGGGCACCACCACGGGATAGGGATTGCGGCCGCAGGCCTGGCCGACGGCGCGCGGCGCGCTCTTCAGGCGCTTCGCGATCTCGCCGTAGGTCAAGGTTCTTCCTTCCGGAATGGCAGCGATGGCGCGCCAGACGCTGCGCTGGAAGGGCGTGCCGGCCGGGGCGAGCGGGAGTTCGAAGCCGGCGCCCGGATTCGCCAGGTAGGCGGCGAGTTGCATGCAGGCGCGCTCGGCCAGCACGGTCTTCGGTTTGACCGCCCGGGTGCCGGGCGGCAGGAAGCGGATTTCGGAAATGGACCCGTCCTCGGTGCGCACGCCGAGGGCGCCGAAGGGGGTTTTCAGGACTGCATCGAATTCAGCGACCATGGTTTTCTCCTGTGCAGGCGAACAGATCGACCGGCTCATTCTCCGCGCTGCCGACGAGCTCTGCAAGCGGCCGGCAGCGCCGGTCGACGCACAGTTCATAGCCGGTCGTGAAGATCGAGTGGGCCAGCCGCAGGCGCTCCAGCGGCGCGAGTGCGGGGCGGTAGCGCCAGACGCCGTTCTCCAGCACGGCGCCCGCCGGCGGCTCCATGCCGGCGCCGCTGCCGCGGATGCGCGCCTCGACCAGATGCATGCGGCCGTCGGCGAGGCGCCAGTCCTCCTCCCAGCGGATCTTCTCGATGGAATGCGTCCAGGCCAACGTGAAGGATTCGACGGCCAGCATCGTCACCAGCGCGCCGGCGCCAAGGCACAGCATCAGGAAAAGTCAGTCTGCGCGATACGGCGGCTGCGCCAGGCATGCCAGCCGAGGAAGGCCGCCGCGAGCGCAAAGCCGATCTCGTCGGTGAGCGGGAGGGCGGCGACGAGGAAGAAGGCCGCTGCCGCGGCGAAGAGCCGCTCGCCCCAGTTGAGCGGCGCGAACATATGGCCGATCGCCGCGGCGCCCCACAGTGCGATGGAGAGCACCGCCTTGAAGACGATGTAGGCGACCGCCGCCACCGTCCAGTCGCCCTGCAGCATCAGCGCATTGTCGTAGACCGCCATGTAGGGCACGACGAAGCCGGCGATGGCCACCTGCACCGCCTTGAAGCCGATTTTCATCGGCGACTCTTTGGCGATGCTGGAGGCGGCGAAGGCCGCCAGCGCCACCGGCGGCGTGAGATCCGCCATGATGCCGAAGTAGAAGACGAACATGTGCGAGACGATCAGCGGCACGCCGAGCTTCAAGAGGGCGGGCGCGGCGATGGCGCTGGTGATGATGTAGTTGGGAATGGTCGGGATGCCCATGCCGAGGATCAGGCAGACGATCATGGTCAGCACCAGAGAGAGGAACAGGCTCTTCTCGCCCACCTGCAGGATGAAGCCGGCGAAGCTGGAGGCCGCGCCGGTGAGCGTCAGGATGCCGATGATGACGCCGACCACGGCGCAGGCGACACCGACCGGCAGCGCCTGTTTCGCCCCATCCACCAGGCTCATCTTCATGGTGTGGAGGGTCTTGTGCCCGCCCTTGATGCCGAAGCAGCCGGCGACCAGCACGGCGATGAGGCCGAGGATGGGATAGATGCCCCACTTGGCGAAGGCGGAAGCGCCCAGGCCGACGGCGATCCAGAAGACGACGCGGAAGGCCGTGCCCGAGATGCGCGCGGCCAGCGCCGCGCCGAGGATCAGGATGGCGGTGAGCGCCAGGCCGACCATGCCGGAGAACATCGGCGTGAAGCCGTTGAACAGCATCCACACCAGTGCCGCCAGCGGCAGCACCAGGTACCAGCTCTCGCGCATGGCGCGCCAGGGATTGGGGCATTGGTCCTTCGGCAGGCCGAGCAGTTTGGCGCGGCCGGCCTCCAGATGCACCATCCAGAAGGCCGTCAGGTAATACAGCATGGCCGGGATCGCCGCCGCCTTGACGATTTCGGCGTAGGGCACGTTGAGGTTTTCCGCCATGATGAAGGCCACCGCGCCCATCACCGGCGGCATGATCTGGCCGCCCATGCTGGAAGTCGCTTCCACCGCGCCGGCGAAGACGCCCGAGTAGCCGAAGCGCTTCATCAGCGGGATGGTGAACTGCCCGGTGGTGAGCACGTTGGCGACGCCCGAGCCGGAGATGGTGCCCATCAGCGCCGAGGAGATCACCGAGACCTTGGCCGGGCCGCCCTTGGTATGGCCGACGAAGCCGAGCGCCAGCGAGTTGAACAGGTTGATCATCCCGGCGTGTTCGAGAAAGGAGCCGAACAGGATGAAGAGGAAGATGTAGGTGGCCGAGACCAGGGTCGGGATGCCGTAGATGCCCTCGGTGCCGAAGCCGAGCTGGTCGACGATCTGGGCGAAGGAATAGCCGCGATGGGCGATCGCCACCGGCAGGTACTGGCCGAACAGGCCGAACAGCAGGAAGGCCGCGCACACCAGCGGCAGCGCCAGGCCGAGGATGCGGCGCGCCGCCTCGAACACCAGCAGCACCATCACCGTGCCAACGACGAGGTCGGTCGTGGTCGGATCGCCGGCGCGCTGGATCAGGTCGCCCTCGAACGCCCACTGGTAAAAGCCGAGGGCGAAGCCGCCGCCGGCCAGCAGCCAGTCGTACCACGGGATGCGCGTGAGCTTGCCGCGCTGGAACATCGGATAGAGCAGGAAGGCGGCGCACACCAGCGGCAGCGCGAGCCCCAGGATGCGCCGCGCCGCTTCGAACACCAGCAGCACAATCACCGTGCCATCGACGATTTCGGTCGTGGTCGGATCGCCGGCGCGCTGGATCAGGTCGCCCTCGAACGCCCACTGGTAAAAGCCGAGGGCGAAGCCGCCGCCGGCCAGCAGCCAGTCGTA
>JAEUNH010000088.1 GCA_016791205.1 Rhodocyclaceae bacterium | reverse complement strand
GTGGAACGCGAGCCGGCCGTGCTGCTGGAGCTCAAGCGCCAGGGCTTCGCGCCCGACTCGGTGCCGCCGCTCGGCAAGAAAGTGCTGATCATCCGCTACGGCAACCTGGCCGACGACGTCACCGACGAAGTGCACCCGGACGTGGCGGAAGCCGCCACCCTCGCCGCCCGCGTCGTCGGCCTCGACATCGCCGGCATCGACATCGTCGCCGAAGACATCTCGCGCCCGCTGGAAGCGCAACGCGGCGCCATCGTCGAGGTGAACGCCGGCCCCGGCCTGCTGATGCATCTCAAGCCGGCCCGCGGCAAGCCGCGCCCGGTCGGCCAGGCCATCGTGGACAACCTCTTCCCCGCCGAAGACAAGGGCCGCATCCCGGTGGTCGGCATCGCCGGCACGCAAGGCACGGCGCTCACCGCGCGCCTGGTGTCCTGGCTGCTGCAGCTCACCGGCAAGCACGTCGGCCTGGCCTGCCGCGATGGCCTGTTCCTCGACAAGCGCCTGGTGGACAAGCGCGACAGCGCCCACTGGGCCGCCGGCCAGCGCCTGCTCATCAACCGTTCGGTGGATGCCGCGGTGTTCGAGAACGGCCCGGCGATGATCCTCGGCGAGGGCATCGCCTACGACCGCTGCCAGGTCGGCATCGTCACCGACGCCACCGGCTTCGAGGCGCTCGGCGAGTTCGACATCCACAACGCCGAGCAGCTCTACCACGTGCTGCGCACCCAGGTGGACATCGTCCTGCCCGAGGGCGCCGCCGTGCTGAATGCCGCCGATCCGCTGGTGGCGCGCATGGCCGAGCTGTGCGACGGCGAGGTGATCTTCTACGGCCTGGCGCAGGATCTGCCGGCCATCGCCGCGCACCGCGCCCAAGGCGGCCGCGCCCTGTACCTGCGCGAGAACCGCGTCATGCTGGCGACCGGCAACGTCGAAGGCCCCTTCATGGAGCTGCCGGTCTTCGTCATGAACAAGGACGCGCTCGACCCCGAGCGTGCCGCCTGCCTGCTCGCCGCCGTGGGCGCCGCCGTGGCGCTCGACATCCCGGTCGACAAGATCCGCGTCGGCATCGATACCTTCGAGCGGGAGCACAAGCGCCCGCCGCGCAGCCGCCCGCGCCGGGTGGCGAATCAGTAAAAAGACAACTCTTCTCTCAGGATATCCATCATGGAAGTCTCCCGTATTCGAGCCCTGCGCGGTCCCAACCTGTGGAGCCGCCATACCGCCATCGAGGCGGTGGTGCGAACCGAAGGCGGCGAGTGCGCCATCGGCGCCCTGCCCGGCTTCGAGGACCGCCTGCGCGCGCGCTTCCCGAACATCGGCCCGATGCGCCCGATCGGCCACGAAGGCGACATCTCGGTCGCCCACGCGCTGGCCTTCGCCGCCCTGGGCCTGCAGGCCCAGGCCGGCTGCCCGGTCACCTTCAGCCGCGTCACCCAGACCGTCGAGCGCTGCGTCTTCCAGGTCGTCGTCGAATACTCCGAGGAGGAAGTCGGCCGCCTGGCCATGGAGCTCGCCGAGCGGCTCTGCCGCGCCGCCCTGGAGGATGCGCCCTTCGACCTCGCCGACGCGCTGGCGCGCCTGCACGAGCTCGACGAGGACGTGCGCCTCGGCCCCAGCACCGGCTCGATCGTGCATGCCGCCGCGGCGCGCGGCATCCCCTTCCGCCGCCTGACCCAGGGCAGCCTGGTACAGTTCGGCTGGGGCAGCAAGCAGCGGCGCATCCAGGCCGCCGAAGTCGACCGCACCGGCGCCATCGCCGAAACCATCGCCCAGGACAAGCAGCTCACCAAGCATCTGCTGGAAGCCGCCGGCGTGCCGGTGCCGCAGGGCCGCCCCGTCGTCGACGCCGACGACGCCTGGGCCGCCATGCAGGAGATCGGCAGCGCGGTGGTGGTCAAGCCGCAGGACGGCAACCAGGGCAAGGGCGTCACGGTCAACATCACCACGCGCGAGCAGCTCGCCGCGGCCTTCGCCAACGCCGCCGAGTACGGCTCGACGGTGATGCTCGAGCGCTTCGTGCCGGGCCATGATTTCCGCCTGCTGGTGGTGGGCCACAAGCTGGTCGCCGCCGCCCGCCGCGATCCGCCGCATGTCATCGGTGACGGCGCGCACACCGTCCGCGAGCTGGTCGACATCGTCAACAGCGATCCGCGCCGCGGCAGCGGCCACGCCACTTCGCTCACCCGGATCCGCTTCGACGACATCGCGCTGCGCCGCCTCGCCCTGCAGGGCCTGACGGCGGACTCCGTCCCCGCCCAGGGCGTGCGCGCGGTGCTGCGCAACAACGCCAACCTGTCCACCGGCGGCACCGCCACCGACGTCACCGACGACGTGCATCCCGACGTCGCGGCGCGCGCCGTGGCGGCGGCGCAGATGATCGGCCTGGACATCGCCGGCGTCGACATCGTCTGCGAGACCGTGCAGAAGCCCCTCGAGGAGCAGGGCGGCGCGGTGGTGGAGGTGAACGCCGCCCCCGGCCTGCGCATGCACCTGGCGCCCTCCTTCGGCAAGGGCCGCGCCGTCGGCGAGGCCGTCGTCGCCGACCTGTACCCGGAAGGCTGCGACGGCCGCATCCCGGTGGTGGCGGTGACCGGCACCAACGGCAAGACCACCACCGTGCGCCTGATCGCCCACCTGCTCGAAGGCACGGGCCTCACCACCGGCATGACCTGCACCGACGGGGTGTATGTCGGCGGGCGCCGCCTCGACAGCGGCGACTGCAGCGGCCCGAAGAGCGCCCGCAACGTGCTGATGCACCCGGACGTCGACGCCGCGGTGTTCGAGACCGCCCGCGGCGGCCTGCTGCGCGAGGGCCTGGCCTTCGACCGCTGCAAGGTGGCGGTGGTGACCAACATCGGCGAGGGCGACCACCTCGGCCTCAACTACATCACCACGGTGGAAGACCTCGCCGTGCTGAAACGCGTCATCGTCCAGAACGTCGCCCCCGACGGCATGGCGGTGCTCAACGCCGCCGACCCGATCGTGGCGAAGATGGCGGAGAACTGCCCCGGCGCGGTGACCTTCTTCGCCGCCGACCGCCACCACCCGACGATGGCCACCCACAACGCCCAGGGCAAGCGGGTGGTCTACATCGACGGCAACCACATCGTCTGCGCCGAGCTGGGCTCGGTGGTGCAGCGCATCCCGCTCAATGAGGTGCCGCTGACGCGCAAGGGCACCATCGGCTTCCAGGTCGACAACGCCATGGCCTCGGTCGCCGCCGCCTGGGCGCTCAACCTCGACTGGGCCGCCGTGCGCGCCGCGCTGCAGTCCTTTGCCAGCGACGCCGAGACGGCGCCCGGCCGCTTCAACGTCTTCAGCTACCGCGGCGCCACCCTCATCGCCGATTACGGCCACAACCCGGACGCCATCATCGCCCTGGTGCGCGCCGTCGAGGCGATGCCGGCCGAACGGCGCTCCATCGTCATCAGCGGCGCCGGCGACCGGCGCGACGAGGACATCCGCAAGCAGACCGAGATCCTCGGCGACGCCTTCGACGAGGTCATCCTCTACCAGGACCAGTGCCAGCGCGGCCGCGCCGACGGCGAGGTGCTCGGCCTGCTGCGCGAGGGCCTCAGGCAAGCCAAGCGGGCCACGGCGGTGGAAGAGATCCGCGGCGAATTCCTCGCCATCGACACGGCGCTGGCGCGCCTGCAGCCCGGCGAGCTGTGCCTGATCCTCATCGACCAGGTCGAGGAGGCGCTGGCCCACATCGCCGGCCGCCTGGCCGAGGTGTCGATCGAGCGTCCGGCCAAGGCGGTCACGCCGGCCGCAGCGTCGCAGCGCAAGAAAGCGGCCTCCGCCTGAAAATTTCCTGCGGTAAGATAGGGCGATGAGAAAACACCCGCTCATCGCCCTTTTTGTTTGTGCCCTCGCCGCCGCCGGCAGCGCCGCCGCGCGCGATGGCGTGGATGTCGGCCAGCCCTCGGCCATGCGCAAACTGGTGCCGGCCGAAGGCCTGGAGCGCCAGGCCGCGCAGGAGTTCTCCCAGCTGAAGAGCCAGGCGGCGGCGAAGAAGGCGCTGGCCCCCGACGACCATCCGCAGACGCGGCGGCTGCGCGAGATCGCCAACCGGCTCATCCCCCACGCCGCCCGCTTCAACCCGCGCGCCCGGCAGTGGCAGTGGGAGGTCATCCTGATCGGCGCGCCGCCGGTCAACGCCTTCTGCATGCCCGGCGGCAAGATCGCCGTCTTCAGCGGCCTGTTGCTCGGCCTGCAGCTGACCGACGACGAGGCGGCGGTGGTGATGGGCCACGAAATCGCCCACGCCCTGCGCGAACACGCCCGCGAGCGCATCGCCAAGACCGAGCTGACCCGCCTGGGCGCCAGCCTGCTCAGCGAGTTCGTCGGCGGCGGCAAGTATTCCGGGGTGTTCAACGCCGGCGGCCAGCTGATGACCCTGAAGTTCTCGCGCGACGACGAGACCGAGGCCGACACCGTCGGCCTGGAGCTCGCCGCGCGCGCCGGCTACGATCCGCGCGCCGGCGTCACGCTGTGGAAGAAGATGATGGCCGCCAACAAGGGCGCCCCGCCGCAGTGGCTGTCCACCCACCCCTCCGGCAGGAATCGCATCGAGGAAATCGAGCGCCACCTGCCCGAAGTGATGCCGATCTACGAGAAAGCCAGACTCGCGGAAAAAAGTCGGTCTCGCCAGGACGGCGACGCTCAGCGGTAGCGGCGCAGGTACCAGGACTCGAAGAAGGCCTTGGCGGTGTGCATCGGACCGAGCGGTGGCAGGGCGAAGCCGCCATCGGGCGTGCGCTTGACCAGCATGCCGGCGTCGAGCGAATCGACGATGCACAGCAGTTCGACCTTGAACGTCTTCTCCGCCTTGCCCCCGTTCAGTTCCGCCAGCAGGTTCTCCGCCGCCGTTTCGGCCTGCAGGTCGGCCATGTGCGCCTGCTTCGGCATCCAGTCCGGGCCCGGGAAGCTGCCGGCATCGCCCGCCACATAGACGCGCTCGCGTCCCTCGACGCGGCAGTGCGCATCGGCCTTGATCAGTCCGCCCGGCGAGCGTGGCAGGTCGGTGTTGTCGAACCAGGCATTGCCGGTGAGGCCGGGCATGAAGACGATGAGGTCGGCGGCAAACTCGCCGCCCTCGGTCTTCACCTTGTCCTTTTCGAAGCCGGCCAGCTTGTGGCCGAGGTGGGTGGCGATGTCGCGCCGCTGCATTTCCGCCAACAGGCGCGCGACGGCCTTCTCGCCGAGGCGGTTGCCGGGGTTCGGCATGGGATTGAAGAACGCCAGCTTGATCCTGTCGCGCCGCCCCTCGCGCCGCAGCTGGGTGTCGAGGCCGAAGAGGAATTCGAACATCGGCCCGCCGCGCATGGCGCTCGGTTCGTTCGGGTTGCCGGCGAAGCCGAGGGCGATGGTGCCGTCCTGCATGGCCGCAACGCGGTCGCGCAGGCGCTCCACCGCGGCGATGCCCTCGCAGGGCGTGATGGCATGCTCGATGCCGGGCAGCTTCTTGATGAAGCGTCCGCCGCAGGCGATGACCAGGCCGTCGTTGTGCACCGGCCCGGCGGTGGTGAGCACTGTGCGTCCGCCCTGTTCCAGGCCCGTCGCCTCGCCGGCGACGAAGCGGATGTCGTTGCGCCGGAAAAAATCATCGAGAGGAATGCGCAGGTCTTCGGCGCGGCGCTTGCCCGAGGGCAGCCAGATCAGGCTGGGCAGGAAGACGAGCTCCGGCCGCGGCCCGATGACGCTGATCTCCACCTGCTTGTCGAGCTGGCGCAGCTTGCGCGCGGCGGAAAGCGCGGCGAAGCCGGTGCCGATGACGGCGACGCGTTTCATGTCACGCCCCGAGTGCCTGGTCGAGATCGGCGATCAGGTCGGCCGCATCCTCCAGGCCGACGGAGAGGCGCAGCATGGCCTCCGAGATGCCGCGCCGCGCCCGCTCCTCCGGCGTCAGGCCGTGGTGGGTGGTGGTGGTCGGCTGGGTCACCAGGCTCTCAGCGCCGCCCAGGCTGGGCGCCAGGGCGAACAGCTTGAGTCGGTCGGCCGCGCGTGTGGCCGCCGCGCCGCCGCCCTTCACCTCGATGCTGAGCATGCCGCCGAAGCCCTTCATCTGGCGCTTCGCCAGGCTGTGGCCGTGGAAATCCGGCAGGCCGGGATGGAACACCCGCGCCACCTGCGGATGCCGCGCCATCGCCTCGGCCACCGCCTGCGCCGTGGCGTTCTGCCGCTCAACGCGCACCACCAGCGTGCGCAGGCTGCGCGCCAGCAGCGCGGCGGTTTCCGGCGCGATCATCTGGCCGAGGTTCTTGCGCCAGTTCCAGATCGGCGCCAGCAATTCCTTGCTGCCCATGATGGCGCCGGCCGTGATGTCGCTGTGGCCGCCGAGATACTTCGTCGCGCTGTGCACCGCGAAGTCGGCGCCGAGTTCCAGCGGGCGCTGGTTCACCGGCGAGGCGAAGGTGTTGTCCACCGCCAGGCGCGCGCCGTGGCGGTGCGCCAGCTCGGCGATCGAGGCGATGTCGAAGATCTCCATGCGCGGGTTGGTCGGCGTCTCGAGGAAGACCAGCCGGCAGCCTTCGCGCAGGCAGGCTTCGAGCCGATCCAATTCGCTGCCAAGCAGCAGGTGGGTGCGCACACCGAACAGCGGCAATTGCGAACCGATCAGCTCCAGCGTGCCGCCGTAGGCGTCGCCGATGCAGGCGATGCCTTCGCGGCCGTGCGTCATGAACAGCGCCGCCTCCGCCGCCATGCCCGAGCAGAAGGCCCAGGCCGCCTCGGCGCCTTCCAGCGCGGCGAGCTTGGCCTCCAGTGCGAAGATCGTCGGGTTGAGGCCGTAGCGGGTGTACAGGCTGCCCGCCTTGCGGCCGTCGACGACGTCGAGCACCTCGGCGGTCGAGGCGAACCTGAAGGTGGTGGTGTTGTAGATCGGCGTGTGCGGCGAGCCGTGCGCGTCGGCGATCTCGCCGGCGTGGACGCACTGCGTGGACAATCCTGGCTGCTTGTTCATGGCCCCTCCCCGTCAAAGGACGAAGTTTGTCAGACTCGCAGCAGGCCGCGCAACTGCGCGACGATGGCGGCATCGTCGAACTCGCGCCCGCCGACGGCGCGCAGCGCCAGCCTGCCCTTCTTATCGACGACGAAAGTGCTGGGCAGGCCCTTCACCGGCCAGCGCCGCATGGCGGCCGAATCGCGGTCGAGCAGGATGGTGACATCGCTGGCGCCGGCGAAGGAGAATATGGTTTCGGCGTCCTCGCCGACATTCACCGCCAGCACGGCCAGCTCGCCCGGCTTGAACAGCTTCTGCAGGCGCGAGAGCGAGGGAAACTCGCGCCGGCAGGGCGGGCACCAGGTGGCCCAGAAATTCACCAGCACCAGCCGGCCGCGAAGAGACGCAAGATCCACGACCTTGCCGTCGATGTCCGGCAGCGCCAGCGGCGGCGCGGCGGGCATGCCGGCCACAGTGGACATGCCGCTGCCCTGGGCGGCGAGCGGCGCGGCGGCGAGCAGGCAGCCGAGGCCGGCCAGGCGCATCAGGGTGCGGCGCCGCTCATTCGGCTGCGGCGCAGGCGAGTCGGTCGAGAACGATTTCATGTTTTTGCTTGCCGATGGTGTAAGGAACGGTCAGTCGGAGGGTGCCTTCGGGGGGGCGCTCCAGCGCCGCCATGCCCATGATCCAGTCGCCTGGCGCGAACTCGATGTCCGCCTGGAACTGCGCCCAGCGGAAGGCGATGCGCGCCGGCTCGGCGACGCCGCGCCGGGCCCACTCCGCCTCCCAGGACTGCGGCAGCCTGAAGCGAAGCGTGCCGGCAGCGGTTTGCGCGCGCCAGTCGGCCAGGCGCAAGCGCAGGGTCTTCCGTGTCGTGTTGCGCAACTCGAAGGAGAACACGCAGGCATCGGCATAGGGCGAAATGGCCTGCGCCGAGAAGCCGCGCGCCTGGTAGAAGGCCAGTACGGCGGGCCGCGTCAGGGGCGTGGCCTTGACCTCGACGCCCTCGCGCTCGCCGTGCTGCGCAGACCGACTTTGCGCCGCCGCCGGCAGTGCAGTAATCGCGAGCAGGACGGCAAGCAGCTTGAATTGACGTGGTCGCACCAGCCACCCGGCTCAGAATCGACGGTACAGCCAGTATTTCTCGTAGAGGATCTTGCCGGCGTGCCACATCAGGCCCGGCCCGCGCACCTCCACCTGCGGCGTCGGCTCGGCGTAGAAGTTGCCCTTGCCGATGCCGGCGCGGCCGTTGCCGGCCTCGATGAAGCACATGCCGTGGCCGTCGAAATGGCGCGGCGCGCCCTTGCCGGTCCAGGCATGCCCGATGTTGGCTGCCACGGTCTCGGCCTGGCCGTGGGCGAAGACGCCGGCCTTGGGCAGCGGCCTGCCCATCTTCAGCGGGATGGTGGTGATGTCGCCGATGGCGAAGACGCCGTCGAATTTTGTCTGCAGGGTATGCCGGTCGACCGGGATCCAGCCAGCCTCGTTGGTCAGCCCCGCTTCGCGCACGACAGCCGGAGCGCGGTGCGGCGGCACGTAGAGCAGCAGATCGTATCCGGTGGATGCGCCGTTGGCGAATTCGATGCGGCGCGCCGCCGGATCGACGGCCTTGACCTGGTGTTCAGGATGGTAGGCGATGCCGCGCGCTTCGATCATGCCGCGCACGGCGGCGCCGACCGCCGGCCCGGCCACTGCCATCGGCTGCGGCTCGGCGGCGAAGAACGCCATTTCCGTCGCATCGCGAACGCCGCGCCTGCGCAGGAAATCTTCCGCCAGCAGCGCCGCCTCGTAAGGCGCCGCCGGGCATTTGTAGAGCGGCGCGGCAGTCAGGACGACGACGCGGCCGCCGCTGAAGGCGGACAGCGCGTCGCGCACGGCCGCGGCGCCCTCCAGGGTGTAGAAGGTCAGCCCGGCCTCGGCGAGCCCCGGTATCGCCTCGGGCGCATACTCGGCGCCCAGGGCGATCACCAGCGCATCGGCGGCGACCGGCTGCCCGTCGATCTCGACCTTGCGGGCGGCAGGATCGATCCGCGTCACGCTGCCGCGGCGGAACTCGACGCCGCGCGCGGCCAGCCGTGACAGGGGACGCGAGAAATCCTCAGGCGTCCGCTCGCCGACCATCAGCCACAGCAGCGAAGGCGGAAAAAAATGCTCTGCCGCGCGGTCCACGGCAATCACGCGATCCGCCTTCGGCAGCAGCTTGCGCAGGGTTTCGGCCGCCACCAGGCCGCCGAGGCCGGCGCCGAGAACCAGCGCGGTGCGCGCCATCAGAAACTCACCACCTTATCGGCCCACTGCGTCCACTCGACCAGCTGGGCCATGTTGCCGCGCTGGGCGCCCTGAACCAGGTCGCTGTCGGCGATGCCGCGGGCGTCGATGCAGGTGCCGCAGACCGCCACCTCCCCGCCACGGCGGATGACGCCGCCCAGCATGTCGCCCAGGTTGTAGTAACCCTGCGGGACCTTCTGGCCGGCCTTGCCGCAGGCCGCCCCATCGCCGATCAGGAACACCCGGACAGCGCAGTTGCCCGCCTCGAGCATGCCGCGGGCCAGCCGCACCCCGTTGTAGCTGCGCTCCGTGCCGTAGGGCGGGTCGTTGAGGATGAACAGGAAATTTTGCATGGCGGCTCCCTTTGGAAGTAGGATGATATTCGTAAGATCTTTTGAATAGTAGCCGCATGACTGGATAATGGCAAGCTGACACGGTCGCCAGACAATTCGGCCTGCCCTGAAGCCCATGACCGCCCATAGTCGATACTTCGCCTTCTGCCTCGGCCTCCTTGCAGCGCTGTTCGCCCATCCCGCGGCTGCGGAGGACACCGCGCTGCTCATCCAGCTGAAGCCGGATGGCCGCTACACGGTTTGGCATGCCGGCGGCCAGTCGCCCCTGAGCGATGACGAGATCGGTGCACTGGAAGCCGGCGCCCGGCCTGAAGGAGGCAAGAACGTGCTGACGTCGGCCGGGCTGGCACAGGCCTTCGAAACGCCGAATGGCGTCCTCATCCGCCTGCCGGCCCTCGGTCCGGAGCGGGCGCTGCTGATCGACCACGACGGCTGCGGCGGCATCAAGGTCTGGCACGACCGGGGAGACGTCAAACTGACGGAGGACGAACTGACGGAACTGGTGCTGTCGGCATTGCCCGAAGGCGGCAAGAACGTCGTCCTCGGCCAGTACCACGCCAAGGCCTACACGACGAAGATCGGCGTCGTCGCGGCAATCTGGCGGCCGCGGGCGCGGCCGGGGCGTTGACGTTTACTTGTCTACCGGCAGCCGCTCGGCCTGCCACTCTGGGAAGCCTTCCTCCAGCCGGCGCGCGCGGTAACCCTTCCTGCGCAGCTTGTCGACCGCCTCGAAGGCCAGCATGCAGTAGGGACCGCGGCAGTAGGCGACGATCTCCTGCTCCTTCGGCAGTTTCTTGAGGAAGCGCGGCAGCGCGTCGAGCGGAACATTGACGGCGCCGGCGATGTGGCCGGCCTCGTATTCTTCGGCGGGCCGCACGTCGATCACCATCGCCTCGCCGCGGCGGGCCATCTTCAGCAGTTCGTCGCGCCGCACCGGCTGCAGGGCGTCGCGCGATTCGAAATTGTCCCGCACGATGCGCTCGACCTCGGCCAGCTGCCGCTCGGCGACGCGGCGCAGGGCGGCAAGCATCTTCGGGATCTCCGCGTCGGCGAGCCGGTAGAAGACCTGCAGCCCCTCCTTGCGCGAGACGGCCAGGCCGCAGTCCTTGAGGATCTGCAGGTGATGCGAGACGTTCGAAAAGGCCAGGCCGCAGGCGCGCGACAGCGCCTCGACGCTCTTCTCGCCCTGGGCCATCGCCTCGATGAGCTCGAGCCGGCTCGGATGGGCGATGCCCTTGCCGGCACGGGCAAGCTGGGCGAAGAGCTGCTGCTTGGGGGAGGGTTTCGACATGCGGCTATCTTACCAAGCTCAGTGCATTTCGCCCCAGTAGGCCTCGTTGCCGTAGTGATGCTTGAGGTGGTCGATCAGCAGGCGCACGCGCAGCGGCAGGTATTTGCGCTGCGGGAAGACGGCATAGATGCCGGTCGGCGGCGCGGCAAATTCGTCCAGCACCGGAACCAGCGCGCCGCTTTGCAGATCTTCGCCGACTTCCCACAGCGAGCGCCAGGCCAGGCCGCGCCCGGCCAGCGCCCACTCGTGCAGCACCGCGCCGTCGTTGCATTCGAACTGGCCGTTCACCTTGATGCTGACCGTCTCATCGCCGACGCGGAACAGCCAGCCGCGCTGCTGGCCGAGCGACAGACAGTGGTGGTTCGCCAGATCGGCCAGCGCATGCGGCGTGCCGTGTTTTTCCAGATAGGCCGGGCTCGCCACCACGGCGCGGCGGTTCTCCGCCAGGCGGATGCTGACCAGGCTGGAGTCGGTCAGCTCGCCGACGCGAATGGCGCAATCGACGCCTTCATTCACCAGGTCGACGAGGCGGTCTGAGAGATCCAGGTTCACCGTCACCTCGGGATGGGCGTCGAGGAACTGCATGATCAGCGGCGCGACGTGGCGGCGGCCGAAGCCGGCCGGGGCGGAAACGCGCAGGTGGCCGCGCGCCTTCACCCCGCCGAGGCTCACCGAAGCTTCCGCGTCGCCGAGTTCGCGCAGGATGCGCTGGCAGTCCTCCAGGTAGGCGCTGCCCTCGAAGGTGAGGGTCACCCGCCGCGTCGTGCGCAGCAGCAGCTTGACGCCGAGCCTTGCCTCCAGTGCATCCAGGCGGCGGCTGACCACGCCCGGCGCGATGCCTTCGGCGGCCGCGGCCGCACTCAGGCTGCCGCGGCTGGCCACGGAAACGAAGGTTTCGATCTGTTTCAGGCGGCTCATGTCAGTTTTGCTTTATTTGCAACAATGAATTGATTTTACCGGTATTTTATTAACCGGCAAGGAGGGGTATCTTGGCCTTCATGCCCAAATTCGCCGCCAACCTGTCGATGCTGTTCACTGAAGCGCCTCTGCTGGAGCGCTTCGATCGCGCCGCGCGCGCCGGCTTCGCGGCGGTGGAAATCCAGTTCCCCTACGAGGCGCCGGCCGAAGACCTGCAGCAGGCGCTGTTCCGCAACAAGCTCTCGCTGGTGCTGTTCAACTTGCCGGCCGGCAACTGGGCGGCCGGCGATCGCGGCATCGCCTGCCATCCCGACCGGGTGGACGAATTCAGGCAGGGCATCGACACGGCGCTGGCCTATGCCGCCGCGCTCGGCGTGCCGCAGCTCAACTGCCTCGCCGGCATCCGTCCGCCTCAGGTGCCGGCCGACACCGCGCGGCAGGTCCTGATCGACAACCTGCGCTATGCCGCCCTGCGGCTGAAGGCGCACGGGCTCAAGCTGCTGGTCGAGCCGATCAATACCCACGATCTGCCCGGCTTCTTCCTGCATGGCACGCGCCAGGCCCTCGACCTGATCGAGGCCGCGGGCGCGGACAACCTGTTCCTGCAGTACGACGTCTATCACATGCAGCGCATGGAGGGCGACCTGGCCAACACGCTGGCTGCCAACCTCGACAGGATCGCCCACATCCAGATCGCCGACAATCCGGGCCGCCACGAACCGGGCACCGGCGAGATCAATTTCGACTTCCTTTTCGCGCACCTCGACCGCATCGGCTATCGGGGATGGGTCGGCTGCGAATACAAGCCGGCCGCCACGACCGAGGCCGGCCTCGCCTGGATGAACACGCCATGATCCGCGCCATCGCCTTTGACGCCTACGGCACCCTGTTCGATGTGTATTCCGTCGGCGCGCTGGCCGAGCAGCTTTTCCCCGGCAAGGGGGCGGAGTTGACGGCGCTATGGCGCAGCACGCAGATCGGCTACACGCACCTGCGCACCCTGGCCGACCGCTACGTTCCGTTCTGGCAGGTGACGGAAGACGCGCTGGTCTTCTCCGCGCGCAAGCTCGGCCTCGATCTCACGGAAGATGCCCGCAAGCGGCTGATGCAGCAATACACCTGCCTCTCCGCCTTCCCGGAGAACCTCGGCGCGCTGAAGGAATTGAAGAAACTGGGCCTGCCGCTGGCCATCCTTTCCAACGGCACGCCCGAGATGCTCGACATCGCCGTCAAGAGCGCCGGCATGAACGGCCTCTTCGACCACCTGCTGTCGGTCGAGGCGGTGCAGAAATACAAGACCGCGCCCGAGGCCTACCGGCTCGGGCCGGATGCCTTCAAGCTCCCCACGAGGGAGATTCTCTTCGTGTCGTCGAACTGCTGGGACGCCATCGGCGCCACCTGGTTCGGCTACACGACGTTCTGGATCAACCGCAGCGGCCAGCCGCTCGAGGAACTGGGCGCGCAACCCGCGGCCCAGGGACGCCTGCTGACCGACGTGGTTGCGTACGTTCAACATTCGCTCAAGCATTCAATCAAGGAGCCATCATGAGCCTCAACCTCCCTTCAGGCGTTCAGATCAACGCACCGATCCATCCGCGCTTCGACGAAATTCTCACGCACGATGCGCTGGCCTTCGTCGCCAAGCTGCACCGCGCCTTCGCGGCGCGCCGCAAGGAACTGCTCGCCAAGCGCGTCGAGCGCCAGGCGAAGATCGACGCCGGCGAGATGCCGGACTTCCTGCCCGAGACGAAGCACATCCGCGAGGGCGACTGGAAAGTGGCGCCGCTGCCCAAGGCGCTGGAGTGCCGCCGCGTCGAGATCACCGGCCCGGTGGAGGCCAAGATGATCATCAACGCCTTCAACTCCGGCGCCGATTCCTACATGACCGACTTCGAGGATTCCAACAGCCCGAACTGGTTCAACCAGGTGCAGGGCCAGGTGAACCTCTACGACGCCGTGCGCCGCAGACTGACTTTCACCAACGAGGCCGGCAAGGTCTACAAGCTCAACGACAAGATCGCCGTGATGCAGATCCGTCCGCGCGGCTGGCACCTCGACGAGAAGCACATGCTGGTCGACGGCCAGCGCGTCTCCGGCGGCATCTTCGACTTCGGCCTGGTGTTCTTCCACAACGCCAAGGAGCAGATTGCCCGCGGCGCCGGCCCCTTCTACTACCTGCCAAAGATGGAGAGCCATCTGGAAGCGCGCCTGTGGAACGACATCTTCTGCCTGGCGCAGGACGAGCTCGGCCTGCCGCGCGGCACCATCAAGGCCACCGTGCTGGTGGAAACCATCCTCGCCACCTTCGAACTGGAAGAGATCCTCTACGAACTGCGCGAGCATTCCGCCGGCCTCAACGCCGGGCGCTGGGACTACATCTTCTCCTGCATCAAGAAATTCAAGCGCAACAAGGATTTCTGCCTGGCCAACCGTGGCGCGATCACGATGGAAGTGCCCTTCATGCGCAGCTACGCGCTGGCGCTGGTGAAGGCCTGCCACAAGCGCGGCGCGCCGGCCATCGGCGGCATGAGTGCGCTGATCCCGATCAAGGGCGATCCGGTCGCCAACGAGAAGGCGCTGGCCGGCATCCGCCACGACAAGACGCGCGACGCCAACGACGGCTACGACGGCGGCTGGGTGGCCCACCCGGGCCTCGTCTCCATCGCCATGGAGGAGTTCGTCAAGGTGCTCGGCGACCGGCCCAACCAGTGGGACAAGCAGCGCACGGATACCTACGGCCCGAAGGACTGGCTCAACTTCCAGCCCGAACAGCCGATCACCGAGGCCGGCGTGCGCAACAACGTCAACGTCGGCATCCACTACCTCGGCTCCTGGCTCGCCGGCAACGGCTGCGTGCCCATCCACAACCTGATGGAGGACGCCGCCACCGCCGAGATCTCGCGCTCGCAGATCTGGCAGTGGGTGGTCAGCCCGAAGGGCAAGCTCGACGACGGCCGCAAGGTCACCGCCGAGATGGTGAAGGGCCTCATCGTCGAGGAACTCGCCAAGGTCAAGGCCACCGTCTCCGCCGCCGGCGAGAAGACGGAGACCTACGACCAGGCCGCCAGCATCTTCGAGAAGATGTCGCTGGCCGATGACTACCCGGAGTTCCTCACTCTGCCGCTGTACGAGGCGATGGAGTAAAAGTCAGTCTCCGCAATACGGCGACAACAACGGCGCCGGGGCAACCCGGCGCCGTTGTTGTAGCTGACCGCGTATTGTGTCGATATTATTTGCATTTATCGACATATCCTGAGAACATGTCGGCCGTATCGACATGCCAGACTGCCATGCCATTCGACCCGGGCCGACCTTACAACGACCTCCCTCCCCTGCCGCCGGCACGGGAGGTGGAAACCCGCGCCGTCCTCAAGGCCTGCATCGAAGCCCGCGCCGCCATAGCGGAACTGCGCCAGGCCGGCGCGCTCATCCCCAATCAGGGCGTGCTCATCAACAGCATCCCGCTGCTGGAAGCCCAGGCCAGCTCGGAGATCGAGAACATCGTCACCACCGCCGACCGCATGTTCTTCTTCGACGGCAGCACCGAGGAACAAGCCGACGCGGCGACCAGGGAAGCCCTTCGCTATCGCGCCGCCCTATGGGACGGTTTTCATTCGCTCCAGCGCCGACCGCTGTCGACCGCAACGGCCGTCCAGGTCTGCCGCGCAATCAAAGGCATCGGCCTTGACATCCGCCGCACGCCCGGCACCCAGCTCGTCAATGATCGCACGGGGAAGACCATCTACACCCCGCCCGAAGGCGAAGCGCTGCTGCGCGACAAGCTCGCCGACTGGGAACGCTATCTGCATGACGACGGCGACACCGACCCGCTCGTGCGCATGGCCGTCATGCACTACCAGTTCGAGGCCATCCATCCCTTCGCCGACGGCAACGGCCGCACCGGCCGCGTGCTCAACCTGCTGTATCTCGTCGAACGCGGCCTGCTCGACATCCCTGTGCTCTACCTCTCGCGCTACATCGCCAAGCACAAGGCCGACTACTATCGCCTGCTGCTGGGCGTAACCACGCACGAGAAGTGGGAGGAATGGGTTTTGTACATGCTCGCTGCCGTGACGGACACGGCGCGCTGGACCACCCGCAAGATCGCCGCCATCCGCACGCTGATCGACGCCACCGCCGAGCGCATGCGAGCCGAAGCGCCGCAGGTCTACAGCCGCGAACTCGTCGAACTCGTTTTCGTGCGCCCCTACGCACGCATCGCCCACGTCGTCGACGCCGGCATCGCCAAGCGCCAGACCGCTTCGGTCTACCTCAAGGAACTCTGCACTGTCGGACTGCTGCAAGAACGCAAGGCCGGCCGTGAAAAACTATTCATCAATCCGGCCTTCATGGACCTGCTGCACAGCGAATGAAGCCCGAACCTGACAACGCCGAATCGCAGGGCAATTGCAGTCTGTCCGCACGGAACGGCATGCAAGCAAAACAAACTGCACCCGCAGGCGCCCGATAACAGGAGAAACCCATGCTCGGCGCCCTGACGATACTGCTGGTGTTCCAGCTGATCGGCGAAGTCCTCGCCCAGCTGTTCGCGCTGCCGATCCCCGGGCCGGTGATCGGCATGGCGCTGCTGTTCGTCGCGCTGGCGTTGCGCGGCGGGCCGTCGGCCGAGCTGCGCGACACGGCGCAGAACCTGCTGCAGCACCTGTCGCTGCTGTTCGTGCCCGCCGGCGTCGGCGTGATGCTGCATTTCCACCGCATCGGCGACGAGTGGCTGCCGCTGACTGCGGCGCTGGTCGGCAGCACGCTCCTCACCATCGCCGTCACCGCCCTCGTCCTGCGCGCGCTGGCAGGACGGGCGGAAGCGCGGGAGGAATAGGGCCGTGCGCGCCTCCGCCAATCTCGCCGAGATCTGGGTCTACCTGTCGGCCTCGCCGCTGCTCGGGCTGACCGTCACGCTGCTCGCCTACCAGGGCGCCTGGTGGCTTTCCAAGCGCGCCGGTTTCCATCCGCTCGCCAACCCGGTGCTGCTCGCGGTGGCGGCGCTGGTGCTGCTGCTCGCCCTTACCGGCACGCCCTACGCGACCTATTTCGACGGCGCGCAGTTCGTGCACTTCCTGCTCGGCCCGGCGACGGTGGCGCTGGCGATTCCGCTCTACACCCAATTGCCGAAGCTGCGCGCCATGGCCGGTCCGCTGCTGGCGGCGCTGGTCGCGGGCTCGCTCACCGCCACCGTCAGCGCGGTGGCCATCGGCAAGCTGTTCGGCGCCAGCGAGGCCTCGCTGCTGTCGCTGGCGCCGAAGTCCGTCACCACGCCGATCGCCATGGGCATCGCCGAGCGCATCGGCGGCCTGCCCTCGCTGACGGCGGTGCTGGTGATCGCCACCGGCATCCTCGGCGCAGTCAGCGCCCGCTTCATCTACCAGGCGCTCGGCATCGCCGACCACGCCGTGCGCGGCTTCGCCATCGGCGTCGCCTCGCACGGCATCGGCACCGCCCGCGCCTTCCAGGTGAGCGAGCAGGCCGGCGCCTTCTCCGGCCTGGCGATGGGCCTCAACGCCCTGCTCACCGCGCTGCTGGTGCCGCTGCTGATCCCCTTGCTGAAACACTGGTTGTAGCCATGGCCCTCAAATCCACCGTTTTCAAGGCCGAGCTGCAGGTCTCCGACCTCGACCGGCATTACTACGCCAGCCACGCGCTGACGCTGGCGCGCCATCCTTCCGAGACCGACGAGCGCATGATGGTGCGCCTGCTGGCCTTCGCGCTATATGCAGACGAGCGGCTCGAGTTCGGCCGCGGCCTGTCGGCCGAGGACGAGCCGGCGCTGTGGCGGAAGGACCTCACCGGCGCCATTGAATTGTGGATCGAGGTCGGGCTGCCCGACGAGCGCATGCTGCGCCGCGCCTGCGGCAAGGCGGATCGCGTCGCGGTGTTGTGCTACGGCGGGCGCGGCGCCGACCTCTGGTGGGAGCAGAACCGCGAGAAGCTGGAACGCCTGCGCAACCTCGAGGTGCTCGGCCTCCCCGCCGAAGCCACGCAAGCCCTGGCCGCGCTGGCCAGCCGAAACATGGGCCTGCAGTGCACGATCCAGGAAGGCCAGATCTGGATCGGCTCGGGAGAGCGGACCGCCCACATCGAGCCTGTCGTCCTGCACAGGCTCGGTTAGCGCGTTTTCAGACGCAGCCGGTCGGCTTCGGCATGCCGGCGTAGCGCGCGCCCTGCTTGGCCGGGCCGTAGGGGAAGAGCTCGAACAGGCGCTTCTTGTCCGACCATTCCTCGCCCAGGTCTTCCTTGAGCAGCTTCTGCATGATGCGCAGGTTGGGCGCCGTGCCGTTCTCCTGATAGTAGGCGCGGATCCAGTTGAGCAGCGTCCAGTGGTCTTCCGTGAGCGGCAGGTTGTCCTGCTGCGCCAGCTGGCTGGCGATGTCTTCCGACCAGTCGTCGAGCCGGGCCAAGTAGCCCTCGGCGTCGGTCTCGATCTCTCTTCCGTTGATGACGATCATCTGAGTCTCTCTGTTGGGGTTGGGGTGTTTCTTTTCATACTTGACATTATTAGTCAAGAATTATTCAATGTCAAAACAATTTCCTGATACCCCCATTGGAGACGATCATGGCCGAACCGGATACCCCCCAGAAAGCGCCCTACCCCGTTGATGTCGAAGCCGGCAAGTCCTACTGGTGGTGCGCCTGCGGCCGCAGCAAAAGTCAGCCCTTCTGCGACGGTTCGCACAAGGGCACGGACTTCTCCCCGGTCGCGTTCCAGGCCGACAAATCGGAAAAACTGTGGTTCTGCGGCTGCAAGCGCTCGGCGAAAAAACCGTTCTGCGACGGCACCCACCAGAAGCTATGAAAGCGCCGGCAGCAGGTGCTCGCGCCAGAGGCTGCGCTCGAATCTTGATCTGAAGAAACCGAAGTGTCCGATGCGCTTCTCGCCGATGTCCTTCGGCGCGATGCGCCTCAGAGTGCGCGGCGCGTTGACATACTGGCCGTGAATGGATTCGGTGTTGCGCAGCGACATGTATTCGTCGTCGGTGAAGGAAAACGAGACGATCGGCGTGTCCACGGCGGCATACAGGGCGCGCGCCGACTCGCCCTCGACGCCGACGGCGTATTCCGGATTCAGGCACCAGCGCCGCCACTGCTCCATCACGCCGCGCGGCAGGTCGCCGACCTTGCGCAGGCGGCGGCCGGGAAAATAGCCGAACAGCCGCAGCGACAACGGCGCGGCGACGAACCACAGCCACCAGGAGGTGCGCCGCAGCGCGGCGGTGTTCTCGCGCCAGTAGCCGCTGCCGGTGGCCACCGTGACGATGCGCGAGACCCGCCGCCGGTTCGGCACGAAGGGCAGGATCTGGCCGCCCAGGCTGTGGCCGACCCAGTAGAGCGGCCGCTCGCCGAGGCGCGCCGCGACCGCGTCGATCATCGCCGCGCAATCCTGCCGCGCCCAGTCGAGCACATCCACCTTCAATCCCTTCAGCCGGCCATGGCGCGACTGACCGATGCCGCGGAAGTCGAAGGTGGCGACGAGATAGCCCTGCGCCGCCAGCCATTCGGCGAAGGGCGCGTAAAAGGCCTGCGTCACCCCCATGGCCGGCACC
>JAEUNH010000053.1 GCA_016791205.1 Rhodocyclaceae bacterium | reverse complement strand
AGCTTGTCGATCATGATCTTCTCGGCGCGGAACTTGTCGCGGCGATGCACCAGGGTCACCTTCCTGGCGATGTTGGCGAGGTAGAGCGCCTCCTCGACGGCGGTGTTGCCGCCGCCGATGACGGCCACCTCCTGGCCCTTGTAGAAGAAGCCGTCGCAGGTGGCGCAGGCGGAGACGCCGCGGCCGGAGAAGGCCTCCTCGGAGGGCAGGCCGAGGTACTTGGCGGTGGCGCCGGTGGCGATGATCAGGGCGTCGCAGGTGTAGGTGCCGTTGTCGCCGATGAGGGTGAAGGGCTTCTGCGCCAGCTTCGCCGTGTGGATGTGGTCGAAGACGATCTCGGTGTTGAAGCGCTCGGCGTGCTTCTGGAAGCGCGCCATCAGGTCGGGCCCCTGCACCCCGTCGGCGTCGGCCGGCCAGTTGTCGACGTCGGTGGTGGTCATCAGCTGGCCGCCCTGGGCCAGGCCGGTGACGAGCAGCGGCTTCAGGTTGGCGCGGGCGGCGTAGACGGCGGCGGTGTAGCCGGCCGGGCCGGAGCCGAGGATGAGGAGGCGGCTATGACGGGCGGGAGCGGACATGATGGCGGGCGGATGTGGAGGCAGACCGGGGAATTATACTGGAGGCCGGCCCCGGCCTTATAATGGCCTGCCGTCGAAACCGGCGGCGATAGGCCTGGCCCGGAGAAAAAACTATGCCCCAACAGAATGGCGTGACGGTCGATGCCCTGCGCACCATGCCGATCTTCGAATCGCTGTCGGTCGAACGGCTGGTGCCGATTGCCCGGGTAGCGGTGTTCCGCAAGGTGCCGCGCGGCACCACCATCCTGCGGGCGGGGGACCGGACGGATTTCGTGTACTTCATCCTCTCCGGCGTGCTCAAGGTGCTGGTCTCCGACGAGGAGGGCCGCGAGGTGATCCTCTCCAACCTCGGCGCCGGCGAATTCTTCGGCGAGATGGGCGTGCTCGACGACAACCCGCGCTCGGCCACCGTGGCGGCGACCCTGCCCTGCGAGCTGGTGGTGATCTCCAAGGCCGACTTCCGGCGCTGCCTGGCCGAGAATTTCGACGTCGCTCTCTACATCATGCGCAGCCTGGTCAAGCGCCTGCGCTCGGCCGACCGCAAGATCGAGAGCCTGGCGCTGATGGACGTCTACGGCCGGGTGGCCCGCCTGCTGCTGGAAATGGCCGAGAAGGACGAGGACGGCCAGCTGGCGGTGCTGCGCAAGATCTCCAAGCAGGACATCGCCAAGATGATCGGCGCCTCGCGCGAGATGGTCAGCCGGGTGATGAAGGACCTGCACCAGCAGGGCCTGATCGAGGAAGGCGACGGCCGCATCGTCCTGCGCGAGAAGCTGCACCTCGTCTGAAGCGTATAATTCCCGACATCGACCGGCCCGCGCCCGTTCCCTGTCCAGCGTGCAAGAAAAGACCGCCCCGACGCCTCTGCCCGAAAAGATCGTTGCCCTCCTGCAGGAGGCGCGCTGGCTGGTGCTCGGGGCGGCGGCCCTCTACCTGGGGCTGATCCTCTACGGCTACAGCAAGGCCGACCCGGGCTGGTCTCACGCCGCCCAGGTCGAGCGCATCGCCAACCCCGGCGGTCGCGCCGGCGCCTGGCTGGCCGACCTGCTGCTCTATCTCTTCGGCGCCTCGGCCTGGTGGTGGGTGCTGTTCCTGCTGTTCCTGGTGGCCTGGGGCTATCGCCGCCTGGAGGGCATCTTCCACACCGACCGGCGGCCCTTCTTCATCGCCCTGTCGGGCTTCATCGTGCTGCTGTCGGCCTCCAGCGGGCTGGAGGCGCTGCGCTTTTACAGCATGAAGAAGCCGCTGCCGCTGGAGCCGGGCGGCATGCTGGGCCACGAGGTCAGCCGGCTGTTCGCCCAGTTCTTCGGCTTCACCGGCGGCACCCTGTTGCTGCTGGCGCTGTTCGCCGCCGGCCTGTCGATCTTCACCGGGATGTCCTGGCTGAAGTTCCTCGAGCGCCTGGGCGCGCTGCTGGAAGGCGGCTGGAGCGGCAGCCGGACGCTTTTCCAGCGCTGGCAGGACCGCCGCATCGGCCGCGAGGTGGCGGAGCGGCGCGAGGCGGTGGTGGAGGTCGAGAGGAAGCGCATCGAGGAGTTCCACGTCGAGCCGATCCGCATCGAGCCGGCCGAGGTCGCCATCCCCAAATCGCCGCGGCGCGAGAAGGAGCGCCAGGCGCCGCTGTTCCATGACATCCCCGGCGGCGTGCTGCCGCCGCTGCACCTGCTCGAGGAGCCGGCCGACGATGCCGAGCCGCCCTCGGCCGAGACGCTGGAATTCACCTCGCGCCTGATCGAGCGCAAGCTCGCCGACTTCGGCGTGCAGGTCAAGGTGCTGGCGGCCTATCCCGGCCCGGTCATTACCCGCTACGAGATCGAGCCGGCGGTCGGCGTCAAGGGCGCCCAGATCGTGAACCTGGTGAAGGACCTGGCGCGCGCCCTCTCGGTGGTGAGCGTGCGGGTGGTGGAGACGATCCCGGGCAAGTCCTGCATGGGGCTGGAACTGCCCAACCCGAAGCGGCAGACGGTGCGCCTGTCGGAGATCCTCGGCTCCAAGGCCTACCACGACATGCACTCGCCGCTGACCCTCACCCTGGGCAAGGACATCGGCGGCCTGCCGGTGGTGGTGGACCTGGCCAAGATGCCGCACCTGTTGGTGGCCGGCACCACCGGCTCGGGCAAGTCGGTCGGCATCAACGCCATGATCCTCTCGCTGGTGTACAAGTCGGAGCCGGCCGACGTGCGCATGATCCTGGTCGACCCGAAGATGCTGGAGCTGTCGATCTACGAGGGCATCCCGCACCTGCTGGCGCCGGTGGTCACCGACATGAAGCAGGCCGCCAACGCCCTGCAGTGGTGCGTCGCCGAGATGGACCGCCGCTACCGGCTGATGTCGGCGCTGGGCGTGCGCAACCTGGCCGGTTTCAACGGCAAGCTGAAGGAAGCCGGCAAGGCCGGCTCACCGATCCCGAATCCCTTCTCGATCACGCCGGAGAGCCCCGAGCCGCTGAGCACGCTGCCTTACGTGGTGGTCATCATCGACGAGCTGGCGGACCTGATGATGGTCGCCGGCAAGAAGGTCGAGGAACTGATCGCCCGCCTGGCGCAGAAGGCGCGCGCCGCCGGCATCCATCTGATCCTCGCCACGCAGCGCCCATCGGTGGATGTGATCACCGGCCTGATCAAGGCCAACATCCCGACGCGCATTTCCTTCCAGGTCTCCAGCAAGATCGACTCGCGCACCATCCTCGACCAGATGGGCGCCGAGGCCCTGCTCGGCCAGGGCGACATGCTCTATCTCGCGCCCGGAACCGGGGTGCCGGTGCGGGTGCACGGCGCCTTCGTTGCCGACAGCGAGGTGCATGCGGTGGTCGACTACCTGAAGAAGGCCGGCCAGCCCGAGTACATCGAGGGCATCCTCGACGCGCCGGGCGGCGACGGCGAGGAGGGTGTCGCCGGCGAGGGCGGGCCCGAGGGCGAGGCCGATCCGCTCTACGACCAGGCCGTCGAAGTGGTGCTGAAGACGCGCCGCCCCTCGATCTCGCTGGTGCAGCGGCACCTGCGCATCGGCTACAACCGCGCCGCGCGTCTGATCGAGCAGATGGAGCGCTCGGGCCTGGTGACGCCGATGGGCGCCAACGGCAACCGCGAGGTGGTGGTGCCGGCGCGGCAGGAATGATGAAGCCAGGAAAACCCTTAACCACAGAGACACAGAGGCACAGAGAAATGCAAAAAAGTAAATCTCTGTGTCTCTGTGTCTCTGTGGTGAGTGGCTTTGCTTTATTTGCATTGCTGCCGGCCCTTGCCGAGGCCGCCGCGCTCGACAAGCTGAAGGCCTTCGTCGAGGGCACCCGGAGCGGCAAGGCCGATTTCGTCCAGACGGTGGCGTCGAAGAGCGGGCGCAAGCCGCAGAACGCCGCCGGCAGCATGATGTTCTCGCGCCCGGGCAAGTTCCGCTGGACCTACGACAAGCCCTACTACCAGCTGATCGTCGGCGACGGCGAGCGGCTGTGGGTCTACGACCGCGACCTCAACCAGGTCAGCACCAAGAAGCTCTCCGCCGCGCTGGGCTCGAGCCCGGCGGCGCTGCTGGCCGGCGACAACGCCCTGGAAAAGAACTTCGACCTCAAGGAAGGCGGCACGGCCGACGGCATCGAGTGGGTCGACGCCCAGCCGAAGAACCAGGACGCCGGCTTCCAGTTCCTGCGCATCGGTTTCGTCGGCGAGGCGTTGCGGACCATGGAGCTCACCGACAGCTTCGGCCAGGTGACGACCATCGCCTTCGAGAAGTTCGAGCGCAACCCGCAGCTGCCGGCCGCGCAGTTCCGCTTCACACCGCCCAAGGGCGCCGACGTCCTCGGCGAGTAGGGCTCGCGTGTCCGATCTGTTCGAGAAAAAGCCGCACGCGCCGCTGGCCGAGCTGATGCGCCCGCGCACGCTCGACGAGGTGGTCGGGCAGACCGATCTGCTCGGGCCGGGCAAGCCGCTCCGTTTGGCCTTCGAGTCGAAGACGCCGCACTCGATGATCCTGTGGGGCCCGCCGGGCGTCGGCAAGACGACGCTGGCGCGCCTGATGGCGGAGGCCTTCGACGCCGAGTTCATTGCCCTCTCGGCGGTGTTCTCCGGGGTCAAGGACATCCGCGAGGCGGTGCAGCGCGCCGAGCTGACGCTGGGGCAGAACGGCCGCCACACCATCCTCTTCGTCGACGAGGTGCACCGCTTCAACAAGGCGCAGCAGGACGCCTTCCTGCCCTACGTCGAGCAGGGCCTGATCACCTTCATCGGCGCCACCACCGAGAACCCGTCCTTCGAGGTGAATGGCGCGCTGCTCTCGCGCGCCGCGGTGTATGTGTTGAAGAGCCTGTCCGAAGCCGAGTTGGGGGAACTGTTCGAGCGTGCCCGCTCGAAAGCGCTGCCCGGCCTGGAATTCGACGCCGCGGCGAAGGAGCGCCTGGTCGGCCTCGCCGACGGCGACGCGCGGCGCCTGCTCAACGCACTGGAAATCCTCCATACTGCGGCGACGACTTCGGAGCGCCGTGTCGTGGACGCCGACTTTCTGCAGGGTGCGCTGGCGAAGAACCTGCGCCGCTTCGACAAGGGCGGCGAGGCCTTCTACGACCAGATCTCGGCCCTGCACAAGTCGGTGCGCGGCTCCGATCCCGACGCTTCGCTCTACTGGCTGCTGCGCATGCTCGATGGCGGCGCCGATCCGCTCTACCTCGGCCGCCGCATCGTGCGCATGGCCACCGAGGACATCGGCCTGGCCGACCCGCGCGCGCTGCAGATTGCCTTGAACGCCGTCGAGACCTTCGAGCGCCTCGGCTCGCCCGAGGGCGAGCTGGCGCTGGCCGAGGCGGTGATCTTCATGGCCTGCGCCGCCAAGTCGAACGCGGTGTATGTCGCGTATAATTCGGCGCGAAAATTCATCGCCGAGGACGGCTCGCGCGAGGTGCCGGTGCACCTCAGGAACGCGCCGACCAAATTGATGAAGGAACTGGGCTATGGCCGCGAATACCGCTACGCCCACGACGAGCCGGAGGCCTATGCCGCGGGCGAGGATTACTTCCCCGAAGGCATGCCGAAGCTGAGCTGGTATCGGCCGACGGGGCGCGGCCTGGAGGCGCAGATCGCCGAGAAGCTCGCGCACCTGCGCGAACTCGACCGGAAACGCGGCAAAAAGTAAAAGTCGGTCAGCGTGGCACGGCGACCGACTTTTAGTGCAGCAGCTCGCGCTGCCCCGGATCGGCGCCGGGGTGGTCGCGGTTGAAGCGGCAGTAGAGCGCTTCGAGGCGCCGGGCCTTGTCGAAGTGGCCGCGGACGCGGGCTTGCTCGATGTTCTCCAGCAGGTAGAGTTTGATCAGGCAGACGCCGGAGGTGGTCTGCAGCAGCGTGGCGCCGAGTTCGGCGGCGACGATTTCGGGCACCTGCTCGTGCTCGGCGATGGCCTCGATGGCATCCTCGGAGAGATCGCTGAAATCGATGCATTCCTGCAGTGACAGCATGGCGCCTCCTGCTCGGTGAATGAGTTTTTTATAGACGCAATGCGCGGGGTTTCAAGGGGAATTTTTTTCGCTTCCCGAATCCGCCGGCAATTCCGACACCTGCCGGCGAAACCGCAGACGGGTTGGCAGCAACGGCAGCCAGCCATTTGAAAAGGAACGCTTAATCATGCTCGACATCCAACTTCTGCGCAGCCAGCCGGCCGAGGTGGCCGCACGGCTCGCCAGCCGCGGCGCCGGTTTCGACGTGGCCGCCTTCCTGGCCCTGGAGGACGAGCGCAAGGGCCTGCAGGTGCGCACCCAGGAGCTGCAGGCGAAGCGCAACGCCCTCTCAAAGCAGATCGGCCAGATGAAGGCGAAGGGCGAGGATTCCGCCGCAGTGATGCAGGAAGTGGCCGGCCTCGGCGACGAGCTGAAGCGCAACGAGGAGTCGCTGGCCGACCTGCTCAACCGCATCAACGCCTTCGTCTCGGTGATCCCCAACCTGCCGCACGAGAGCGTGCCGGCAGGGAAATCCGAGGCCGACAACCTCGAGATGAAGCGCTGGGGCACGCCGCGCGAATTCGGCTTCGCCGTGAAGGACCACGTCGACCTCGGCGAGGCGCTCGGCGGCCTCGACTTCGAGGCGGCGACGAAGATCAGCGGCGCGCGCTTTTCGCTCATGAAAGGCGCCATCGCGCGCCTGCACCGCGCGCTCGCCCAGTTCATGCTGGATACCCACACGCAGGAGCACGGCTACACCGAGGTCTATGCGCCCTACCTCGTCAACGGCAACAGCCTGTTCGGCACCGGCCAGCTGCCCAAATTCCACGAGGACCTCTTCCACATCAAGGACGACGGCTACTTCCTCATCCCGACCGCCGAGGTGCCGGTGACCAACATCGTGCGCGACACGATCGTCGATGCCGAGCAGTTGCCGCTGAAGTTCGTCTGCCACACGCCCTGTTTCCGCCGCGAAGCCGGCTCCTACGGCAAGGACACGCGCGGCATGATCCGCCAGCACCAGTTCGACAAGGTCGAGCTGGTGAGGATCGAGCAGCCGGAAAACTCCTGGGCGGCGCTGGAGGAGCTGACGTGCCACGCCGAGATCATCCTGGAGAAGCTGGAACTGCCCTACCGCCGCGTCGCGCTGTGCGCCGGCGACATGGGCTTCTCCGCGGCCAAGACCTACGATCTGGAAGTCTGGCTGCCGGGGCAGGGCGCCTACCGGGAGATCTCCTCCTGCAGCCACTTCGAGGCCTTCCAGGCGCGGCGCATGCAGGCGCGCTTCCGCAACGAGAAGAACAAGCCGGAGCTGGCGCACACCCTGAACGGCTCGGGCCTCGCCGTCGGCCGCGCGCTGGTGGCCGTGCTGGAGAATTATCAGCGCGAAGATGGCAGCATCGAGGTGCCCAGCGTGTTGCGCCCCTACATGGCCGGTCTGGCGTCGATCGACAGGGCCTGAGGATTCACTACGGCCTTCTCGTAGCGCCGCAGGATGTCGTAGTAGTTGCGGACGTTCTCCGTCATGATCACCGCCTCGCCGCCGCGCGCCGCGCCGCTCTTCAGCCGGCTGTAGTACTCCGGCTTCGCCAGCAGCGGCAGCACCTGCTTCATCTCGTACCAGGAATCCGGATCGCGCTTGACCAGCGAGGCGATGAAGCGCGCCCCGTTCAGGTGCCCCATCCCCAGGTTGTAGGCCGCCATCGCCAGCCAGGTGCGGTCGGGCTCCGCCACCTCCGGCGGCAGCTGCTCCTTCAACTCGGCGAGGTAGCGCGCGCCGGCGAGGATGCTTTGGCGCGGATCGAGCCGGTCGGCGACGCGCAGCCGGTCGGCGGTGTCCTCGGTCAGCATCATCATGCCGCGCACGTTGGTGTAGGACGTGGCGAGCGGATCCCACTGCGACTCCTGGTAGGCGAGCGCGGCGAGGAGGCGCCAGTCGAGGCCGTGGATCTCCTGCGCATCGATGAAGTGGCGCCGGTAGCGTGGCAGGACGTTGTGCATTTTTTCGAGGAAGCGCTCGATGTCCTCCGCGCTCAGGCGATGGACGTGGCCGAAATAGCGGTCCTCGAGGCGCTCCAGGGTGCCGTCTCGCCGTATCCGTTCGAGAAAGGTCTCGGCCATTTCAAGCAGGGCGCCGCCGCTGGCGGGAAAGGCCCAGCCCGATGCGACGATGGCGCGGCCTTCGATCTCGCCATCCGCATCGTCCGGCAGGACCGCGTCGAGCGGTGCCGGCGCCGGCTTCAGAGCGCCGACCGGTCGCGTGAAACGCAGCGAGGGATGCTCCTCCGGCGCCAGCCCGCCCGCCGCAAGATGGGCGCGTCCGCGCGCCAGGATGCGCGCGACCTCGGCGCTGTCGTGGGCCACGACGAAGCGCGCCTCGACGCCGAGCTCCCCGGCGAAGCGCAGCGCCAGGTCGTGGGCGAAGCCGGCGGTCCTGCCCTCGCCATCGACCTGATAGGTGCCGAGGCCCGCGCGCGTGACGACCACCAGCTTGCCGAGCTGGGCGGGCGGCGGCAGCGGCACGTCGCCGCAGGCGGCGGCCAGGGACAGCAGGATTGCGGCCAGCAGCGAACGCATGCGCCCCCTTGGTCGAGGAGGGGAAACCGGCTCCCCCGCAACGCATCGGGAGGGGGATTGGTGTAGAATGCGCGCCTCCGGAGAGGTGGCAGAGTGGTCGATTGTACCTGACTCGAAATCAGGCGTAGGTGTAAGCCTACCGTGGGTTCGAATCCCACCCTCTCCGCCAA
>JAEUNH010000026.1 GCA_016791205.1 Rhodocyclaceae bacterium | reverse complement strand
GGCCGAGGGCCTGGTGGTGCGCGAGGACAATCCGAAGGACCGCCGCGCCTACATCGTCAAGCTGACCAAGGAGGGCCGCCGCGTCTTCCGCGAGTGGGCCGACGAGCACGAGGACTGGGTGATCCGCCTGTTCGAGGGCCTCGGCGAGAAGGAGAAGAAGCAGCTCTACGAACTGCTGGCCCAGCTCAAGCTGCACGTCGGCGGCCTGGGCGCGGACCGCTGACATGTCCGGCCTGAAGGATCGCCTCGCCCGCCACTTCCTCTGGCAGGTCAACGGCAAGGTCGCCACCCTCACGCTCAACCGGCCCGAGCGCAAGAATCCGCTCACCTTCGACTCCTACGCCGAGTTGCGCGACCTGTTCCGCGACCTGCGCCTCGACACCGACATCAAGGCGGTGGTGGTGACCGGCGCCGGCGGCAACTTCTGTTCGGGCGGCGACGTGCACGAAATCATCGGCCCGCTGACCAGGATGGACATGGCCGGCCTGCTCGCCTTCACGCGCCTGACCGGCGACCTGGTGAAGGCCATGCGCGCCTGCCCGCAGCCGATCGTCGCCGCGGTCGACGGCGTCTGCGCCGGCGCCGGCGCCATCCTCGCCATGGTCTCCGACCTGCGCCTCGGCACGGCGCGCAGCAAAACCGCCTTCCTGTTCACCCGCGTCGGCCTGGCCGGCTGCGACATGGGCGCCTGCACCATCCTGCCGCGCCTCATCGGCCAGGGCCGCGCCTCCGACCTGTTGTATACCGGCCGCAGCATGAGCGGCGACGAAGCGCTCGCCTGGGGCTTCTTCAACCGCCTGTGCGAACCGGAGGCCGTGCTGGCCGAGGCGCAGGCGCTGGCGCAGGAACTCGCCGCCGGGCCGAGCTTCGCCCACGGCATGACCAAGGCCATGCTGCACCAGGAGTGGGCGATGGGCGTCGATGAGGCCATCGAGGCGGAAGCCCAGGCCCAGGCGCTGTGCATGCAGACGCAGGATTTCCGCCGCGCCTACGAGGCCTTCGCGTCGAAACAGAAACCTGTGTTCCAGGGCGACTGATGGAACGCGACTGGCCATTTCTCGATGAGGATCATCGCGCCCTCGCCGCCGAGGCCGATGCCTGGTGCCGCGCCGAACTCGGCCACATCGACCACGCCGACGCCGATGCCGCCTGCAAGGCACTCGTCAGGCAGCTCGGCGCGGCGGGCTGGCTCAGGAACTGCGTGCCCGGGGAAAAGTCGGTCTTCTCGGCACGGCGCATCTGCCTCCTGCGCGAAACGCTGGCCTACCACGACGGGCTGGCCGACTTCGCCTTCGCCATGCAGGGCCTCGGCAGCGGCGCCCTCTCGCTGTTCGGCTCTCCCCGGCAGCAGGCCGCCTGGCTGCCGCGCGTCGCCGACGGCTCCGCCATCGCCGCCTTCGCCCTCTCCGAGCCGCAGGCCGGCTCCGACGTCGCCGCCATCGCCACGACGGCGCGGTGCGACGGCGAGTGTTGCATCCTCGACGGCGAGAAGACCTGGATCTCCAACGGCGGCATCGCCGACTTCTATGTCGTCTTCGCCCGCAGCGACCCCCATCCGACGCGCGGCCTCTCCGCCTTCCTGGTGCCGGCCGACACGCCCGGGCTGGAAATCGCCGAGCGCATCGAGGTGGTGGCGCCGCATCCGCTGGCGCGATTGCGCTTCGCCGGCTGCCGGGTGCCCGCTGCCGCGCGCATCGGCGAAGCGGGCGACGGCTTCCGCATCGCCATGCAGACCCTCGATGTCTTTCGCACCTCGGTGGCGGCGGCGGCGCTGGGCTTCGCCCGGCGCGCCTACGACGAGGCGCTGGCCCACGCCCAGGCGCGCGAGATGTTCGGCAAGCACCTCGCCGATTTCCAGATGACCCAGGCCAGGCTGGCCGAGATGGCGCTGGCCATCGACGCCGCGGCGCTGCTCACCTACCGCGCCGCCTGGCGTCGCGACCGGGGGCAACCGGTAACCCGCGAGGCGGCAATGGCCAAGCTCTTCGCCACCGAGCAGGCGCAGCAGGTGATCGACGCGGCGGTGCAGCTGTTCGGCGGCCGCGGCGTGCAACGCGGCGAGACCGTCGAGCGCCTCTACCGCGAGATCCGCGCCCTGCGCATCTACGAAGGGGCGAGCGAAGTGCAGAAACTCATCATCGCCCGCGAGGAGCTGAAGCGGGCCGGCGGCAAGGAGGCATAAGCATCATGGCTGATACGGCGCACGTTGACACCTTTGCCCGCGACAACCTTCCGCCGCGCGCGCAATGGCCCGAGTTCGTCTTCCCGCGCCCGGAGCTGCAGTACCCGGCGCGCCTCAACTGCGCCGCCGAGCTACTCGACCGGATGGTCGCCGCCGGCCACGGCGAGCGGCCGGCCATCTGGGCGCCGGTGAATGGCCAGCCGGTACGCTGCACCTACCGCCAGCTGCTGGCCCGCGCCAACCGCATCGCCCGCGCCCTGCGCGAGGACCTCGGCCTGGTACCCGGCAACCGCGTGCTGCTGCGCGGGCCGAACAACCCGATGATGGCCGCCTGCTGGCTCGGCATCGTCAAGGCCGGCGGCATCGTCGTCGCCACCATGCCCCTGCTGCGCGCCAAGGAACTGACCCAGATCGCCGTCAAGGCGCGCTGCAGCCTCGCCCTCTGCGACGGACGGCTGCTCGAGGAACTCGACCTG
>JAEUNH010000014.1 GCA_016791205.1 Rhodocyclaceae bacterium | reverse complement strand
GCGGCGACCGCCATCGTCAGCAGCGCAAGCAGGCGCCGCATGATGCTTATTCTGCCGTGCCTTCGCGCAGCTGCTTGCGGCGGATCAGCAGCGCCGGCATCAGCGTGACGAACATCAGCAGCAGCAGGGCGTAGCCCCAGTAGGGGTAGGAATAGGTGGAGAACTGCGCCACCTTGCCCTCGCCGAAGACGGTCGGCATGAAGGGCTTCACCGTGAAGGCGCCCCAGGGGTGCAGGTTGTGGCCGAAGAACCACAGCCAGCCGGCGTAGGTGACGACGAAGAACAGCGGCAGCAGGGCCGGCACCAGGGCCAGCAGCAGCTGGAAGTTGCGCAGCTTGGCCACCCCGGCGATCACCACGGCCATGACAACGATCAGGCCGACGATGACGGCGTGGCTGATGTTGCGCACGTTGTCGCCCCATGCCTGAATTCTCTCCGGCTCGCGGAAGAAGGTGCCGGTCTCCTCCATGTATTCCTTGACGTGGCTGGCCAGGTGGCCGAGGGCGTACTGGTCGATGAGCATCCAGGCGGCGGTGGCGGCGAAGCCGGCACTCAGCACGGCGAGGCGCAGTTTCTTCTTCGTCATGGCGAAAGCGAGCAGCATGGAGGCGAAGAAGGCGAAGAAGAACTTGGCCAGCGGCTTCTCCACCGGCGCGCCGGTGGCGATCGGGAACATGCCGACGTAGTGGTTGATGGTGTTCATCTCGTGCACGCAGTCGAGGCCCTGGGCGCCCTTGTCGATCTGCTTGCCCTTGTCGAGGATCGGGTTGTAGCGCTCGTCCTCGTGCGAGAGGTCCTTCTGGATGATCTCGCCGGCCATGCGGGTGCCGGCGCCGGCGGCCTTGCAGCCGTTGTAGACGCCGTCGAAGTGGAAGTGGATGCGGATGCCGTCGGGGAAGGCGTCCTTGGGGTAGTTCGGCGCGGTGAGCGAGACCCACCAGATCGGCGCGAAGTAGGCGGCGACCATGGCGACGAGGGCGATGCCGGTGAGCGCGGCGACGAGGAGGTTCGGTTTGTTTTGCGCGTTCATGCTGGTTCTCTGTCAGGTCGGGCCGCTGCTTGCCTGGGAGCCGGCAATCCGACTCCCATCCTCCGGCACATGGCTCGTTATCGGACCTGCCACCCGATCGAGCGGGCGGCAGGGTTGCTGCGAATTACTTCTTCTTGGCGCCGGCCTTCGGCTTGCACATCGAGCCCGGCATGGAGAGGCTCGCCTGGAAGGCGGAGATGGCGACCAGCTGGTCGTTGGTGTAGGGCTTGATGACCTTCACCATGTCCGGGTTGGCATTGCGGCGGTGGCCGTCGCGGATTTCCGTCATCTGGCGCAGCAGGTACTTGTAGTGCTGGCCGGCGATGACGGGATAGAACTTCTCCTTGTTGCCTTCGCCATTGGCGCCGTGGCATTCCTTGCACTGCTTTTCATACAGATCCTTGCCGGCGGCGATCTGCTTGGCGGCGTCGGCGCCCTCGTACTTGCCGTGGTCGACCGGGATGCACAGGCTCTGGATGTAGGCCGAGGTGTCGGCGAGGTCCTGCGGATCGGTCATTTCCTTGGCGAAGGGATACATGGTGGGATTGTCGCGCAGGCCCATGCGGATGTCGGCCATCTGCTTGATCAGCACCGTCGTGTGCTGGCCGGCGAGCTGCGGGAAAGTGCCGTCGGGAC
>JAEUNH010000001.1 GCA_016791205.1 Rhodocyclaceae bacterium | reverse complement strand
TCGATCAGCACCGCGCTGGTGAGCTTGTCGGCGCCGGCGCCGCCGTACTGCTCGGGCATCGAGGGGCAGAGGAAGCCGGCCGCGCCGGCCTTCAGCCACACCGTACGATCGACGTAGCCCTGCTCCTCCCAGCCCTCGCGGTGCGGCTGCACCTCGGTTTCCATGAAGCGCCGCGCGGCGTCGCGGAACAGCGTGTGTTCTTCCTGAAACAGGGTGCGCTCGAACATGGGAGATCCTTTCGCTTGGGCATTGCGACCAGTCGCGAAGGGTAGTAAAGTGCAAAAACTCTGTCAAGCACGCAATTGCTTTGTTACATTTCGGAGGCTCTCATGGACGCCAAACATCCGCCATTGATGGCGACGCACGAAGTCATCAACCAGGCCCATGCCCTGGAAAACTACAACGCCTATCTTCTCAATATCCCCCTGCAGGAAGCGGTCGCGCGCGAGGGCGCCGGGCGGGCGCATGACTGGCTGATCGAGCGCGGCGCCGAAGTCGGCAGCGCCGAATGGATCGAGCACGGCAGGCTGGCCAATGCCAACCCGCCGCAGCCGCGCCTGTTCGACCGCTACGGCAACCGCCGCGACGAGGTGGAGTTCCATCCCTCCTGGCACGAGTGCCTGGGCTGGCTGAAGCGCCACGGCTGCGACACCGGGCCCTGGGCCATCGCCAAGCCGGGCGCCCACGTCGCCCGCGCCGCCGCCTACGTCATGTTCGCCGAGATCGAGGATGGCTCGCTCTGCCCGACCACCATGACCTACGGCGCGGTGCCGGTGCTGAAGCAGGTGCCGGAGATCGCCCGGGACTGGATGCCGCTGCTGCTCTCGCGCGAGTACGACAAGCGCTTCATCCCCGCCACGCAAAAGAAGGGCGTGCTGATCGGCATGGGGCTGACCGAGAAGCAGGGCGGCTCCGACGTGCGCGCGAATACGACTCGGGCCGAACCCCTGGGTGATGGCACCTGGCGCATCGTCGGCCACAAGTGGTTTTTGTCGGCGCCGATGTGCGACGCCTTCCTCGTCACGGCGCAGTCGCCGAAGGGCCTCTCCTGCTTCTTCGTGCCGCGCTGGACGCCGGACGGGCGGCTGAACGAGATCCGCATCCAGCGCTTCAAGGACAAGATGGGCGATCGCTCCAACGCCGGCACCGAGGCCGAGTTCTGGGGCTCGACGGGCTGGCTGGTCGGCGAGGAGGGACGCGGCATCCCGACCGTATTGGAGATGGGCGTGTACACCCGCCTCGACTGCGCCATCGGCAGCACGGGCATCATGCGCGCCGCGCTGTCGCAGGCGATGCACCACACCGGCCTGCGTTCCGCCTTCGGCAAGCAGTTGCGCCAGCAGCCGCTGATGATGAACGTGCTGGCCGACCTGGCGCTGGAGACCGAAGCCGCCACCGCGCTGTCGCTGCGCCTGGCGCGCGCCTTCGACGCGCAGGAGGACGAATCCGAAGGCCTGCTGCGCCGCCTGCTCACACCGGTGGCCAAGCTGTGGATCTGCAAGCGCTGCCCGACGCTGGTGGCCGAGGCGATGGAAGTGCACGGCGGCAATGGCTATGTCGAGGAAGGGCCGATGCCGCGCCTGTTCCGGCAGAGTCCGCTCAACTCCATCTGGGAGGGCTCGGGCAACGTCATGTGCCTCGACGTGCTGCGCGCCATGGCCAAGCATCCGCGCAGCGTCGAATTCCTCATGGCCGAGATCGAGCCGGCTTTCGGCAGGAGC
>JAEUNH010000170.1 GCA_016791205.1 Rhodocyclaceae bacterium | reverse complement strand
CGGACAACGCCCTGGCCAAGGTGGAGTTCTTCCAGGGGGCGACGCTCATCGCCACGATCCTCAACGCCCCGTACGCCCACACCTGGGAGAACGTGACGGCGGGGAGTTACCAGATCACGGCAAGAGCGACCGATGCGCTGGGGGCGGAAACATCCACCGCCCCGATCGCGGTCAGCGTGACCAACCCGCAGCCGACCCTGGTCTATCTGCATGCGGACCACCTGAACACGCCGCGCCTGGCCACCGACGAGACGGGCAAGGTGATCTGGCGGAACCTCCCCACGACGGAGCCCTTCGGCAACTCTCCGGTTGAGGAAGATCCGGACAGCGACGGCATTGCCTTCACGCTCAACCTGAGGTTCCCGGGGCAGTATTACGACAAGGAAACCAATACCCACTACAACTACTTCAGGGATTACGATCCGAACACCGGACGGTATGTGCAGAGTGATCCCATAGGCTTGGCGGGCGGCATCAACACCTATAGCTATGTTGGAAATAATCCAGTTTGGGATTTCGATAGTGACGGGTTAATGGGTAGTCGGGGGAAGGTTCGGACTACTCCTAGATTTCCTGGAAGTAGCTGTGGGCCAGAAGGCTCTTTGTACAACTATCCGAATAAGTTTTGGGGCGGGGCAAATATCGAAGCCGCTTGCCAAGCACATGACAGATGCTATGAAGACTGCAATAAGTCGAAGAGGCAATGTGATTCACAATTCTATTCGAATATCAGAAAGGCCTGCTTAGAGGCGCATGATCCAGTTGCGTGTAATTTGGCATCTGTAGCCTACTATGCTGCCGTATCCAGCGGCGGAGAAGATCCGTTTAGGAAGAGCCGGCTTGAGCGGTGTAGCTGCAGACCGGACTAACAGGTCGGGGAGCCGGAAATGCAGATTGGACTGAAGATTGCAGCGTTCTTTTTTGGCTTTATAGTCTTTCTTGGTTTTGGGTGGTGGGACAGAAGCGATCTAAGTTTACTCGAAAGCGCCTATTGGCTTTCGCCCGCCTTCTCGCTACTGCTCATTGCTGTGATTCCGTTTCGTCTGCTTTCGGCAAATGAAATAGCAAAATGGGGGATTAGTGCGCTGGTCACGATTGGAGTGATCAGGCTTGTTCAAGGAATGATTGCTTCTTGGAATTCTCCAATCGAGCCTGATACGCCAGCGATTTTGCTGAGGCTTGTCATGCTGAGTATTCTTGCGTCAAGCATTTATCTCATTTGGACTCAATGCGGGAAACCGAGGACAGACCCCGAATAACCTGTAAAGCCGCCGCCATCCGCAAAAGTCAGTCCCCGCAGCACGGCGCTCTTCGCGAGAAGATGCCGGCGTTGAATGGGTTTGATTGAAGAGAGAAGTTCACCCCCACCCGCCTTGCGCGGGTAGCCGCTAAGAAGAGAAGGGCCGCTGATCGCGGCCCTTCTTCTATGCGGTGATTCTCAGCACCGCCTGCGCCGGGCTGACGATGGGGATGCCCTGGAAGCTGTCTAGCGCGAGCAGATCCTCGTCGCCGGAGACGATGAGATCGACGCGGGCGGCGAGCGCCAGGGCGAGCACCTGATCGTCGTCCGGATCACGGCACACCGGCTGCGGCAGGGGCGGCGGCTCGATTACTTCGGCCAACTGGCGCAGCTCGTTCAAGGTGTCCTCGCGCGAGGTGGCCGAACGGGTGAGGATCGCATCGAACTTCGCCCGACCGATGACATTCTCCAGCTCGGCCAGGAGCGCCGGACTACTGACAAGGGTCAGGCTGCCCGCGCGCACCTGCTCCAGCAGCGTGTGCGGCGCCCCGTGCCAGAGCAGGCCCGAGACCAGCACGTTGGTGTCAATGACCGCCCGCACGCTGCCTGCGCTCTTCGCGTGCGGCCTTCACTTCCGCGTTGATCTCCTCCATCGACATCGGCGCGATGCCGGCCGCCGCCACGCGGTCGGCGATCGCCAGCAGCGCATCGGCCGCCTGCCGGCGGCGGATGGCGTCGACGAGCAGCCGCTCCAGCGCCTGCGAGGTGAGCAGTCCCGCCTCGCGCGCCGCTTGGGCGGTCGCCTCCGGCAATTCGATCTGGATCGTCGTCATGTTCAGGCCTCCTGTGCGCTCACGCGCTGCTTGAGTTTCTCGCGCTCGATGAAGGTATCGAGCAACTGGGTGATCTGGCGCTTGGCCTTGGGGTCGAGCTTCTCGATCTCCATCAGGCGGCGTTCCAGCCGGTTGGTGGCGAGCTTCTTCGGCCGGCGCGGGGCGCTCATGCCCAGCAGCACGTCGACACTCACCCCCAGCGCCTGCGCCATCTGCGGCAGCAGATGCGCCGGCGGATGGGCATCCGGCGCCTCGTAGTAGGCCACCATGCGCTGGGTGATGCCGACCTCGGCGGCGAACTCCACCTGCGTGAAGCCGGCGTCCTTGCGCAACTGGGCCAGGCGTTCTCCAAAGCTCTCGATCACTTCCGTCTTCCGTTTCGGCATGGGGTGCTCTCCCAAATGGAGAGCCCATGCTAAGGCCGATTCGCGGATCGGCTTGCCGTATTATACGAAGACCGTATATCATCGCGTCAACAAATTTCTTGCCTGTGGCCCTTGACAGGTTTTTTAGCGGAGGACGGAATTCATGGCACGCATTCCCGAAGCAGAGATCGAGCGGCTAAAGGAGGAGGTTTCCGTCGAGCGCCTGGTGGCGGATTCCGGCATCGACCTGAAGAAGTCCGGCAAGGACAAACTCGGCCGCTGCCCGTTTCATGAAGACGACACCGCCAGCCTGGTGGTGACGCCGGCGAAGAACCTCTGGCACTGCTTCGGCTGCGGGATCGGCGGCGGCCCCATCGACTGGATCATGAAGAAGAACGGCGTCAGCTTCCGCCATGCGGTGGAGCTGCTGCGGGAAGGCGTTTCCTCCTTAGCCGCTGCCGATGCCGGCGCCGTGAAACGCTCCACCGTGCGCGCGCTGCCGGCCCCGGTCGAGCGCGAGGCCGACGACGTCGATCTCCTCGACCAGGTGACGGCCTACTACCACGAGACGCTCAAGCGCAGCCCCGAGGCGCTGGCCTATCTCCAGTCCCGCGGCATTGACAGCGCGGACGCCGTCGAGCACTTCCGCCTCGGCTACGCCAACCGCACCCTGGGGCTACGCCTGCCCAACAAGCAGCGCAAGGAAGGCCTCGCCATGCGCAGCCGGCTGGAACGCCTGGGCGTGATGCGGGAGGCGAGCGGCCACGAGCACCTGGCCGGCTCCCTCGTCGTGCCGATCCTCGATGAAGCCGGCCATACGGTGAACCTCTACGGCCGCAAGATCGGTGAGCGGCTGCGCGCCGGCACACCGCTGCACCTGTACCTGCCCGAGCGTGACGGCCTCAATCCGCGCGGCGTGTGGAATCTCGCCGCCGTGCAGGCATCGCCCGAGATCATCCTGTGCGAGGCGCTGATCGATGCGCTGACCTTCTGGTGCGCCGGCTATCGCAACGTCACCACGGCCTACGGCGTGGAGGGTTTCACCGACGAACTGCTCGAAGCGTTCAAGCGCTACAGCACGCGGCGCGTGCTGATTGCCTACGACCGCGACGAGGCCGGCGAGCGCGGCGCGGAGAAGGTGGCCGAGCGGCTGATGAGTGCGGGCATCGAGTGTTTCCGCATCCAGTTTCCGAAAGGCATGGACGCCAACGACTACGCGCGGAAGGTCACGCCGGCGCAGCGCAGCCTCGGCATCGCCATCCGCAAGGCCTTGTGGATGGGTAAGGGCGCGGCGCCGGCGAGCGCGCCGCAGAGCGTCGCGGCGCCGGCCGCCGTGCCGCTGCCGGCGGAGCCTGACGCTCTTCCCTTAGCCGCCACACCGGCGCCCGATCCCGCTGCGCCGCTCCCCGACACGCCGGTCTCGCCCGTGCCGCCGCCGTCCTGCGCCGAGGTGCCCTGCGAAGTGACGGGCGCCGCCGTGCACTTCAGCTTCCACGACCGGCGCTACCGCGTGCGGGGGCTCGCCAAAAACGCCGGCGGCGAAGTGCTCAAGGTGAACCTCATGGCCTCGCGTGGCGAGGCCTTCTTCGTCGACAGCCTTGATCTCTACAGCGCGCGCCAGCGCGGCAGCTTCGTCAGCCAGGCGGCGCTCGAATTGCAGCTCACCGAGGACATCGTGCGCGCCGACGTCGGCCGCGTGCTGAGGAAGCTCGAAGACCTGCAGGAAGCGGCGCTGGCCAAAACCCTCACCGCCGAGGAAACCAGCCAGGTCGCCCTCTCGGCCGAGGAGCAGGCCGAGGCCCTGGCGCTCCTGCGTTCGCCCGATCTCGTCGAGCGCATCGGCGCCGACCTCACCGCCTGCGGCCTGGTGGGGGAGGAGACCAACAAGCTGGTGGGCTACCTGGCCGCCGTCAGCCGCAAGCTCGACCGGCCGCTGGGCATCGTCATCCAGTCGTCTTCCGCCGCCGGCAAGAGTTCGCTCATGGACGCCGTGCTCGCCTTCGTCCCCGAGGAGGACAAAGTCAAATACTCGGCGATGACCGGGCAGAGCCTGTTCTACATGGGCGAGGCGAACTTGAAGCACAAGGCCCTGGCCCTCGTCGAGGAGGAAGGCGCTGCCCGCGCCAGCTACGCCTTGAAGCTGTTGCAGAGCGAAGGCGAGCTGACCATCGCCAGCACCGGCAAGGATCCGCAGTCGGGCAATCTCATCACCCAGCAATACCGGGTCGAGGGGCCAGTGGCGCTGCTGGTAACCACCACCGCCCGGGACATCGACGAAGAGCTGATGAACCGCTGCCTGGTGCTGGCCGTGGATGAGGGACGGGAGCAGACGCGCGCCATCCATCAGGTGCAGCGGGATCGGCGAACGCTTGAAGGCCTCCTGGCCAAGCGCGAGCGCGAGGCCCTTATCCGCCTGCACCGCAACGCCCAGCGCCTCCTGCGCCCGCTCGACGTGCTCAACCCCTATGCGCAGCACCTCACCTTCCCCGACCAGACCACGCGCCTGCGCCGCGACCATGAGAAGTACCTGACGCTGATCGACGCCATCGCCTTCCTGCACCAGCATCAGCGACCGATCCGCAGCGCCGAGCGCGGCGGGCAGCGCATCGACTACATCGAGGCCACACTCGCCGACATCGCGCTGGCCAACCGCATCGCCCACGACGTGCTCGGCCGCAGCCTCGACGAGCTGCCGCCGCAGACGCGGCGCCTGCTGAAACTGGTTGACGGCTTTGTTGCCGCCGAGTGCCAGCGACTGACTCTTGCGCGCAGCGTCTTCCGCTTCACGCGCCGCGCCTTGCGCGAGGCGGTTTGCTGGGGCGACACGCAATTGCGCCTGCACCTGGACCGGCTCGTCGACCTCGAATACGTGGTGGCCTACCGCGAAGGTCCCGGCGGCAAGTTCGTCTATGAACTCGCCTACGCAGTGGAGGACGAATCCCGCGCCCAGGTGGCGGGTCTGATCGACGCAGCCGCCCTGGAAGCCCTGGCGGCTGCACCTACGATGCCGAAGTCGCGGGGTGCGGAGGCCGAAGTCGCGGGCCGGTTGCGGGGCGAGTGCGGCCCGGTTGCGGGGCGGTCGCGGGGTGAGGAACCGGCCGCAAACCCAGCCCCGGCGCGGCTTCCCGCCGAATTGCCCGCGGAACCCACGCAAACGCACGTCTACAAGAACAACGACAAAACCGCGTCGTATCCGCACCTCCCCTTAGCCGCCTGCCCGGCGCGTTGACATGGCGCTGCGTAAAAAACACCCCGGCGGCGCCGTCGCGCGCGGCTGGGACCTGCCCGAAGTGCCGCTGGCCCACGCCCTGCGCGACTTCCTCGCCTGGTCGGAAGCCTCGGGGGTTTCCCCCTTCACCGTGCGCCAGCGCAGCCGCGCCGTGCGCCGCTTCATCCTCTGGGCGCTGGAGCGCAGCCTCGCCCGGCCGCAGGACATCACCCTGCCGATTCTGGATCGCTACCAGCGCCATCTCTACCACTACCGCAAGACGGACGGCACGCCGCTGTCCTTCGCCAGCCAGCACACCGAGCTGGTGCCGCTGAAGGCCTACTTCAAGTGGCTGGCGCGGGAACGCCGCATCCTCACCAACCCGGCTTCGGAACTGGCGATGCCGCGCGCCCCGCGCCGCATCCCGCGCACCGTGCTGACGGTGGCGGAGGTCGAGCGCATCATCGGCGAGCCGGACACGGCAACGCTCCCCGGCATCCGCGACCGCGCCGTGCTCGAAGTGCTCTACTCCAGCGGCGTGCGCCGCACGGAGCTGGTGCGCCTGGCCGTCTCCGACGTCGACACCCGCCGCGGCAGCCTCCTGGTGCGCGAGGGCAAGGGCCGGCGCGACCGCCTGGTGCCGCTGGGGATGCGCGCCTGCCGCTGGGTGGAGAAGTACCTGACGGAGGTGCGGCCGGAACTCCTCGCCGCCACCGACGACGGCAGCCTGTTTCTGACCGACTACGGCGAAGCCTTCGGCGCCGACTGGCTGGGCGAGCACGTGAAGCACCTCATCCGCCGCGCCGGCCTGATCGTGCCCGGCGCCTGCCATCTGTTTCGGCACGCCTGCGCCACCCACATGCTGGAGAACGGGGCGGACATCCGCTACATCCAGGCGCTGCTCGGTCACGCTTCGCTGACCTCGACGCAGCTCTACACCCATGTCTCGCTGCGGAAACTGAAGGAGATCCACGACGCGACGCATCCGGCGCGTCTGCGCCGCGCTGGAGGCGATGGCAGGGATGCGGACAGGGGCGAGGCCCACCGCGGCTGCGACGAGGCGGCAGCAGCGGTTCTGGACGCCTTGGCGCGCGAGGATGATGCATAGCCGTACTGGCCGGACTGACTTTGCGCCGACTGAGTGCTCGCCATGCTGCGGGGACTGACTTTGCGAAAATCTGACAGGGTGGATCGGTGACGACAAGATCGACTACACCTTGCCTCACTTCAACGCCGCCACCAGCAGCACCAGGAAGCCCAGCACCACGGCCAGGGTCATCATCAGCTTGAGTATCAACATCCCGACACCTCCACAAAAAGTATCCATGACACGCGCCATCCTGCCGCAGGCCTGCGGCCTCGGGCAGGGGGAAGGCGTTCTCCCCCCATGGCGATTATTGAATCACGCATGGCGCGAGAATCATCAGTTCACCACGATTTGTTTGGTGTCCCTTGAATAATGATCTTCCGCTCGCCGCCGGTGGCCGTCTTTGGAAGCGCTTCATTGTTTGCGCCGCCGTGTTGCGGGGACTGACTTTGTGGAAGGCGTGCCGGACGCCGTTGCAGCGGACGCACCGCAAGCGGCGCGCCGCTGAACGTGACGCGCGTCCATCGTGTGACCGTTCCGTCACGCGGCTTGCGGAGCAACCCGCGCGCCGTCGCTGCCGCGTCGCGGATTCCACCGCCGTGCCGCGGGGACTGACTTTAGAAAACCAGGCGCTACGCGCGAAGGGAACGACACCGGCCGCAGCCGGCATCGAGCCGGCCGTGGCCTGGCAGCCGACCCGGGGTCAATCGGCAAGCGATCGAACATAACCACGCCTTACGCAAAGTTGCGGGCGCTGCGCCAACAAAGTTGGCTTGCTGGCAACCGGGCTGCGCCCGCCCTGCGGGTTCGCGTAAGGGATGGTTATGTCTGGCGCCCCGGGCCGGCTGCCGCACGGGCACGGCGTCCCCGTGCTCAACAGCCTGGCGTGCGCACTCGCGCTCACGCGCCAGTGCGTGCGTTCAGTCAGGCGCGTGCCGCGCGAGTGTGGAGCACGAGCCCCCGCCCGCCCAAGACAGTCACGCTGCGCGGGCTCGCAGTCGCTGGCGCTCCTTGCTCGTTCCCCGCTCGCGTGCCTGCCTTCCCGTCCGCCCCCGCGAGCGGGGGCTCCCCGCGCGTCTGCGCGAGAGGCTTCTTCCTTAGCCGCCGTGGCAGCGGCTAAGGGAGAAATGCCGCTTGCATCGGCTCGCCGCATCGGCGAAACTCGCGTCTACGCAAAATCGCTTCACTGCCGGGAGAGCCGCCTTCGTTTCCTGTTCGCAACTCGCTGACGCGTCTACGCAAAACGCCCTTCACTACGACGAAGGCGCGTCGGGCGGCTCATTCGACAAGGAAACCAATACCCACTACAACTACTTCAGGGATTACGATCCAAACACCGGACGGTATGTGCAGAGTGATCCGATCGGTCTGCGAGGGGGCATTAATACGTACAGCTATGTTAGTGGGAACCCAATGCGTTACAC
>JAEUNH010000154.1 GCA_016791205.1 Rhodocyclaceae bacterium | reverse complement strand
CCCGAACTGGCCGCCTTCATCGAGGAATGCAAGAAGGGCGGCGTCGCCGAGGCCTACCGGCAACCATGGAAAAGAAGGGCATGCCGACCGGCATCTTCGTCAGCCACCCCCTCACCGGCGAGCAGGTCGAGGTGTGGGTCGGCAATTACGTGCTGATGGGCTACGGCGAGGGCGCGGTGATGGCCGTGCCGGCGCACGACGAGCGAGACTTCCATTTCGCGAAAAAGTACCAGCTTCCGATCAGGCAGGTCATCGACGTCCCCGGCAAGGCGTTCTCGCTGGACGCCTGGCAGGAGTGGTACGCCGACAAGGAAAGCGGCCGCTGCGTGAATTCCGGCAGGTACGACGGTCTCGGCTTACAGGCGGCGGTCGACGCCATCGCCGCCGACCTGAAGGCCAAGGGCCTCGGCGACAAGCAGGTCACCTGGCGCCTGCGCGACTGGGGCATCTCGCGCCAGCGCTACTGGGGCTGCCCGATCCCGCTCATCCACTGCGAAAAATGCGGCACCGTCCCGGTGCCCGACGATCAGTTGCCGGTGGTGCTGCCCGAAGACTGCGTGCCCGACGGCTCGGGCAATCCGCTCGCCAAGCGGCCCGACTTCCTGAATTGCAGCTGTCCGAAATGCGGCGGCAAGGCGCGGCGCGAGACCGATACCATGGACACCTTCGTCGACTCGTCCTGGTACTACAGCCGCTACGCCTCGGTCGGCAACGACAAGGCCATGGTGGACGAGCGCGTGAAATACTGGCTGCCGGTCGACCAGTACATCGGCGGCATCGAGCACGCCATCCTGCACCTGCTCTACTCGCGCTTCTGGACCAAGGTCATGCGCGACCTCGGCCTGGTCGGCTTCGACGAGCCGTTCGGCCGCCTGCTGACGCAGGGCATGGTGCTCAACGAAATCTTCTTCCGCAAACCGGCGTCGGGGCGCATCAGCTATTTCAACCCGGCCGACGTCGAGCTGAAGTTCGACGACAAGGGCAACCGCGTCGGCGCGGTGCTGAAGGCCGACGGCCAGCCGGTGGAGTCCGGCGGCATCGGCACCATGTCGAAATCGAAGAACAACGGCGTCGACCCGCAGCACCTGATCGAGCAGTACGGCGCCGACACGGCGCGCTTCTTCATGATGTTCGCCAGCCCGCCGGAGCAGACGCTGGAATGGTCGGACTCGGGCGTCGACGGCAGCTACCGCTTCCTCAAGCGGCTGTGGGCCTTTGCCGCGGCCGCGGGCGATGCCGTCAGGACGGCGCCGGGGGTGCCGGCGCAGCTGGAGAGCGCGCTGGCCGCCGTGCGTCGCGAAGTGCATCTGAATCTCAAGCAGGCCAATTACGACTTCCACAAGTTCCAGTTCAACACCGTCGCCTCGGCTGCGATGAAAGTGTTGAACGCCCTGGAACGGGCGCCGAAGGTCGCCGAGGGCCATGCCGCGGTGGTGCGCGAAGGACTCTCCATCCTGCTGCGCCTGCTCTCCCCCATCACCCCCCATGTCTGCCATCATCTGTGGCGCGAGCTGGGCTATGAGGCCCACTATGGGGACATCCTGCAGGCGCCGTGGCCGGAGCCGCTCGAAGCCGCGCTGGCGCAGGACGAGATCGAACTGGTGCTGCAGGTAAACGGCAAGCTGCGCGGCGCCATCAAGGTGCCGGCCTCGACCGCAAAAGAGCAGATCGAGGCCGCCGCGCTGGCCTCGGAGGTGGCCCGAAAACACATGGAAGGCAAGCCGGCAAAGAAAGTGGTCGTGGTGCCGGGCCGGCTGGTCAATATCGTCGTCTGAGCGGAGAAGAACATGCGCGCCTTGATTTCCATCCTGCTGGCCCTGACGCTTGCCGCCTGCGGCTTCCAGCTGCGCGGCGCCCAGCCGCTGCCCTTTTCCAGCCTCTATATCGCCGACAACTGGGAGCTGGGCGCGTTGCTGAGGCGCAACATCCGGTCGCTCGGCACCACCCAGCTCAGCGAGACGCCCCAGGAAGCCCAGGCCATATTCACGCTGCTCGGCGAAGCCAAGGAAAAACACATCCTCAGCCTGTCGGCAACCGGCCGGGTGCGCGAATTCCAGCTGCGCCATCGCCTGGCCTTCCGCGTGCACGACATCAAGGGCCGCGAATTCATCCCGCCGACCGAGATCATCCTGACCCGCGACATCAGCTTCAACGACGAGCGGGTGCTGGCCAAGGAATATGAGGAACAGCTGCTCTACCGCGACATGCAGAACGACATGGTGCAGCAGTTGATGCGCCGGATGGCCTCCGCCAAGATCGACGGCTGATCGGCCCGCCCGATGCAACTGCGCGCTGAACAACTCGCCGCGCACCTCTCCGGCAAGCTGGCCCCGCTCTACGTCCTGCACGGCGACGAGCCGCTGCTGGTGATCGAGGCCGGCGACGCCATCCGCGCCGCCGCCCGCGCCAAGGGCTTCAGCGAACGCGAAGTGCTGGTGGCCGGCCCGGGCTTCAAGTGGGACGGCCTGATGCTCGCCGCCGGAAACCTGTCCCTGTTCGGCGAGAACAAGCTGGTCGATCTGCGCCTCCCCACCGGCAAGCCCGGCCGCGACGGCGGCGAGATGGTCCAGCGCTACTGCGAACGCCTGCCCGAAGGCGTGCTGACCCTGGTCACCCTGCCTCAGCTCGATTGGGCGACAAAAAAGACCGCCTGGTTCAACGCTCTGGTGCAGGCCGGCGTGGCCATCGAGCTGAATGCGCCGAACCTTCCCGAACTCCCCGACTGGATCGCCCTGCGCCTGGCGCGCCAGCAGCAGAAGGCCGAACGCGCCGCCCTGGAGTTCATCGCCGCCCATGTCGAGGGCAATCTGCTCGCCGCCCATCAGGAGATCCAGAAGCTTGGCCTGCTCTATCCGGCCGGTGAGCTCGGCCTGGCCCAGGTCGAGGATGCGGTGCTCAACGTGGCGCGCTATGATGTCGACAAACTGCGCGCGGCCCTGCTCGAAGGCGACGCCGCCCGCTGCGCCCGCCTGCTCGAAGGCCTGCGCGGCGAAGACGTGGCGCCGCCGCTGCTGTTGTGGGCCTTTGCCAGCGAGATCCGTACGCTGGCCGTGCTGCGCGCGGCGCAGGAAGAGGGGCGGCCGCTGGCCGCGGTGCTGCGCGCCGAACGCGTCTTCGACGACCGGCGCGCCGCCGCCCTGCAGCGCGCCCTGCCGCACCTGCGGGCACCGCAGCTGCGAGCGGCCCTGCTGGCCGCGGCGCGCATCGACCGCATGATCAAGGGCCTGGTGCAGGGCGACGTGTGGGACGAATTTCTCCAACTGGCCCTGCGGCTGGCGAGGAAGCCGACATGAAGAATGAAGAGATGGGTGTGAAGGACTACATGCAGGCACTCGGCCGCCAGGCGCGCGAGGCCTCGCGCGCCATGGCGCGCGCCTCGACCAACGCCAAGAACCAAGCCCTGCTCGCCATGGCGGCGGCGGTGCGCCGCGATAAGACAGCCCTGCTCACCGCCAATCGCGAGGACGTCGTCGCCGCGCGCGCCGCCGGCCTCGACGACGCCATGCTCGACCGCCTCGCCCTCACCGACAAGTCGGTGGCGACCATGGCCGAAGGCCTGGAGCAGATCGCGGCACTCCCCGACCCCATCGGCGAGATCGACGACCTCAAGTTCCGCCCCTCCGGCATCCAGGTCGGCCGCATGCGTGTGCCGCTCGGCGTCATCGGCATAATTTATGAAGCGCGCCCCAATGTCACCGTCGACGCCGCCGGGCTGTGCCTGAAGGCCGGCAACGCCGCCATTCTGCGCGGCGGCTCGGAGGCGATCCGCTGCAACCGCGCGCTGGCCACTCTGGTGCACGAAGGGTTGCGCACGGCCGGCCTGCCGGAAGCGGCGGTGCAGGTGGTGGACACTACCGACCGCGCCGCGGTGGGCGAGCTGGTCACCATGCGGGAGTTCGTCGACGTCATCGTGCCGCGCGGCGGCAAGGGGCTGATCGAGCGCATCTCCAGCGAGGCGCGCATCCCGGTCATCAAGCACCTCGATGGCAACTGCCACGTGTATGTGGACGATGCGGCCGACGCGGAGAAGGCCATGCGCATCGTCGACAACGCCAAGACGCAGCGCCTCGGCACCTGCAACACCGCGGAATCCCTGCTGGTGGCGCGCGGCGTCGCCAGGACATTGCTGCCGCAGCTCGGCGCCATGCTCGCCGGCAAGGGCGTGGAACTGCGCGGCTGCGCCGAATCGCTGGCCCTGTTGCGCGGCGCCGGCATCGATTCGGCGAAACTCAAGGAGGCCACGGAACAGGACTGGTACGAGGAATACCTCGCCGCCATCCTCGCCGTGAAGGTGGTGGCCGGCGTGGACGAAGCCATCGCCCACATCAACAAGTACTCCTCGCAGCACACCGACGCCATCGTCACCGAGGACTACACGCACGCCATGCGCTTCCTGCGCGAGGTGGATTCGGCCTCGGTGATGGTGAACGCCTCGACGCGCTTCGCCGACGGCTTCGAGTACGGCCTCGGCGCCGAGATCGGCATCTCGACCGACAAGATCCACGCCCGAGGCCCGGTCGGCCTGGAGGGGCTGACCAGCCGGAAGTGGATCGTGCTGGGCAACGGGGAAGTCAGAATGTAAAGTCAGTCTCTGCAGCACGGCGATTCAGCCACAACAACGACAAGGAGGAGAAGCCATGAAGCACCGCAACGCCATCGCATCGCTCGCCGCAATTCTCGTGCTGTCCG
>JAEUNH010000147.1 GCA_016791205.1 Rhodocyclaceae bacterium | reverse complement strand
AAGGCCATCACCCACGATTCGCGCAACTACGTCGTGATGGCCGAGGTCTGCAACGACTGCCGCGCCTGCGTGCCGCCCTGCCCCACCGGCGCCATCGACAACTGGTTCCCCATCGCACCGGGCAAGCCGTACTCGCTCGAGGAACAATATTCCTGGGACGAGCTGCCGGCCGCGGCGCCGGTGACGACCGCCGCCGTCGAACCCGAGGACGTGGCGCGCCTCACCAGCGAGGCCACCGCCGGCCAGGGCGGCCCGGTCGCCGCGCCGTGGTCGGCGGAGAAACCGGCGGTCAATCTCTACAGCGAGAAGGGCCCGATCACCGCCACGGTGGCCGGCAACTTCCGCCTCACCGGCGACGACGCCAGCGCCGACATCCGCCACATCGTGCTCGATTTCGGCGGCGTGCACTTCCCGCTGCTGGAAGGCCAGAACATCGGCATCGTCCCGCCAGGCACCGACGCCCAAGGGCGCCCGCACCACGTACGCCTGTATTCGGTGGCGAGCCCGCGCGAGGGCGAGCGGCCCGGGTACCACAACTGCGCCATCACGGTGAAGCGCGTCACCGAGGACCACGAGGGCAAACCGGCCAGGGGCGTCTGCTCGAACTACCTGTGCGACCTGAAGAAGGGCGACAAGGTGCAGGTCATCGGCCCCTTCGGCGCCACATTCCTCATGCCCAATCACGCCGGCAGCTCGCTGATGATGATCTGCACCGGCACCGGCTCGGCGCCGATGCGCGCCATGACCGAGCGGCGCCGCCGCCGCATGGAACTCAACGAAGGCGGCGAACTGATGCTGTTCTTCGGCGCCCGCGCGCCGGACGAACTGCCCTACTTCGGCCCGCTGATGAAGCTGCCGAAGGAATTCATCGACATCAACTTCGCCTTCTCGCGCGTGCCCGGCAAGCCCAAGCAGTACGTGCAGGACCTCATCCGCGAACGACACGACGCCGTCTGGCGCCAGTTGAACGACGAGAACTGCTACATCTACCTGTGCGGCCTGAAGGGCATGGAGAAAGGCGTCGACGAAGCCTTCCGCGACATCTGCCGCCAGCACGGCGGCGACTGGGACGCGCTGCTGCCGCAGCTAAGGGAAAAGAGCCGGTACCACATCGAGACGTACTGAGCCGGCTGCATTGACTGCTGTGGGAGGGGCCTATGGCCCCGATCATCGCGGCCATAGGCCGCTCCCACAGAACCTCTCCTACAGAAAAGTCAGTCCCTGCGATACGGCGACCTTCCCCTCAGGGACAGGATCACCACGCGGCCTTCACCTCGACCACCACCTTCCCGGTAGCATGGCCGGCCTCGCTGTACGCCAGGGCCTCGCGCACCTGTTCGAGCGGGAACACCTTGTCGACGATCGTCCTGACGCTGCCCTCTTCCAGCAGTCGTCCGATCTGCGCCAGCTGCTCGCCGCTCGGATGCATGAAGAGGTACTCGTAGCGCACGCCGTGCCGCTTCGCCAGACGCAGGGATTTGCGGCTGAGGAAATCGAGCAGCAGCCCGAGGAGGGGATTCAGCCCGAATTCACGCACCAGCCGGCCGTCCGGCTTGCCGGCGATGCTGACCAGCACGCCGCCGCGCTTCAGCACGGCGAAGGAACGGTGCTGGATGTCGCCGGCCTGGGTGTCGAAGACCAGGTCGCAATCGCTGACGACCTCCTCGAAGCGCTGCGTCTTGTAGTCGATGACGATGTCGGCGCCGAGGCGGCGGGCCAGATCGGCGTTGCGCGCGCCGACGGTGGTGGCGACCGTCGCGCCGGCATGATGCGCGAGCTGGATGGCGAACGTGCCCACGCCGCCCGAGCCGCCGTGGATCAGCACCTTCTGCCCGGCTTTCAGGCCGCCGATCTCGAACAGCGCCTGCCAGGCCGTCAGGCCCGCCAGCGGCACCGCGGCCGCTTCGATATGGCTGAGGTTCGCCGGCTTCGCGGCGGCATCCGCCTCCGCCACCACGGCAAACTCGGCGAAGGCGCCGATGCGCCGCTTGTCCATGCGCGCGAACACCGCGTCGCCGGGCTTGAAGTGCGTCACGCCGGCGCCGACCGCCTTCACCACGCCGGACAGGTCGTTGCCGAGGATGAGCGGGAAGCCGAAGGGTATGATCATCTTCAGCATGCCGTCGCGGATCTTGAAGTCGACCGGATTCACGCTGGCGGCATGCACCGCCACCAGCAGCTCGCCCGGCCCCGCCTGCGGCGCCGGCAGCTCACCCAGCTCGACGACCTTGTTGCCGCCGTAGCGGCGGATGAAGGCGGCTTTCATTTCGTGAGAAGAAATTCCTTCACCACCGCCACCTGCGCGTCATCCATGAACATCGGCGCATGGCCGACGCCGGGAATCTCGGTAACCAGCGCCTTGGGCCCGCGCTTGCCCATCTCCAGGCAGGTCTCGTGCGACAGCAGGTCGGA
>JAEUNH010000121.1 GCA_016791205.1 Rhodocyclaceae bacterium | reverse complement strand
AGTGGATGGGCAGGCCGACCTCCTGCTTGAGGGCATGCACCAGCTCGCGCGCCGCGCGCGGGCGGCAGACGCCGGCCATGTCCTTGATGCCCAGGATGTGGGCGCCGGCCTTCTCCAGCTGCTTCGCGAGGTCGACGTAATACTTCAGGTTGTACTTCGGCCGCGCCGGGTCGAACAGGTCGCCGGTGTAGCAGATCGCCGCCTCGCACAGGGCGCCCGTCTCGCGCACCGCATCCATCGCCACGCGCATGTTGTCTACCCAGTTGAGCGAGTCGAAGACGCGGAAGACGTCGACACCCTCCTTCGCCGCTTGCTGCACAAAGTAGCGCACGACGTTGTCCGAGTAGTTGGTGTAGCCCACCGCGTTGGAGGCGCGCAGCAGCATCTGGAACAGCACGTTGGGAACCGCTTGACGCAAAGCGGCCAGGCGCGCCCACGGGTCCTCCTTGAGGAAGCGCAGCGCCACGTCGAAGGTCGCCCCGCCCCAGCATTCGAGGCTGAAGAGGTCCGGCAGCATGCGGGCATAGTGCGGCGCGATCTCCAGCATGTCGTGCGTGCGCATGCGCGTGGCGAAGAGAGACTGGTGGGCGTCGCGCATCGTCGTGTCGGTGAGCAGCACGCGTTGCTGGCCCTTCATCCATTCGGCGAACTTCTCCGCGCCCAGTTCCTTCAGGCGGTCGCGCGTGCCGGGCGGCGGCGCCTGCGTCAGGTCGCAGCGCGGCTTGAGGGGTTTTGACAGCGGCAGCTGCGGCAAGGCCCGCCCCTTCATCTCCGGATTGCCGTTCACCGCCACCTCGCCGAGGAACTTCAGCAGCTTGCTGCCGCGGTCGCGCCTGCGCTGGAAGGTGAACAGCTCCGGCGTGGTGTCGATGAAGCGCGTGGTGCACTCGCCCGACCTGAACAGCGGATGGTCGATGACGTTCTCGAGGAACTGCAGGTTGCTCGCCACGCCGCGGATGCGGAACTCGCGCAGCGCGCGGTCCATGCGGGCGATGGCCTCGTCCGGCGTGTGGCCCCAGGCCGTCACCTTCACCAGCAGCGAGTCGTAGTACGGCGTGATCACCGCGCCGCCGTAGGCCGTGCCGCCGTCCAGGCGCAGGCCGAAGCCGGCGGCGCTGCGGTACACGCTCAAGCGTCCGTAGTCGGGCGTGAAGCCGTTCTCCGGATCCTCACTGGTGACGCGGCACTGCAGGGCGTGGCCGTGCAGGCGGATGTCTTCCTGGCGCGGCACGAAGGCATCGGCGTCGCCGATCCTCGCGCCTTCGGAAATGCGGATCTGCGCCTTGACGATGTCGATGCCGGTCACCTCCTCGGTGACGGTGTGCTCGACCTGGATGCGCGGGTTCACCTCGATGAAATAGAACGCGTCGGTGTCGGCGTCCATGAGGAACTCCACCGTGCCGGCGTGGGTGTAGTGCGCGGCGCGGGCGAGCTTGAGGGCAGCATCGCACAGCTCGGTGCGGCGCGACTCGGCGAGGTAGGGCGCCGGCGCGCGTTCCACCACTTTCTGGTTGCGCCGCTGCACCGAACAGTCGCGCTCGTAGGCGTGCACCAGGCTGCCATGGGTGTCGCCGATCACCTGCACCTCGACGTGGCGCGCGCGGCGCACCAGCTTTTCCAGATAAACCTCGTCGTTGCCGAAGGCGGCCGCCGCTTCGCGCCGCGCCACTTCCATCGCCGGACCGAGGTCGGCCTCGGTCTCCACCACGCGCATGCCGCGTCCGCCGCCGCCCCAGCTCGCCTTGAGCATGAGCGGGTAGCCGACCGCGGCCGCCAGCTTCTGCGCGCCCGCGAGGTCCTGCGGCAGCGCCCCGGTCGCCGGCACCACCGGCACGCCGGCCTTTTCCGCCAGCTCGCGCGCCGACACCTTGTTGCCGAGCAGGCGCATCACCTCGGGCTTCGGGCCGATGAAGACGATGCCGGCCGCAGCGCAGGCCTCGGCGAAGTCCGGGTTCTCGGAGAGGAAGCCGTAGCCCGGATGGATGGCGTCGACGTGCGCCTCCTTCGCCACACGGAGGATGTCGTCGATGTCGAGGTAAGCCTGGATCGGCTTCCGGCCGGCGCCGACGAGATAGGACTCGTCCGCCTTGAAGCGATGCAGCGCGAAGCGGTCCTCGTTCGAGTAGATGGCCACCGTGCGGATGCCCATTTCGGACGCCGCGCGCATGACGCGGATGGCGATTTCGCTGCGATTGGCGACGAGGAGGCTGCGGATTTTCTTCATGAGGAGCGCGCGTAAAAAACGGGCCGGCGGCCCGTAG
>JAEUNH010000101.1 GCA_016791205.1 Rhodocyclaceae bacterium | reverse complement strand
CCGACGTCGGGCGCGCCGGCGGGGTCGAACCACTTGAGCTTGTCGTGCAGCCTGACCACCTCGCCGACGATGATGAGGGTCGGCGGCTTGAGTTGGGCATCCTGCGCCAGTTGCGGCAGGGTGGCCAGCGTGCCGATGAGGACGCGCTGGCGGTTCGTCGTGCCCTGCTGGACGATGGCGGCGGGGGTGGCGTCGGGCAGGCCGTGGGCGGCGAGCTCGCGGCACAGCACCGGCAGGCCGTGCAGGCCCATGTAGAAGACGACGGTCTGGTGCGGGCGCGCCAGGCCCTGCCAGTCGAGGTTCATCGTGCCGTCCTTGAGGTGGCCGGTGACGAAGACGCAGGCCTGTGCGTAGTCGCGGTGGGTGAGCGGAATGCCGGAATAGGAGGCGACGCCGGCCGCCGCGGTGATGCCGGGCACCACCTCGAAGGAAATGCCGTGGGCGGAGAGCGTCTCGATCTCCTCGCCGCCGCGGCCGAAGATGAAAGGGTCGCCGCCCTTCAGGCGCAGCACCCGCTTGCCCTCCTGGGCCAGCCGCACCAGCAGCGCGTTGATCTCCTCCTGGCGCAGGGTGTGGTCGTTGCGCTGCTTGCCGACGTAGATGCGGCTGGCGTCGCGCCGGCACAGCTCGACGATGGCGGGCGAGACCAGGTTGTCGTGCACCACCACGTCGGCCTGCTGCATCAATTTGAGCGCGCGGAAGGTCAGCAGATCCGGGTTGCCGGGACCGGCGCCGACGAGGTAGACCTCGCCGCGCGGCGGCTCGTCCTTGGTGGCGGCAAGCTGCTCGCCGAAGTATTTCTCCGCTTCCGTCGCCCTGCCGGACAGCACCATGTCGGCGAAGGTGCCGCCGAGCATCCTTTCCCAGAAGATGCGCCGCTGCGCCGGGTTGGCGAAATGCCGCTTGACGCGGTCGCGCAAACCTTGGGCAAGCTGCGCCAGGCGGCCGTAGGTGGCCGGGAGCAGGGTTTCCAGCTTTGCCCGCATCAGGCGCGCCAGCACCGGCGAGGCACCGCCGGTCGACACCGCCACGATCATCGGCGAGCGGTCGACGATGGACGGGAAAATGAAGCTGCACAGCTCGGGCGAGTCGACGACGTTTACCGGCAGGTCGCGCGCCTTGGCCGCCTGCGAGACGGCGGCATTCACGGCGGGGTCGTCGGTGGCGGCGATGACGATCGTCGCGCCGGCGAGGTGATCGTCCGCGAAGCGCGCCGCGACGTGCTCGATGCGGCCGGCGGACTTCTCCGCGGCGAGGGTCTCTCCGAGCTCCGGCGCGACAACGACGACGCGCGCGCCGCACTCCAGCAACAGCCCGGCCTTGCGCGCGGCGACGGCGCCGCCGCCGACGACGAGGCAGCGGGCGCCCTTCAGATTGAGGAAGATCGGCAGGAAATCCATGGCTTCGGCGGCGAGTCCGGCGCGGGGGCGCTCAATGCAAACCGGGCGCCATTATACCTGCCGCTCAGTGCCCGGAACCGCAGCTCCCGCGGCTGCCGCAGCCACCGCAGTTCGATGGCGGGCAGCCGCCCGCCGACTCGGCCTGCATGAAGACGAACTGCCAGTCGCCGGCCTCGATCTCGACGAAATCGAGCAGCATGCCATCCAGCAGTTCGCGGCTGGGCGGGGCGATGAGGACGGTGAGGCCCTCGCATTCGTAGGCCAGGTCGTGCTCGCGCTCGTCGTCGAAGCCGAGACCGAAGGAGATCTGGCCATCCTCTTCCATCTTGGCGGCGACGCGCAGAGCCATGCCGACGGCGTCGCTCTGGCTGGCGGAATCGAGGATGCGCGCGGCGGCGGCGGGGGTCAGGGTGAACATCGTTTCTCCTTGGGGCGTTGGGCTCCCGTCATCCCCGCGGAAGCGGGGATCCAGGGGGCGTCTGGAATGTTTGTGGATTCCCGCGTTCGCGGGAATGACGGGTACGGCACTGCCGGGCGAAGCCGACGAAGCGGGCGGCCCAGTTGCAGTTGCCGGCGCTCCTGAGGTGCGTGTAGGAGGCGAGCAGGTTCTTGTACACGATGCCGTCGTGGGCGCCGTCGGCGCCGTGGCCGCGCTTCACGTCGTAGGCGAAGCGGGTGCCCGTGGCGAGGTTCTCCAGGCTGGAGTAGTGGAACTCGTGGGCCGGGATCTCGTCCGGGTGCGCGCCCGCTGGCACCCAGGGATGGGCGTCAGTGGGCGCCAAGCGCACGTAGCCGCGCCCGACCGGCTTCTCGTGCATGACGACGTCGGCGGGGATGACGCCGGCCATTTCGCGCTTCTCGCCGCGCCAGGCGAGGCTGCGGGCGAGGACCATCAGGCCGCCGCACTCGGCGTAGGCGGGGAGGCCCGCCTCGATGGCCTGTCTGATCGATTCGCGCATGCCGCGGTTGGCCTCCAACTCGCGCATGAAGCACTCGGGAAAGCCGCCGCCGAGGAAGAGGGCATCCACCTCGGGCAGTTTCTCGTCGGCGATGGGGCTGAAGGGCACCAACTCGGCGCCGGCCTGCTGCAGGGCGTCGAGGTCGTCGGCGTAGTAGAAGCCGAAAGCCTGGTCGCGGGCGATGCCGAGGCGAATCTTCGGTTCGGCGGGCGGCGCCGCGGCGACGACGGCGGGCATGAGCGGCTTGTCGGTGGCAGTTGCTTCCAGCAGGCGGCCGATGTCCACCTGTCCGGCGACGATGCCTGCGATGGCGGCGATGCGCGCTTCCGCGGCGGCGGCCTCGTTGGCCGGCATCAGGCCGAGGTGGCGCTCGACGATGGCAAGGTCGGGGTTGTCCAGCACGGCGCCGAGCACCGGCACGTCGGTGTAGTGCTCGATCACCGCGCGCAGCTTGGCCTCGTGGCGCGTGCCGCCGAGGCGGTTGAGGATGACGCCGGCGATGCGGAGGTTGCGGTCGAAGGCCTGGTAGCCGAGGATCAGCGGGGCGATGCCGCGCGTCATGCCGCGCGCGTCGAGCACCAGCACCACCGGCAGGCCGAGCAGCTCGGCCAGGGCGGCATTGCTGTTGCTGCCGGCCAGGTCGAGCCCGTCGTAGAGGCCCTTGTTGCCCTCGACGAGGGCAACGTCGGCATTCGCGCCTTGGCGGGCGAAGCTGTCTAGGATCTCGGCGGTGGGCTGCAGGTAGAAATCGAGATTGCGGCAGGGGCGCCCCGCCGCCAGGCCGAGCCAGATCGGGTCGATGTAGTCGGGGCCCTTCTTGAAGGTCTGCACCGCCAGGCCGCGTTGCCGCAGGGCGGCGGCGAGGCCGAGGCTCAGCGTGGTCTTGCCGGAGGACTTGTGCGCAGCGGAAACGAGGAAGCGGTGCATCCGGCGAAGTGTAGCCGGACTGAGCGCGCCGCGCTCAGTCTTCGGCCTTCAGCGCGGCGAAGTCGTCCTGCGGCAGGAAGCGCAGCACGCGCACCGCGACGACGGTGATGAGGAAGGCCAGGGCGATGCCGCCGAAGCCGAGGGCGAATTCGCCGATCACCGGCGAATAGGCGTTCACGATGCCGTCCTGGAAGCTGCTGGAAATGGCGTAGCCGGGGAAGATCTCGAGCGGGAAGGCCTGGCCGCCGACGATGGTGACGAACATCTGGGCGAGGCCGCCCAGCACCACCAGCACCGAGGCGGCAATGACCCGCGTTTGCGTGGCGCCGGGTGCGAAGAGCAGCACGAGCGGGAGGATGCCGCCGATCAGCACCTGGCCGAGCCAGAAGGCCGCAGTGTAGATGCCGCCGTCCAGCAGCAGGAAGCGTTCGTAATCGGTCTGCCTGGCGAAGTAGAGACTGGTCAGGTGCATCACGGCGGTGAAGTAGAGCGCCGCGCCGACGAACACCGCGAGCAGGTTCTTCATGCGGGCGAGGATGCCCTCGTCCAGCTTGAGATTGTTCCAGGCGTACATGCTGCCCTGCACGATGAGGAATGCCGCCAGGCCGTAGGCGAAGGAATAGATGATGAACATCGGCGCCATCAGCGCCGAGCCGTAGGCGCTGCGGGCGACGAGGAAGCCGAAGATCGAGCCGGTGGCGGTGGTCAGCGCCAGGCGCCAGAAGAAGGCGAGGAAGCCGAGCACCTTGTTGTAGCCGGCCAGGCTCCGATCCATCAGCGTCACCAGGTAGGCGGCGACGATGGCGAAGAAGCCCGAGTAGAACATCATGTTGAGGGCGAAGATCGACTTGAAGTTGAAGTGCGTCATCGCCACGACCAGGCGGTCGGGGCGGCCCAGGTCGGCCGCCAGCACGGCCAGGCCGCCGGCCATCATGGCCAGGGCCAGCAGGCCGGAGAGCGGCGCGCGCGCCTTGTAGGCCGGCTTGCCGAATACCGAGCCGATGGAGGCGACGTTGAGCACGCCGGAGGCGGCGACGATGAGGAACACCGCGAAGACGTGTGGCAAGCCCCAGACGATCTGGTTGTCCATGCCGGTGACGACGTGGCCGCTGTGCTCGAAGTGCAGGAAGGCGGCGAAGGCCGCCAGCATGAACAGGCCGCCGAGGGCCAGCAGGCCCCAGAAGGCGCCGGTGCGGCTTTGCGTTTCGACGTAGGAGGCAGAGCTGGCCATGGTGTACGCCCGGTAGTTAATTCGTCATTCCCGCGGAAGCGGGAATCCAGTGTCGTTGCAAGAGCCGCTGGGCTCCCGCTTCCGCGGGAACGACGGCAATTTCTCGGCCCATGTCTGCAAATCTCATCAGATGCCCTCGTAGCGGACGCCGAGATCGAGCTTGAGGTCGGCGCGCACCTGGGTGGTTTTCACTTCGCGGATGCGCTTGGCGATGGCGCTCTCCGGGTCGTTCAGGTCGCCGAACAGCATGGCGTTGTGGCCCGCCGCGGCGCAGGCCTCGACGCAGGCCGGCGCGCCGCCGCGGTCGACGCGGTGCACGCACAGCGTGCAGCCCTCGACGCAGCCCTGGCCGCGCGGCACCTCGGGGTTCTGGTCGCTGTGCGGCTCGTGCACGAAGGAGCGCGCCTTGTAGGGGCAGGCCATCATGCAGTAGCGGCAGCCGATGCAGATGTGGCGGTCGACCAGCACGATGCCGTCGGCGCGCTTGAACGAGGCGCCGGTCGGGCAGACGTCCACGCAGGGCGGGTTGGCGCAGTGCTGGCACATCATCGGCAGCGAGACGGCGCGGCCGGTCTTGAGTTCCTTCAGGTCGATCTTGCGGATCCACTGCGCGTCGGTGCGCGGCTTCTTCACTTCGCCGAGGCCGTTTTCCTTGCCGCAGGCGGCGACGCATTCCGTGCAGCCGCTCTGGCAGCGCGTGGTGTCGATCAGCAGGCCCCAGCGCACCTTGGACGTGACCGGCTCGTTGTCCGGCTTGGCGGAAGCGATCTCGATCAAGCGGATGCCGGGCGCCAAAGTCAGTCCCGCCAGGGCGGCGCCGGCGGCAATGAAGCCGCGTCGATTCATGTCCCCGCTCATGGCTTCACTCCAGCGGCAGTCTTCTGGCCGGGCTTCGGCTGGTGGCAATCCCAGCAGTCGAGCTTTACCGCCGCGTAGTCGTGGCAGCTCTGGCAGAAGCCGCCGGCGCCGGTGACGCTGCCGGTCTTCTGGCTGGCGTGGCAGGAAATGCATTCATTCAGGCTGTGCGGCTTCGTGCGGATGCCCTGGTGCAGGGTCTTGTCGCGCTGGTGCTTGAGCAGCTTCATGTGGTCGCGCCGCATGACGTCCTTCGGCTCGACGCACTGGCCGGGCTTCTCGATGGCGATCGCCGGCAGCGGCGTGCGGCCGGGCTCCGCCGCCTGCGCCGCGGCAAATGCCATGAATGCAGGGGCTGGCACCAGAGTCAGTCCCCACAGCACGGCGATGGCGATCGCTCTCACGTTCACTCCCCGAGGCCCATCTGGATGTAGCCGGTCGGGCAGACGTCGTGGCAGATGTGGCAGCCGATGCAGCGGTCGTAGTCGGTGTAGACGTAGCGGCCGGTGGAGGCCTCCTTCTTCGGCACGCGCTTGACGGCGGTCTGCGGGCAGTACACCACGCAGTTGTCGCACTCGAAGCACTGACCGCAGCTCATGCAGCGCTTGGCTTCCGCCACGGCCTGCTTGTCGTCGAGCGGGTCGAGGCGCTCCTGGAAGTTGCCCAGCGCCTGCTCCTTGTTCAGGGTGATGACGTTGCGGATGTTGCGCGGCGTGTAGCCGAAGTGGCCGAGGAACAGCTCCTTGTGGGTGATGACGTAGCGGTCGGAGCGGTTGTCGAAGTTGTGCACCGCACCCTTCGAGGCATCGGTGCCGCGCAGCGGCTCCTTGATCTCGCCGACCGGCTTGCCGACTTCCACCAGCTTGCGCTGCATGTCCCAGTAATGCACGTCGATCTTGGCGCGCTTGTCCTGTTCCTCGCCACGCAGGAAGCGGTCGATGCCTTCGGCGGCGATCCAGCCGTGGCCGATGGCGGTGGTGAGGAGATGCGGACGGATGACGTCGCCGCCCGTGAACACGCCGGGCTTGCCCTGCACCTGGTAGTTCTTGTCGGCGGCGATGGCGCCCTTGCCGGAGTTGAACTCCTCGAGGCCGGTGAAGTCGACCGCCTGGCCGATGGCCGAGACGATGAGGTCGGCCGGGATCTCCTGCTCGCTGCCTTCGATCATCTTGATCTCGAGCTTCGGGCCGACGAACTTGGCCTCGCACTGCGCCACGCGCAGGGCGGTGGCGCGGCCGTCGGCGCCGCGCACCACGCCGACCGGCGCCCAGCCGCCGCGGATGTCGATGCCTTCCGCCCGGGCCTGCTCGATCTCGTGCTTGTTGGCCTGCATCTTGTCGACGCCGAACACCGAGGTCAGCACGACTTCTGCGCCCTGGCGGGCGGAGATCTCGGCGACGTCGTGGGCGGCGCGGCCGCCGATGACGTCCTCCGGACGGTCGGTCGGCTTCGGGTTGTCGATGACGCCGAGGCGGCGCGCCACCGTGGCGACGTCGATCGAGGTGTCGCCGCCGCCGACCACCACCACGCGCTTGCCGACGTACTTCATGCGGCCGTCGTTGAAGGCGCGCAGGAAGGAGGTGGCGGTGACCACGTTGGGGGCGTCGTTGCCCTCGCAGGGCAGCGCCCGCCCGCCCTGGGCGCCGAGGCCGAGGAACACCGCGTCGAACTGCTTGCGGATCTCTTCCATGGTGATGTCGCTGCCGATGCGCGTCTTCAGCCGGGCCTTGACGCCGAGGTCGAGGATGCGCTGGATCTCGGCATCGAGGACCTCGCGCGGCGTGCGGAAGCCGGGGATGCCGTAGCGCATCATGCCGCCGAGGAACTCGTGCTCGTCGAAGATCGTGACTTCATGGCCCATGCGCGCCAGCTGGTAGGCGGCGGAGAGGCCGGCCGGTCCGCCGCCGATGACAGCCACTTTCTTGCCGGTCTTCGTTTCGGGAGCGGCGAACTTCAGCTTGTTCTGGATGGCGTACTCGCCGAGGAAGTGCTCGACGGAGTTGATGCCGACGTGGTCTTCCAGGGCATTGCGGTTGCAGCCGGTCTCGCAGGGCGCCGGGCAGACGCGGCCCATCACCGAGGGGAAGGGGTTGGCTTCCGTCAGGCGGCGCCAGGCGTATTCGTAGACCGGCATCGTCGGCTTGCCGTCGGCGCCGACCGGCGGCTTCTCGACGCCGCGCACGATGTTCAGGTAGCCGCGGATGTCCTCGCCGGAGGGGCAGCTTCCCTGGCAGGGCGGCGTCGACTGGATGTAGGTCGGGCACTTGTAGGAGTGGCTGGCCTGAAAGATCTGCTTGTTCAGGGGCCCGAGCTTGCTGTCGCCGTCCTTGTAGCGACGGAAGTTGAGGACTTCGGTTTTGTCTGAAGTGGCCGACATCGTTGTCTCCTGTATCGTTACTTGTCGCCGAGGCGGATGGCGGTGCTGACGAGCTGGTGCACGCCGCCGACCATGCCGCGGTTGAATTTGTAGTAGGGCAGGACCTTGGTGAACTGCGCCTTGCAGATGGCGCAGATGGTCGCCATGAAATTCACGCCCTGCTGGTCGACCACCTGCTTGAGCGCCTCCATGCGCGGCAGGGCGCCCTTGACGCGCAGTTCGATCAGCTCGTCGGTGAGCAGCCCCCCGCCGCCGCCGCAGCAGAAGGTCGCCTCGCGCGTGGTGCCGGACGCCATTTCGACGTACTTGTTGGCCACCGCCTTGATGATGTTGCGCGGGATCTCGAACTGGCCGCCGGGGGTGTCCCCCATGCGGGAAGCGCGCGCCACGTTGCAGGAATCGTGGAAGGTGACGATGCGCTGGTCGTTGGCGTCCTTGTCGAACTTCAGCGCGCCGCGCTGGATCAGGTCCCAGGTCACCTCGCAGATGTGCGACGGCTGCTTGTAGCGCTGGTCGAGCTGGTTCTGCAGCTGGATGGCGAAGGGGTCGTTGGCGCCGGCGCCGATGCCGGTCAGGGTGTTCCAGAAGCTGTAGGCGACACGCCAGGCGTGGCCGCACTCGCCGACGACGATGCGCTTGACGCCGAGTTCCAGCGCCGCCTCGCGGATGCGCAGGGCGATCTTGCGCAGCTGGTCGTAGTTGCCGATGAACATGCCGAAGTTGCCGGCCTCCGAGGCCTTCGAGGACAGTGTCCAGGAAATGCCGGCGGCGTGAAAGACCTTGGCGTAGCCGATCAGGCTGTCGATGTGCGGCTCGGCGAAGAAGTCGGCCGAGGGGGTGACCAGCAGGACTTCGGCGCCCTGCACGTCCATCGGGAATTTGACATCGACGCCGGTGTCCTCCTTGACGTCCTCTTCCAGGCCTTCCAGGGTGTCGGCCAGCGCCGGGCCGGGCAGGCCGAGGTTGTTGCCGATCTTGTGCACCTTGCCGATGATCTCGTTCGAGTACTTCTGGCCGTAACCGATCGAATCGAGGATCTCGCGGCCGGCCATGGTGATCTCGGCGGTGTCGATGCCGTAGGGGCAGAACACCGAGCAGCGGCGGCACTCGGAGCACTGGTTGTAGTACTTGTACCAGTCGTCGAGCACCTCGCGCGTCAGCTCCGTGGCGCCGACCAGTTTCGGGACCAGCTTGCCGGCCAGGGTGAAGTGGCGGCGGTAGACGCCGCGCATCAGGTCCTGGCGCGCCACCGGCATGTTCTTCGGGTCGCCGGTGCCGAGGAAATAGTGGCACTTGTCGGTGCAGGCGCCGCAATGCACGCAGGCATCCAGATACACTTTCAGCGAGCGGTACTTCTTCAGCAGCTCGCCCATCCTGTCGATGGCCTTCGCCTCCCAGTCCGGCACCAGCGCGCCGGGGAAGCCGATGGCCTCGTTGATCTTCTCGGCGGCGACGTAGGGCTTGCTTTCTCCCATCGCGCCTGGCGAAAGCCGGGGGATGGCGGGGAAGTCCTTCAGTTCGGGGGTGGTGAATTCCGCGGCGGCCATGGCGTTCTCAGTTCTTCTCCAGTTCGGCGGCCCAGGGCGCCAGGTGGCGCTTCTCGCGCGGGTCGTCGGCCTGGTTGCGGGTCGGGCTGAAGAACACGCCCGGCGCATGCAGCAGCTTGCTGAAGGGGAAGACGATCATCAGCAGCGCCACCAGCGTCAGGTGGATGTAGAGGCCGGGGTGCGAGGGCAGCGGCTGGAGGTCGAAGCGCATCAGGCCGAGGAAGAAGGCCTTCACGGCGACGATGTCGGTGTGCATGAGGAACTTCATGGCCAGGCCGGTGATGCCGATGCCGGCGAGCAGCGCCAGCATCAGGTGGTCGGACGGCGTCGAGATGTAGCGGATGCGCTCGACGACGAAGCGGCGGCCCCACAGGCCGACGAGGCCGGCCACCATGGCGAAGCCGGCGTAGAGGCCGAAGGGCTGCACCCAGCCGACCCAGAACCACACCGGCTCGGTGAAGTAGCGCAGGTGGCGGGCGAGCACCAGCAGCAGCGCGCCGTGGAAGAGGATGCCGAAGGCCCAGATCCACAGGTTGGACTTGAACAGGCTCTCGAACAGGGCCACTTCGCGCAGCATGCGCAGCGCCACGCCACCGGCGCCGGTCGGCGCCGGGGTGGTGGGGATCTTCAGCGGCGCCGGCGTGCGGGCATAGTCGGCGATCTTGAACGCCAGGCCGGCGAAGAGGATCGCCGTGGCGGCGTAGAAGAGGGCGGCGAAGAAGATCGTGGCTGCGCTCATGGGCTAAGGCTGTCCGGGCGTGTTGGGCGACCCGCCGCCCACGTCATTCCCGCGGAAGCGGGAATCCATGCGGCAAACTGGGTCCCCGCGTTCGCGGGGACGACGGGCGGTGGCGTATCTGTTGCTTAGACGCAGCCGGTCGGCTTGGGCAGGCCGGCGATCTTGCAGGCCTGCTTGGCCGGGCCGTAGGGGAACAGCTCGTAGAGGTACTGGCTGTTGCCCTTCTCGGCGCCCAGCTTCTTGCCGATGGCCTTGGTCAGCACGCGCACGGCCGGGGCGATCTGGAACTCGTTGTAGTACTCGCGCAGGAAATTGATGACTTCCCAGTGCTGGTCGGTCATGTTGACGTTCTCCTGCTCGGCGAGAATCTTGGCGACGTCCTCGTTCCACTCGTTGAGGTCGACCAGATAGCCTTCCTCGTCGGTTTCGTAGGTCTTGCCGTTCAGTTCGATAGCCATGGTGGGTCTCCTAAAAAAGCGGTTACAGCCAGGATTGGCAGGTGGTGTGTTCGGTGACGAGGTCGACGAAGCCGCCGTAATCGACCAGGGTGACGCCTTCGAGGACGCGCTCGGCCATGCCGCGCGCTTCCAGATCGGCTTTCAAGGCATAGACCTTCAACTGGCCCATGGCTTGGGTGAGCTTGCCAGCGGCGCTGTTGCCGGTGGTGGCGGCATACACGCCGTCCTCGATGAGGAGCAGGGCGCCGCCCGGCTGCGCCGTGGCGAGGCAGGTATCGAGCGAAGGCCGGTCTTGCGGCGATTTGTTCACGATGTGCAGCATAAATGTTCCCCTTAGAAGCTCAGGACCACGTCCTGGGTTTCCATCAGCTTGCCGATCTCGGCGCGGCTCAGGACCTCGACCGGCACGACCATGTCCTCTTCCGTCAGGCCGCGCGCTTCCAGGGCTTCCTTCTCGACGTAGAGCTTGTTGATGTCGTAGTCGTCCAGCGCACGGTAGGTCGGCTGGAAGTTCTTCACCTCGATTCCCTTGGTGTTGAAGCCCTTCTTCAGCTGGTACACGCCGTCGTCCATGAAGGCCAGGCTGACGTCCTGATCGAAGGCGGCGGCGATCAGCACCACCTCCAGCGATTCCAGCGCGTAGACCGTGCCGTGCGGCGCCTTGCGGTTCACGTACATGAATTTCTTGATCTGTCCTTCGCTCATTGCTCAGTCTCCGAAGGTCACGTAGCGGTCGGACTGGATGCCGGATTCGATCAACTGGCCCAGCCCGGAGATGCGGAAGCCGGGCGCCAGGTTCTCGTCCTTGATGCCGCGCCGCAGCGCCGCCGCCACGCATACCACCAGGTCGATGTTGTGGTCCTGGGCCAGCTTGGCCCAGCGGTTGACGATGTGGCGGTCGTCCTGCGGCGGCTCGGTCAGGCGCGTCGAGTTGTTCACGCCGTCGTGGTAGAAGAACACCCGGCTGACCTCGTGTCCTTTCTCGATGGCGGCGCGGGCGAACAGGTAGGCGCTGTCCGTGGCCTGGTGCGTGTAGGGGCCTTCGTTGATGAGGATGCCGATCTTCATGGATTCACCCGGGTCAGAAGCGGATGTGGGTCGAGGCGTTCAGGTTGGAACGCGCGCCGCGCCAGTCGTCGATCAGGTACTTGGTGAAGGTCAGCCCGGTCTTCTCGAAGAAGCGCGGCCAGCCGATGCGGTCGATCCAGTCGGCCATGCGCTCCCAGGGGCGGGCGTCTTCCTTGTAGGTGCGCAGGATTCGCTTCACCACTTCGGCGACTTCCGGCCAGCGCGGTGCGTTGTTGGGCAGGCCGGCGGCGACCATTTTCATGAACTGCGGCTTGAGGCGGGCGTTGGAGTTCTTGCCGCCGACCCAGATCGCCAGCTTGGAATGCTCCGGGTCGTTGATCTGCATGGGCGGGCAGGGCGGGAAGCAGGCGCCGCAGCAGACGCACTTCTTCTCGTCGACTTCCAGCGTCGGCTTGCCGTTCACCAGCGCCGGGCGGATCGCCGCCACCGGGCAGCGCGCGACGACGGCCGGGCGCTCGCAGACGTTGGCGACGAGGTCGTGGTTGATCTTCGGCGGCTTGGTGTGCTGGATGACGATGGCGAGATCCGCCTGGCCGCCGCAGTTGATCTCGCAGCAGGAGGTGGACAGGCGCACGCGGTTCGGCATCTGCTCGTTCTTGAACTCCTCGTAGAGCTCGTCCATCAGGGACTTCACCACGCCGGAGGCGTCGGTGCCGGGGATGTCGCAGTGCAGCCAGCCCTGGGTGTGGGCGATCATCGACACCGAGTTGCCGGTGCCGCCGACCGGGAAGCCGTTCTTCTCCAGCTCACTGATCAGCGGGGCCACCTTCTTCTCGTCGGCGACCATGAATTCGATGTTGCTGCGGATGGTGAAGCGGACATGGCCCTCGGCGAACTTGTCGGCGATGTCGCACAGCTTGCGGATGGTGTAGACGTCCATCTGCCGCTGGGTGCCGGCGCGCACCGTCCAGACTTCCTCGCCGCTGTGCGAGACATGGTGCAGGACGCCGGGCCGCGGCCGGTCGTGGGTTTTCCAGTTGCCGTAGTTCTTCCGCAGGGTCGGGTGCAGGTACTGCATGTGGTCGGGCACGCCGCACTCGACCGGCTTGCGCATTTGGGGTTGCGACATGATCTGTCTCCGTCTGTCCGTGATTGTTAGGCGGCGGCCTTGCCGGCCTTGACCCGCGCCACTTCCTCGTCCCAGTCGTCCATGCGGACGTAGGGGTTGGTGCGCGGGTTGCTGACCATGCTCGGGTCGACCTCGAGATCGAGGCCTTCGAGGAAATTCACCAGGCCGATGCGCTCGATCATCTCGCCGGTACGCTCGTGCTCCAGGGCGTTCTCGGCGAAGAAATCGACGGTGCGCTTGGCCAGGTCGAGCAGGGCGGCGTAGTCCTCGTCGGTCTTCAGCTTCATGAAGGGGACGACGACGGTGCCCATCAGGTCGCCGATCTTCAGGGTGCGCTTGCCGCCGACCAGGATGGTGGCGCCGCGGTCCTTGCCGGGCGCCAGGGCCCCGGTCATGACGTTGATGCAGTGCATGCAGCGCACGCAGTCCTTGTTGTTGATCTCGAGCGCCTGGCTGTCGTTCACCGCCACGCTGGAGACGGCGGCGTCCTTCGATACGGCCTTGATCTCCTTCAGCTGGATGGCGCGCGTCGGGCACATGCCGACGACGTCGTTCACCAGTTCGCTCAGGCCATGCTTGGCGAACCACTTCTTCGCCAGGGCCTCGTCGGTCTGGATGTTGTCGCGCCAGGTGCCGATGATGGCCATGTCCGAGCGCTGGATGGAGTTCATGCAGTCGTTCGGGCAGCCGGAGAACTTGAACTTGAACTTGTAGGGCAGGGCCGGGCGGTGGATGTCGTCGAGGAAGGCATTCACGATGGTGCGCAGGCCCTTGCCCTCGTCGTAGCAGGACTGCTCGCAGCGGGCATGGCCGACGCAGGCCATCGAGGTGCGTACGGCCGGTCCCGCGCCGCCCAGGTCGAAGCCCAGCTCGTTGATCTCGTCGAAGGCCTTCTGCACGTTCTCGGTGGTGCAGCCCTGCATCATGATGTCGCCGGACTGGCCGTGGAAGGCGATCAGGCCGGAGCCGTGCTTCTCCCAGATGTCGCAGAACTTGCGCAGGATGTCGGTGTTGTAGTGCATGCCGGCCGGCGGCATGATGCGCAGGGTGTGGAACTCGGCGGCGTCCTTGAAGACGGCCTGTTCCTTGTCGTCCTTGATCTCGGTGAAGCGCGGGATGACGCCGCCGCCATAGCCGAAGACGCCGACGGTGCCGCCCTTCCAGTAGCCCTTGCGCGTCTTGTAGGAGTGTTCCAGGTGGCCGAGAATGTCCACCACGTAGTCCTTGTCCTTCGCCAGGCGCTTGAGGCCGGTGACGAAGCTGGGCCAGGGGCCCGATTCAAGCTGGTCGAGGTTGGGCGTGTCGTGAAGTTTCTTCGCCATGATGTGTCTCCGGTGCTTGGTTTGTCGGTGCTGCTGGGGGTGCTCAGACCAAAACGGGTCTATAAGTTGGCGCTGATATTACGCATGCTGCACTGCGATCTCCTATAACCCCCGTGGGGGCGGGGATACCTACCCGAAAGGAGTAGGTCCTGGCACGCCATGGCGGTGATAGGCGGATCGGGTGGCGAAGGGGCATATTTCGGCCGACACTGATATAGCCATGGGTATGGACGATAAGGAAAAACTGACCACACTCGACAAGTTCACCGCCCCGATCTGGGGGCAGGAGATCGAGTTGCAGCAGGTCGAGTACCTGGCCGGCGGCACGCCCATGCTCCGGCTGCGCATCCGCGAGAAGAAGCGCTTCACCATCTTCGATATAGACGCACAGACGGCGGCGCGCTGGGGGCAGGCGATGCAGGACTGGGCAACCAGGCAGAAATGACCGTAGTGGATGTCAGCTTCGAGGTTCGCTGCGAACGCCTGCCGCGAGACTACGGCTACGCCCTCTACGAGGCCCTGGCCGGTGCGCTGGACTGGCTGGAGGACGAGGCCTCGGCCGGCGTGCATCCCCTGCACGGCACCGCCGCCGCGGACGGCGAACTGTTCCTCGGCCGCAGGGCGCGGCTGATGCTGCGCCTGACGGAGGAACGGGCCGAGCGGAGCCTGGCCCTTGCCGGCGCCCGGCTGGCGCTGGGCAGCGGGCTGGAGGTCGGGGCGGGCAAGGTGCGCGCGCTGATGCCCTACGCCACGGTGCATTCGCATTTCGTCAACACCGGCTGTGCCGACGAGGCGGAGTTCCTTGCCCGTGCGGCGGCCGAGCTGCGCGAGGCGGGGCTGCCGGAACGGATGATTTCCGGCAAGGCGCACGCGATGAGCACGCCGGAGGGCGAGCTGCGCGGCTTCAGCCTGCTGCTGCATGGCCTCAGCCCGGCGCAGTCGCTGGCCGTTCAGGCGCGCGGCCTGGGGCAGGGACGGAAGATCGGCTGCGGCATTTTCGTGCCGCACAAGTCGGTGGTCGCCGTCGGTGCCGATTAGTTACCGGTTGCCGGTTGCCAGTTGCCGGCAAAACCAGGCTAGGTATGACCGGGAACTGGCAACTGGGAACAAGCAACTGAACAAAGAGAGGAGATATGAGCACGAAACCCACCGTCACACTGGACATGAGCGGCCTGTCCTGCCCGGCGCCGCTGATCGGCGCCAAGAAGATCGTCGACGACCTGGACGCCGGCCAGACCATGCTGCTGATTTCCGACTGTCCCGGCACGCCCGACGACCTCATCGCCTGGGCGCGGCAGACCGGCAACGCGGTCGCCGTCAAGGAGAAGCTGGAGGGCGGCCGCACCGCCTACCTGGTCACCCGCGGCAGCGGCAAGAAAACGGCGCCGAAGGCCAACGTCACGCTCGACATGCGCGGCAGCACCTGCCCGGGCCCCATCCTCGAGGCCAAGAAGGTGCTCGACGGCATGAAGTCCGGCGAGATCCTGATGCTGGCGAGCAACTGCCCCGGCACGCCGGGCGACGTGGAGGCCTGGGTCAGGAACACCGCGCTGGAGCTGGTCGAACGCGTCGAGGCCGCGCGCGGTTCCTACGAATTCTATCTACGCAAGAAGTAAGGAGAGAGCATGGGCTACATCATCAACGGCGAAGAGAAGGAAGTCGACGCCGACGGCTACCTGCTGGAGGCGGATTTCAGCGACGAGGCGGTTCAGGCCATCGCCGAGGCCGAGGGCGTCGCCCTGAGCGACGACCACTGGAAGATCATCAACTACATGCGCGACAAGTACCGCGAGGACGGCCACACGCCGAGCTTCCGCAATTTCATGAAGGACATGGCCGAACTGATGCCGGAGGCCGACTCGAAGGCCATGTACGACCTGTTCCCGAAGGACGGCCCGGCCAAGCAGGCGGTGAAGATCGCCGGCCTGCCCAAGCCGTTCGGCAAGGGCGGGTACTGATGGGGGACGCCTATCGGGAATTCACCGCCCGCACCCTTCGGGTCGGCGGGCGGGATATCCCGGTCGACTCCGAAGGCTACCTGATCGACCTCGACGACTGGTCGGAGGACTTCGCCCGCGCCCTGGCGCAGGAGGAGGGCCTGGCGCTCAGCGACGAGCACTGGCAGGTGATCCGCTTCATCCGCGATTTCCACAGCGAGCACCGCGTGCAGCCGCAGGTGCGCGTGATGATCAGGCATTTCACCGAGCAGTGGGGGGCGGAGAAGGGCAGCAACCACTACCTGCACGAGATCTTCCCGCGCGGCGGCCCGCAGAAGCAGGGCAACCGCCTCGCCGGCATCCGCCGCACCAAGGGCGAACATTGAGAACCATCAACCACAGAGACACAGAGGCACAGAGGAAAACTTTGTGACGCATTTCTCTGTGCCTCTGTGTCTCTGTGGTGAAAGGTTTTCGTGGCCATTCGCATAAGAAGCCGCTTCCACGCCGGCGGGCGCGAACGCTCGCTGGCGGAGCTGGCCAGCGTCGTCGCCATGCTGTCCTGGAAGCTGGCCATCGAATCCATCAAGCGCATGCGCGAGTCGAAATTCGACATCGACCTCGGCCGGCCCTATTTCGACTACGTCGTCGAAACCCTGGCTTTCCATGCCCACTACGCCGACCGGGTCGCCTTCGACAAGCTGGAGGCAGGGCAGCGCGCCGAATTCACCTCGGCGCTGGCAAAGCGCATGGCCGAGGCCATCGAGGACAACGCCGCCATGCTGCTGGCGTCGACCGAGCCGGGCGCCTGCCGCCGGCATTTCCTCGAAGCCTTCAACGCCGCCGGCGCCGACTACGCCGACTATTCCTGCGATGAAAAGGGCCCGGACTTCGGCTTCCGCCGCGCCTACGCCGCGCGCGTGCGCGAGGGCATGCCGGAGAAGGACAGGAGCTGGGTATACGACCAGGTGATGGAGATCGAGGCGCCGGAAGGCGTGCAGGCCATCCGCAAAACGCTCGACGGACTGTTCGGCGGCGAAGAGAAGCCGGCCCGCCGCGCCCGCGAGGGGCTCTCGGGCGAATGAGGCCGCCGGCCCATCTCGATCTCGACAATGCGCCCGCCTACGCCGCCTGGCGCGAGCGCAAGCTGGCCAGCCATCCGCGCCGGCTGGAAGACCTGCTGGTGGACATCGCCGTCCCGGGGAGACTGACTTTTGCCGAGCGCGAGGCCCTGCTGGCGCGCTGCGCCGTCGCCAACATGGCGCTCTATGCCTCGCCCACCGGCAGCGACCCGGACAAGGACATCCCGCGCCAGCTCGGCCGCCAGCTCGGGCTGGTCAACCTCGACGCCAACCGGCTCGCCGACGACGACGGCATCTCGCCGCTGGCGGTGGCGCCTGCCGGCACGCGTACCGAATTCATTCCCTACACCGACCGCGGCATCAGGTGGCACACCGACGGCTACTACAACACCCTCGAGCGCCAGGTGCGCGGCCTGCTGCTGCATTGCGTGCAGCGCGCCGAATCCGGCGGCGAGAATCGGCTGATGGACCACGAGATCGCCTACATCCTGCTGCGCGACGAGAACCCCGATCACATCCGCGCCTTCATGGCGCCCGACGCCATGACCATCCCGCCGCGGCTGGAGGACGGTGCCATCGCGCGCGCGGCGCAGGCCGGGCCGGTGTTCAGCGTGTACCCGGACGGATTCCTCCACATGCGCTACACGGCGCGCACCGTGAGCATCGAGTGGAAGGCCGACGCGGCGACGCGCGCCGCCGTCGCCGCGCTGGAGCGCATCCTGGCCGACGAAGCCAGCCCGTACATCTTCCGCGGTCGCCTGGAGCCGGGCATGGGCCTGGTCTGCAACAACGTCCTGCACGACCGCTCGGCCTTTGCCGACTCCGATGCGCGCAAGCGCCTGCTCTACCGCGCGCGCTATTTCGACCGCATCGTCGACTAGCCGGAAACAAACCTTTACAAAACGCCTGTCGCGGCAAATGCCGCATGAGCGTTATTCCATTGCGCATTGCGCCGATTCCGGCGCGGGCGTCATGGAGAACGCAGATGAACACGATCCGCACGACCCGCCTCGCCCTGCTTGCCGCGGCGATGTCTTCGCTCACCCTGTCCGGCTGCGTGGTGGCTACGGCGCAGCCGGCCTACGTCCGCTACGAGCCGGTGATCGTCGCCCCGCCGCCGCCGCGGATCGAGGTGATCGGGGTCGCGCCCTATCCGGGCCACATCTGGATCGGCGGCCACTGGACCTGGCACGGCCGGGGCCATCACTGGGTGCCCGGCCGCTGGGAAGCGCCGCGCCACGGCCACCGCTGGCAGCCGCACCGCTGGGAGCATCACGATGGACACTGGCGCGAGCACCACGGCCGCTGGGAGCGGCACGACGAGCGGCACGGCGAGCGGCACGGCCGCCACTGATTCAGCCAGCGAGGTTGTTCAGCGCGACGATGTCGTAGCCCGAATCTTCCAGCCCCTCGCGCAGGCGCCGGGCCGTGGCCACCGCTTCGGCGTTGTCGCCGTGCACGCAGACGCTGCCCGCGCGCACCGGCAGGCGCTTGCCGTTCACGCTGACGATCGCGCCTTCCTCCAGCATGCGGCGGACGTGGGCGAGCGATGCCTCGGCGCCGTGGACCATGGCGTCGGGGCGGCTGCGCGGCACCAGCTGGCCGTCGTCGAGGTAGGCGCGGTCGGCGAAGAGCTCCTCCACCACCGCCAGGCCGGCTTCGCGTCCGGCGACGGCGAGCTGCGACAGCGCCGGCGCCAGCAGGATCAGGGAGCGGTCGAAGTCGGCGACGGCGCGGCAGACCGTGCGCGCCAGGTCGAGGTCGGCGCAGGCGGCGTTGTTGAGCGCGCCGTGCGGCTTGAGGTGGCCGAGGCGCAGGCCTTCGGCGGCGGCCAGACCGGCGAGCGCGCCGATCTGGTAGATCAGCATCGCCTCCAGTTCCTCGGCCGGGATGCGCATCTGGCGTCGGCCGAAGCCCTGCAGGTCGGGATAGGCGACATGCGCGCCGACGCCGACGCCGCGTTCGCGCGCCAAGCGCAGCGTGCGCCGCATCACCAGCGGATCGCCGGCATGGAAGCCGCAGGCGACGTTGGCCGAGGAGACGATGCCGAGCAGTTCCGCGTCGGCGCCCATGGTCCAGGCGCCGAAGCTCTCGCCCAGGTCGGCATTGAGATCGATCTTCATGGTTCCTCCGAATACAGCGCGCCGCTGATCAGGTTGGCCGAGTACAGCGCCGCCTCGTCCACGCCGCCGGCCGGCACGCAGGGCGCAATCCCCTCGATCCAGGCGGCGAGCCGCGCCTGCTGCGCGCGCAGCGCGGCGGCGGCCTCTTCGCGGCCGACATAGGCGAAGCGCAGCCGCGCCCCCGGCAGCAGGTGGGCGAGGCGCGGCAGGTCGGCGCGGATCGCCGTGGCGATCTTCGGATAGCCGCCGACGGTCTGGCAGTCGGCCAGCAGCAGGATCGGCTGGCCGTCGGGGGGCACCTGGAGGGCGCCGGGAGCGACACCATCCGAGACGAACGACCCCCACGCTCGCGTTGCTTCGCTGCCCCCCGAGGGGGCGCCGGCATCCCTTGGGGCGGCCCTGCGGGATGCCGGGATTTCATCGCCGAAGCGATCCTCGTGCGCCAGCGGCGGCCCTTCGAGGCGCAGGCCCATGCGGTCGGCGTCGCGGCTGACGGCGAATGCCTGCTCGACCAGCGCGCGCCGCGCCGGCGGCGTGAAGTGGTCGTCCTGCGGGCCGGGCAGCAGGCGGATCGGCCCGTCCTCATGCGCGAAAGCCGACTGGCGGCGTTCGCCACCTTCGATTTCTCCTTCGCCGACCGGCAGGCGGTCGCCGGCGGCCAGCGCGCGGCCCGCGACGCCGCCCAGGCCGGCGCGCAGGTGGGTGGCGCGGCTGCCGAGCAGCGGCGGCGTGTCGATGCCGCCGGCCACCGCCAGGTAGGCGATGCCGCCGCGCACGGTGCCGACTCTCAGTTCCTCGCCTTCTTCCAGCGTCAGGCTCTGCCACGGGGAAAAAGTCGGTCTCCCGGATACGGCAATGTCGGCTGCCCCGGCCAGGGCCACGCGCACCCGGCCGGAGGCGACGCGCAGGCGCGGCCCGCTCAGGCGCAGTTCCAGCGCCGCCGCGCCGGGCGGGTTGCCGACCAGCGCATTGGCGCAGGCGAGCCACACCGGGTCGAGTGCGCCGGACAGGGCGATGCCGTAGCGGCGGTAGCCGGGGCGGCCGCCGTCCTGCAGCGTGACGCCGAGGCCGCCGTCGAGGACTTCGATCAGGCCGGCCACGGCGCCTCCGGTGCCACGAGGAAGCGGGCGCGGTCGATCGGCTCGCGCTCCAGCCGGGCGAATTCGGCGGCGTCGATCGCTTGCCACATCACCTCGTCGCCGGGCGCGAAGAGCGCCGGCGCGGCGGCGTCGGCGGGATCGAAGAGTTCCAGCGGGGTGCGGCCGAGCAGGCGCCAGCCGCCCGGGCTGGCGACCGGATAGATGGCGCACAACTCGCCGGTCACCGCCAGGCTGCGCGCCGGCACCGAGAGGCGCGGCGTCGCCAGGCGCGGCATGGCCAGCTCCGCCGGCAGCCCGCCCATGTAGGGAAAGCCCGGCATGAAGCCGAGCATGTAGACGCGGAACGGCGCGGCGGTGAGGCGCGCGACGACGGCGGCTTCGCTCAGCCCGGCGTGCTGCGCCAGCGCCGCCAGGTCCGGTCCGGCCGCGCCGCCGAAGAGGACGGGAATGCGCCAGCGCCGGCCGGCGAGGGCCGCTGCCGGCGCCGAAGCGGCGATCTCCAGCAGGCGCGCGCCGAGCGCGTCAGCGTTCTCCGCCAGCGGATCGAAATGCACCGTGCAGGAGCGGAAGGTCGGCACCGACTCGATCACCGCCGGCAGCGCGGCCCGTTCCAGCGCCCGTGCGAAGCCCATCACGCGGGCGTGCAGGGCGGGGTCGATGGCCTCGCCGAACTCGACGGTCCACGCCGCGTCGCCGAGCGGGAGGAGGCGGGGTATTTGGTTCTCAATCACGGCATGACAGGCTATGGCCTTCCCTGTCGTCCCCGCGGAAGCGGGGACCCATGGATTCCCGCTTCCGCGGGAATGACGTGGCGCGGTAACGTCCGTTCAAAACGAAGTCGCCGCGCGCGCCGCCTGGTCGTAGCGGCCCGAAAGGGTACGCAGCACCCGCGCCAGCTCGCCCAGGCGCAGGTTCTCCTCCTCGGCGCCGGAGAAGCCCGGCATCAGGCAGGCTTCGCGCACTTCGCGGTAGCGCAGGCACAGCGCGGTGCCGGCCCGGGTGGTGGCGAAGAACACCTCCTTGCCGCGCTTGGCGCCGGCGACCAGGTCGGCGGCGGCCAGCTTCTTCAGGGAATACGACACCACGTGGGTGTCCTCGATGTTGAGCACGAAGCAGATGTCGGCGGTGCGCTTTTCCGTGCCGCGGTGGTTGACGTGGTGCAGCACCAGCACGTCGGTCGGCGTCATGTCCTTGACGCCGGCGGCGGCCATGCAGCGGATCATCCAGCGGTCGAAGGCGTGGCCGGCAATGATCAGGCCGAACTCGAACTCGGACAGCTCGGGGGATTTCTCCGAAACGAGGTGCGAGGAGGAGACGATGCGCTGCGCCGCCTCGGCGAGGGATTTCGGCGCGGCGGTCGGTGTTTTGGGGGCGGTGCGCTTGCGGGCCATGGCGGTTCCTTGCATGCTGGACTGGCCGTATTGTAAAAATGATGTTGACAACGTGTCAATAAATTATTAACGTTTCGCCCACGTTTTGCCAAAACACCCTTCGAACCGACCTGTCTGAGGAGGATCTATGAAGCAGAAAAACGTGATGTCGCTGTTGGCCGGGGCCACCCTGGCGCTCGCCGCCGCCGGTGCCGCGGCGCAGACCAAGTGGGACATGCCGACCGGCTACCCGGCAGCCAACTTCCACACCGAGAACATCCAGCAGTTCGCCGCCGACATCGACCGCGCCAGCGGCGGCAAGCTGAAGATCACCGTGCATCCGGGCGGCTCGCTGTTCAAGGCCAACGAGATCAAGCGCGCGGTGCAGGGTGGCCAGGCGCAGATCGGCGAGGTGCTGATCTCCAACTTCTCCAACGAGGACGCCATGTACGGCGTCGACACCATCCCCTTCCTCGCCACCAGCTACGCCGAGGCGCGGAAGCTGTGGATGGCCTCCAAGGCGGCCACCGAAGGCCGCCTCGCCAAGCAGGGCATCAAGGTGCTCTACAGCGTGCCGTGGCCGCCGCAGGGCATCTTCAGCGCCAAGCCGGTCGCCAGCGCCGCCGACCTGAAGGGCGCCAAGTGGCGCGCCTACAACCCCAACACCAGCCGCATCGCCGAGCTGGTCGGCGCGCAGCCGGTGACCATCCAGGCCGCCGAGCTGTCGCAGGCGCTCGCCACCGGCGCGGTCACCGCCTTCATGACCTCGGGCGCCACCGGCTATGACAGCAAGGTGTGGGAGCAGATCAAGTTCTTCTACGACACCCAGGCCTGGCTGCCGAAGAACCTGATCATCGTCTCGCAGAAGGCCTTCGACGCCCTCGACAAGCCGACCCAGGAGGCGGTGCAGAAGGCCGCCGCCGAGGCCGAGGCGCGCGGCTGGAAGGTGAGCGAGGAGAAGACCAAGTTCTACCTGGAGCAGCTGGCCAAGAACGGCATGAAGGTCGAGGCGCCCTCGGCGCAGTTGAAGGCCGACATGAAGAAGGTCGGCGACGCCATGATCGCCGACTGGGTCAAACAGGCCGGCGCCGACGGCCAGGCGGTGCTGGACGCGTTCAGGAAGTAAGGCCGCCGGGAACCCCCCATCCCCCCCTTTTCCAAAGGGGGGAGTTTTTTGGAGTGCGCCATGCGCGCGGTGCTCGATCGCTTGTTCACCTGGGCCGGCTGGCTTGCAGGGCTGTTCCTGATCGCCACGCTGGCGACGGTGTTGGCTTCGATCTTCGGCCGGCTCTTTGCCATCCGCGTGCCCGGTGTCGACGCCTACGCCGGCTACTGCATGGCGGCCTCGGCCTTCCTCGCCCTGGCCCACACCTTGCGCCGCGGGGAGCACATCCGCGTCACGCTGATCCTCAACCACCTCGGGCCGAAGGCGCAGCGCGTACTGGAAATCCTC
>JAEUNH010000084.1 GCA_016791205.1 Rhodocyclaceae bacterium | reverse complement strand
CTCCAGGATCATGAAGGCTGCGTGGCCCTCGTTGATGTGCCAGACGGTCGGCTTGAGGCCCATCGCCACCAGGGCCCGCACGCCGCCGACGCCGAGGATGATCTCCTGCTCGATGCGCGTCGTGCGGTCGCCGCCGTAGAGACGATGGGCGATGTCGCGGTCGCGGGCGCTGTTCGCCTCCAGGTCGGTGTCGAGCAAAAACAGCGTGACATGGCCGACGCGGACCTGCCAGACCTTGACCTCGACGAGGCGGTCGGGCATCTCGACCTGGACATGCAGTTCCGCGCCATCCTCGCGCAGTACCGGGGCGATCGGCAGATCGTCGAAGTCGGCATCGCGGTAGATGGCGTGCTGGGTGCCCTCGCCGTCGATGGTTTGGTGGAAGTAGCCCTGGCGGAACAGCAGGCCGACGGCGATGAAGGGCATGCGCAGGTCGCTCGCCGCCTTGCAGTGGTCGCCGGCGAGGATGCCGAGGCCGCCGGAGTAGATCGGCAGGCTCTCGTGGAAACCGAACTCGAAGCAGAAGTAGGCGACCAGATCGTTATGGCGCAGGTGCTGGGCGCCGTTCGAGCGACCGGGCTCGTTGTGATAGGTGTCGTAGGCCGACAGCACCCGCGCATAGTTGCCGAGGAACACCGGATCGTCGGCGGCATCGAACAGGCGCTGCTGGTCGACGCGCTTGAGGAAGGCCTTCGGGCTGTGGCCGACCGAGCCCCACAGGCTCGGGTGCAGGCGCGCGAACAGCGTACGCGTCGGCCTGTCCCAGCTGTACCACAGGTTGTTGGCCAACTCCTCCAGTCGCGCCAGACGGGGCGGCAGCTGGGGATTGACCTCGAGATGGAAGGGTGTGCCGGGCATGTCAGGAATCAGGCGATGGTCACGTCGCGGGACAGATAGACGTCCTGGATGGCGTTGAGCAGGGCGATGCCTTCCGCCATCGGCTTCTGGAAGGCCTTGCGGCCGGAGATCAGGCCGGTGCCGCCGGCGCGCTTGTTGATCACCGCGGTGCGCACCGCCTGGGCCAGGTCGCCGGCGCCCTTCGACTCGCCGCCGGAGTTGATCATGCCGGCGCGGCCCATGTAGCAGCAGGCCACCTGGTAGCGCACCAGGTCGATCGGGTGGTCGGTGGTGAGTTCCGAGTACACCTTGGCGCTGGTCTTGCTGAACTTCAGCGCATTGAAGCCGCCGTTGTTCTCCGCCATCTTCTGCTTGATGATGTCCGCCTCGATGGTGACGCCGAGATGGTTGGCCTGGCCGGACATGTCGGCCGAGACGTGGTAGTCCATATCGCCCTGCTTGAAGGCGTTGTTGCGCAGGTAGCACCAGAGGATGGTGGCCATGCCCAGCTCATGGGCGCGCTTGAACAGCTGCGACACCTCCCAGATCTGGCGGCGCGATTCCGCCGAGCCGAAATACACCGTCGCGCCGACGGCCACGGCGCCCATCTCGAAGGCCTGCTCCACATCGGCGAACAGGCTCTGGTCGTAGCTGTTGGGGTAGGACAGGAACTCGTTGTGGTTGAACTTGACGATGAAAGGGATCTTGTGGGCGTACTTGCGGGCGACGCTGCCGAGCACCCCCAGGGTCGAGGCGACGCCGTTGCAGCCGCCCTCGACGGCCAGCCTGACGATGTTCTCCGGGTCGAAGAAATCCGGGTTCGGCGCGAAGGAGGCGCCGGCCGAGTGCTCGATGCCCTGGTCCACCGGCAGGATCGAGAGATAGCCGCTGCCGCCGAGCCGGCCGTGGTTGAACAGGGCGGCGAGGCTGCGCATCACGCCCGGCTTGCGGTCGGAAAGCGCGACCACGCGGTCGATGAAATCGGGACCCGGCAGGTGCAGCCGCGCCCCGGGGATGCCGCGGCATTCGTGCTTGAGCAGCTTGTCGGCTTCGTCGCCGAGGAGTTTGACGATGTCGGTCATGATGGCCCCCTTGCTTTGCGCTTGATCAATCTTACCACTCCCGCTCAGCCGGCTGCCGCAGGCAGATGGCGTTGCAGGAACCGGTCGAGCTCCTGCAGCCATTCGCGGCGCATGTAGAGAAAGCCGTCGTTGTGCCCGCCCGCCAGCTCCAGCCATTGCTTCGGCTCGCCGGCCGCGGCGAACAGCCGGCGGCCGTGGGCGACGGGGACGACCTCGTCCTGCGGGCTGTGGGCCACCAGCAGCGGCGCGCGCAGCGCTCGTACCCCCGCCAGGGTATCGTAGGCGTAGCGGCTGAGCTGGCGCGCCGGCAGAAAGGGATAGAGGTCTGCCGCGAGGTCGGGCGCCGAGGTGAAGGCCGAGTGCAGCACCAGCGCGGCCGGCCGCACCCGTGCGGCGAGGTGCGCGGCGACGGCGCCGCCCAGCGACTCGCCGAACACCACGATGCGCGCCGGCGCGATGCGCCGCACCTCGGTCAGATGGCGCCAGGCCGCCTCGGCGTCGGCGTACATGGCGGCCTCCGAGGGCCGGCCGCTCGACTGGCCGTAGCCGCGGTAGTCGATCAGCAGCGCCGACAGGCCGAGCTGGCGGAAGGCCGGCAGCCAGTCGAGCCGATGCACGATGCTGCCGGCGTTGCCGTGGAAGAACAGCAGCGTGGCGCGCGCCCCCGGCGCCGGCACGTACCAGCCGTGCAAGGTGTTGCCGTCGGCCACGGCGATGCGCACTTCCTCGAAGGGCAGCTGCAGCTGCGCCGGCGTGAGCCGGTCGCCGCGGCCCATCTCCGGAAAAAAGATGAAGCGCGACTGGAAGACATACAACAGGGCGGCGAGGGCGGCATAGCCCAGCAGCAGGCCGAGCAGGATGTGGCCGAGCAGACGCATGGTCTCAGGCGTCGGCGACGATCTCCAGGGCGATCGTCACTTCCTGCTGCGGGGCGTCGATCGGCCAGGACAGCGTCAGGCAGGCCGCCTGCATGATTTTCTCGAAGCCGGCCTCCGACTGGGAGACGGTGTGGTGCGGCCGTGCGGCGATCGTCACCGGTCGGCTGGTGGTCAGGCGCAGGCCGCCGCCCAGGTGTCGATCGTCCAAAGTCAGTCTCCCTGACACGGCGAGTTCCAGCGCCTGGCCGAAGCCGCAGGGGATGCTGCCGTCTTCGAGGATGTAGCGGCCGGAATAGCCGTCGCAGCTGGGCATGGCGAGGTTGAGTTCCACCGAGAAACGTCCGCCGGCCAGGTCGCGCAGGCGGTAGCCGACCTGCAACACGCGGCCGGCCAGGGTGTAGGTCTTGACCACTTCGCCCGCGCCCAGCGGCGCAGCGAAGCGGGCGCTCATCAGCGGGGCCTTGAACTCGCCGGCCGCGTACTGCGGCCAGGCCAGGCCGCCGTCGGGCTGCTGCCAGGCATCGCTGAAGAGCCGGCGCGGCCGCGGGTCGGGCCGCACGTCCTCGCGGGCGACGGCGTGCTTGAAGGCGACGCGGTCGTGGGCCGAGGCGATGCCGGCGCTGTCGCCGGCGGGCTGCGGCGCGGCGTCCAGCTTGCGGTAATAGTGCTCGTCGCGCTGGGTCAGCACGTCGCCGAAATTCTGCGCCAGGGCATAGGCGTCGAGCTCGCACAGGGCGGCCTGCCCGTCCAGCTTCACCACCGCCTGCAGCTCGGCATTGCCGAGGAACAGTTCGCCGATGCCGTCGTGGTCGGCGTCAAGGACGGCCAGCGGCGGGCGCGGCGCCACGGCGTCGAGGCCGGCCTCCAGCGCCACCAGGTTGCGCCACACCTCGCGTCGCAGGTGCGGCAGGTAGAGCCCGCCGAACAGGCCGTGCCAGTAGGCGTCGTTGGCCTGGGCGCGGTAGAGATGGTCGGTGAGCGCCTGGCTGGCGCTTTTCGCCGGCAGGGCGGCCAGCCGCCCGGAGAGGGCCAGCATGCGCTTGTGCATCCAGTTCGACTCCGGGTAGCGCATGAAGAAGTTCTTCCAGATGCCGCCGCGCACGAAGGCCTTGCTCACTTCGTAGCGACCGGCGCTTTTCTCCCGCGCCACCAACGCGTCGTAGACCGCCGCCGCCGGGGCCGGCAGGGTCCACTCGTTCATTTCGATATAGGAAGTGGTGGGCAGGTAGATGATGCCGCGGGTGGTGTTGCGGGCGTGGAAGTCGCGGTAGGTCTCGGTGCGGATCAGGGGCGAGGCCAGCACGCCGGCGATGAACTGCTCCAGCCAGCCGCGCGCATAGACCCAGTCCCAGGTTTCCGGCCAGATGCCGAACTTCTCGATGTCGTCGAAATACACGGCGGCGCGCTGGCCGGCGCGGGCCAGCTCTTCCAGGTAGGCGACGGCCTCCTGGGCGGGCGAGAACGGCAGGCGGTAGCGCAGCTGCTCGGAGATCGGGAACAGGTCGATGTGGCGGTCGTCCTCCTCGGTGGTGTAGAAACCATCGAGCTCGGCGGCCTGCTTGCCGGCGCAGAGGAAGTGGTAGTCGTCCACCGTCACGTATTTCATGCCGCAGTCGGCCAGCGCCGGCACCACGGTGGGGATGTACACCCGCTCGGTCAGCCAGGCGCCTTCGACGCTGGCGCCGAAGCGCCGCTCCAGCTTGCCGCTCAGGCGCCGCAACTGGCCGAGGCGGTCGCGCTGCGGGATCGCCGCCAGCACCGGCTCGCAGTCGCCGGCGCCGAACAGCTCGACCTGGCCGCGCCCGACCATCTCCTTGAGCAGGGCCATGTCCTGCGGGTGATGCTCCAGCAGCCAGTCGAGCAGCCAGCCGGAGAAATGGGCGGCGAAGCGGAAGCGCGGGTGGCGGTGCAGCGCCTGCAGGAAAGGGCGATAGCAGCGGGCATGCGCCTCTTCCAGCACGGCATCGAAGTTGCCGACCGGCTGGTGGGCGTGCACGCCGAGGAGCAGGGAGATCGGTTCGGCCATGAAATCCTCGACGCGTCAGCTGGCGCGGCGCATGGCGCCGCCGCCTTCGGGCATGCCGCCGCCGCTGGAGATCGGCACGGCCAGTTGGGGCGGCTCGGGCAGCTGCAGCAGCCGGTAGAGATGGGCCAGGTTGGCGCGGAACAACTGGTCGAAGCTTTCCACCGCCTCGCGCGGGTTGTAGCCGCCGAACCACCAGAACCAGTCGGAACCCTCGCACACCGCCAGCTGGGCTTCGGCCGCCGCCCGCGAGCGCTCATCGAGGCGGCCGCTGTCCATGACCAGATCATACGCCTGCTTGGCCGCGCAGAGCAGGTCCCAGGCGCGGTTCTTGTCGGCCTCGCCGATCCAGGTGGAGAAGGTGCCGTACACCCAGCTGCCGGCCACCAGGCCGGACAGGCGGCCGGCGTCCTCGCCCCGCCGCACCAGCCAGTCGGAGAAGGTGGTGGTGGCCAGCCAGGGCTGGGCAGCGAGCAGGCCGTAGAGGTCCTCGAAGAAGTAGTAGCCGTTGTAGGGGTAGTGCTCCCAGGCGTTTTCGCCGTCGAGCATCACGCACACCAGCGGGGTCTCGCCAGCCGGTGCGGCGTCGCGGATGGCCGCCAGTTGGTCGACGAAATGGCGGGCGGCGTCGCGTCCGTGCCACTTGGCGTACTCGAAGCCGATCAGGTCGGAGAGCCGCTCGTCGCGAAAGAACAGCGCCAGTTCGGGCGCCGCGGCGAGGCGCCAGGGGCGGTGGTGCGGCTGACCGGACGCGGCGACGTTGTCGCGGCGCTGGCTGTTGGCGAGCACGCTCTGGCTGGAGGCAGCCCAGCGGCAGCCCTGGGCGGCAAGTTGCCTGATCAGGGCGTCGGAGAGGGCGCCCTCGGCCGGCCACATGCCGGCCGGCGCCTGACCGAAGCGGCGGGCATGGCTGTCGCGCGCCAGAGCGATGTGGCGGTCGACGCGGGCCCGGCCACCGGGATAGAAGTGCGCCTGCGGCAGCGCCATGTCGGGCTGGGCTTCGCGCGCCGAGGCGAAATCCAGCAGCAGGGGGGCCAGCGGATGGGTGTCCGGCGTGGCCGAGAGCTCGATCTGACCGCGCGCCGCCAGGGCGCGATAGCGCGGCACCAGACCGCGCAGGGTCTCGGCCATCATCTCTAGCAGCCGGCGCCGGTCGCTGTGGCTGAAGCCCTCGCCCTTCGACATCAGTTCCGCCAGCAGGGCGCGGTTGCGCCGCTCGGTCTCCCCGGTCCACACCAGGTGGTACCAGACCAGCAGGTCGGCGAAAAAGGCGCCGGAAAGGTAATCGACCACCGCCGCGCCCTGGCCTTCGACCGCGCGGTAGAGGTGATGCAGCCGCTCGTAGCGCGGGTAGGGCGCCACCATGCGGGCGTGGTTGCCCGGCAGGCAGGTGGCCAGCACCAGGCGGCGTTCGTCCTCGCCGATCCGGTCGAGCGACTCGCGCGCCAGCAGGCGCAGCAGCGGATCGCGGAATTCGCCGGCGTCGAACTGGCGCACATAGTCCTCGATCTGGTCGAGCAGCACCGGCACGAAGTTCACCACCGCGCGGACCTGCGGGTGCCGCTCCAGGTGGGCCGCCATGTCGGTGTAATCCTTGAGGGCGTGCAGATAGGTCCACGGCCGGCGGAACTCGCCCGTCGCGTGGTCGCGGTAATCCGGCTGGTGCATGTGCCAGAGGAAGACCAGCTCCAGCTTGCGCGGTTCGCTCATTCCGGCGCTCCGCGGCTACCTGACCCCATGCACCTGCTGCCCGAGCATTTCGGGCGTGACCAGGGTGATGCCGCGCTCGGTGACATGGAAACGGCGCGCATCCTCCGCCCGGTCGACGCCGATACGCATGCCGTCCGGAATACGGCAGCGCTTGTCGAGGATGGCGCGCTTGACGACCGCGTGCCTGCCGATGCGCACCTTGGGCAGGATCACCGAGTCCTCGACCACGCTGCGCTCGTCGATGCGCACGTCGGAGAAGAGCAGCGAGCGGCGCACCGCGGCGCCGCTGACGATGCAGCCGCCGGAGACGATTGAGTCGATGGCCTTGCCGCGGCGGTCCTCGTCGTCGAAGATGAACTTGGCCGGCGGCAGCTGCTCCTGGTAGGTCCAGATCGGCCAGTTGTTGTCATACAGGTTCAGCTCGGGGATGACGTGGACGATGTCCATGTTGGCCTCCCAGTAGGCGTCCAGGGTGCCGACATCCTTCCAGTAGGGCCGGCCCTCCTGGCCGCCGACGCAACTCTCGGCGAAGTCGTGGGCGAAGACGCGGTAGCGCTGCACGATGTGCGGGATCACGTCCTTGCCGAAGTCGTGCGAGGAAGCGGGGTCGTCGCTGTCGCGGATCACCTGCTCGAAGAGGAAGCTGGCGTTGAAGACATATACGCCCATGCTGACCAGGGCCCGCTCCGGCTTGCCGGGCATGGCTTCCGGATCCTTCGGTTTTTCGGTAAAGCGGGTGACGCGCCAGTCATCATTCACGCTGATGATGCCGAAGGCGCTGGCTTCCTCGCGCGGCACCTCCATGCAGGCCACGGTCAGGTCGGCCTGCTCGGCGACATGGAAGGCCAGCATGCGGCCGTAGTCCATCTTGTAGACATGATCGCCGGCAAGCACGACGACATACTTCGGATGATTGCGCCGCAGCATGTCGAGGTTCTGGAACACCGCGTCGGCGGTGCCCTTGTACCACTCCTCGCCCAATTGCTGCTGGGCCGGCAGCAGGTCGATGAACTCGTTGAGGCGGCCGTCGAGGAAGCCCCAGCCGCGCTGCAGGTGGTGGATCAGGCTCTGCGACTTGTACTGGGTGGCCACACCGATGCGGCGAATGCCGGAGTTGATGCAGTTGGATAGCGTAAAATCGATGATGCGGAACTTGCCGGCGAAGGGAACCGCCGGCTTGGAGCGCCAGTCGGTGAGCTGTTTCAGCCGGCTGCCGCGACCGCCGGCCAGCACCAGAGCGAAGGCCTCGCGCGTCAGCTGGCTGACGAAGCGCGGGCCCTGGCCGCCGCGGGTGGTGGTATAGACCTGCTTGAGCGCTTCCTCGTCGTCTTGCATGGGAACCCCTCTTCAATCGCCGTGATGAAAATCCAACGCCAGCCTGCCGATCGCCCCGCGGCGAAACCCTGGAGCCGCCTGCTGGCGGGGCGGGAACACGATCCCTTCGCCTGCCTTGGCCCGGCGCTGGAGGCCGGAGGCGCGCGCATCCGGGTGTTCCGGCCCGATGCCGTTGCGATCCATCTGGAACAGCCGGGAGCGGGGGCGGACGAGGTCATGGTCCGCGTCGATCCGGCCGGCGTCTTCGAGTGGCGCGGCGCGGCGCTGCCGGCCGAGCCCTATTGCCTGCGCATCGAAGGCGGGGGCGGCAGCCGGCGGTTGCACGACCCTTATGCCTTTGCGCCAACGGCCAGCGGGCACGACCTCTATCTTTTCAGCGAAGGGCGGAATTATCAAGCCTATCGCCTGCTCGGTGCCCGGCTCGAGTCGCGCCGCGGCGTGGCCGGTGCCAGCTTCCGGGTCTGGGCACCGAACGCCGAGCGGGTCTCGGTGGTGGGCGACTTCAACGGCTGGGACGGCCGCCTGCATCCGATGGCCTCGCTGGGCGCCTCCGGGGTGTGGGAGCTGTTCATCCCCGGCCTTCCCGCCGATACCCTCTACAAGTACGAGATCCGCAACCGCCACAGCGGCGCGGTGATAGTGAAGACCGACCCCTACGGCCAGCGTTTCGAGCTGCGCCCGGCCACCGCCGCCTGCCTGCCGGCGCCGGCGGCCCACGCCTGGGGCGATGCCGGCTGGCTGGCGCGCCGAGCCGAGCGGGACTGGCTGCACGCGCCGCTGTCGATCTACGAGCTGCACGCCGGCTCCTGGCGGCGCCATCCCGACGGCCGCTTCTATTCCTATCGCGAACTGGCCGAGCACCTGCTGCCCTATGTGCTGGATCTGGGCTACACCCACATCGAGCTGCTGCCGATATCGGAGCATCCGCTCGACGAGTCCTGGGGCTACCAGACCACCGGCTATTTCGCCGCTACGCGGCGCTTCGGCAGCCCCGACGACCTGCGGTTCTTCATCGACGCCTGCCACTGCGCCGGCATCGGCGTGCTGCTCGACTGGGCGCCGGGGCATTTCCCGGAGGACGACTTCGCCCTGGCGCATTTCGATGGCAGCGCCCTCTACGAGCACGAGGACCCGCGCCTGAAGCGCCACCCCGACTGGGGCACCCATGTCTTCAACTACGGCCGCAAGGAGGTGAAGAGCTTCCTGCTCTCCAGCGCCCACTACTGGCTGGCCGAGTTCCATTTCGACGGCCTGCGCGTCGACGCCGTTGCCTCGATGCTCTACCTCGACTATTCGCGCAAGGCCGGCGAGTGGCGGCCCAACCGCCACGGCGGGCGCGAGAACCTGGAGGCCATCGACTTCCTGCGCGAGCTCAACGTCATGGTGCACGGCGATTTTCCCGGCGCCCTCACCGTCGCCGAGGAGTCCACCGCCTGGCCGATGGTGTCGCGGCCGGTGCATCTGGGCGGCCTCGGCTTCTCGATGAAGTGGAACATGGGCTGGATGAACGACACCCTGGCCTACCTGCGCCACGACCCGGTGCACCGCCGCTTCCATCACAGCCAGCTGACCTTCGGCCAGCTCTACGCCTACAGCGAGAACTTCGTCCTGCCGCTGTCGCACGACGAAGTGGTGCATGGCAAGGGCTCGCTCGTCGGCAAGATGCCGGGCGACGACTGGCAGAAATTCGCCAACCTGCGGCTGCTGCTGGCCTATCAGATGACCTCGCCCGGCAAGAAGCTCAACTTCATGGGCAGCGAGCTGGGCCAGCGCGGCGAATGGCATGCCGGCCGGGAGCTGGATTGGGGCCTGCTGGCCCACGAGCCGCACGCCGGCCTGCAGCGCCTGGTGCGCGACCTCAACCGGCTGTATCGGGAACTGCCGGCCCTGCACGAGCTGGACTTCGAGTCGGGCGGCTTTGCCTGGAGCGATTGCCATGATGCCGATCAGTCGGTGCTGAGCTACCTGCGTTATGCGCGCGATGGCGCCTGCATCCTGGTGGCGCTGAACTTCACGCCGGTGCCGCGCCAGGGCTATCGGCTCGGCGTGCCGCGGGCGGGCGGCTGGCGCGAGCTGTTGAACAGCGATTCGGCCTTCTACGGCGGCAGCGACCTTGGCAACGGCAGCGGGCTTGCGGCACGGCCGCAGGCGCACCTGGGTTTCCCCGCCAGCCTCGACCTCACGCTGCCGCCGCTGGCGGCAGTGATTCTGGCGCCCGTCTAGGCGCTGCCCTTGGCGCCCAACAGGGCGTCGACCTCCGCCTCGGCATCGATCCAATCGCCCAGCTCGCCGCCTTGGGCGAAGCCGCGCTTCTCGGCCTTGAAGTAGGCGGCCTCGGCGATGTAGCGCTGGCGGATGTCCGGGCTCACCCGGTCGCGTTTCCCGGTCCGCGACCGCGACGGTGCTGCCGCCACGCGCAGGGCGGGGAGCTCCGCCGGCTTGCCCTTGCCGTTCTTGCCTGCTGTGCTGCCGGTGCGAGGTGACATAGCAACTCCTCCGCGAAGATGGATGGTTTGTTGTTGTTGCTATGCCTTTATCCTACGCCGGGTTTCTGACAGTTAATTGACAACCGTCAAACTATTTGGTGTGCGCTGCAGCAATCGCCAGCGCGCCAAGCAGGCCGAGGCGTTCCTCGGTGATAACGCGAATCGGGAAATCCGCCATCAGTCCGGCATGGGCGCCGCGCGCGCCGAAGGCCTCGACGAAACCGCCCTGTTGCAGCCGGCCGAGGATCTTCGGGGCGATGCCGCCGCCGAGATAGACTCCCCCGCGCGCCATGAACAGCAAGGCCAGGTCGCCGGCGAAGGCGCCGTAGGCGGCGATGAAGATCTCCAGCGCGCGCTGCGCCACCGGGTCGTGTGCAGCGGCGGCCACGATCGCCGCCGGGTCGGCGATCGCCGTCTTGTGCAGACCGACTTTTTCCAGGCTTGCATAGATGGCGGCGAGGCCCGGGCCGGAGACGACGTTTTCCGCCGTGACACGCCCGCCCGGCCGCGCCAGATGCCGCCAGACGGCGAGCTGGTCCTCGTCGGCCGGCGAGAAGCCGATGTGGCCCCCTTCCCCGCTCAGCGTGCGCCAGCCCGGGCCTTCGGGCAGCAGCGCCGCCACGCCCAGGCCGGTGCCGGCGCCGATCAGGAGGCGCGGGGCGTCCTCCAGGGGGCGGCCTTGCTGCAGCGTCACCAGCTTGGCCTCATCGAGCGCCGCGACGCCCTGCGCCGCCGCCGCGAAATCGTTCACCACTTCGACCCGGTCCAGCTTGAATTCGCGAGCCAGCGCCGGGCCGTCGATGGTCCAGGGCAAGTAGGTGACCTTGGCACGGTTGTCCTGCACCGGCCCGGCGACACCGAAGCAGGCGGAGGCGATTCCCCCGGCGACGCCGACTTCGTCGTGGAAGGCGCGAAGCAATGCGGGAAAATCGCTCCAGTCCCGGCTGGGGTAGCGATGTTCGAACACAATGCCGGTGCTGTCAGCGAGCGCCAGCAGGGTTTTCGTGCCGCCGATATCCCCGCCGAGGATCATGGCCTCAGACCGCGACCGGCGCGGGGATGTGCGGATGAGGATCGTAGCCTTCCAGCGCGAAGTCCTCGAAGCGGAAGGCGAAGAGGCCGGTCACCGCCGGGTTGATACGCAGCTGCGGCAGGGTGCGCGGCTGGCGCGACAGCTGCAGCCGCGCCTGATCGAGATGATTGGTGTAGAGATGCGCGTCGCCCAGGGTGTGCACGAAATCGCCCGGCTGGTAGCCGCACACCTGCGCCAGCATCGATGTCAGCAGGGCGTAGGAGGCGATGTTGAAGGGCACGCCGAGAAAGATGTCGGCGCTCCTCTGGTAGAGCTGGCATGACAGCTTGCCGTCATTGACGTAGAACTGGAACAGCGCGTGGCAGGGCGGCAGCTTCATGCGCCCGATGTCGGCCGGGTTCCAGGCGCTGACGATGTGGCGGCGCGAGTCCGGATTGTTCCTCAGGCCGTCGACCAGCTGGGCGATCTGGTCGATCGAGCGGCCGTCGGGCGTCTGCCAGGAGCGCCACTGGTAGCCGTACACCGGGCCGAGGTCGCCGTTGGCGTCGGCCCAGTCGTCCCAGATGGAGACGCCGTGTTCCTTCAAGTAGCGGATGTTGGTGTCGCCCTGCAGGAACCACAGCAGCTCGTGGATGATCGACTTGGTGTGCAGCTTCTTGGTGGTGAGGAGCGGGAATCCTGCCGCCAGGTCGAAGCGCATCTGCCAGCCGAAGACGGACAGCGTGCCGGTGCCGGTGCGGTCGCTTTTCGGGTGCCCGTGTTCGAGCACGTGGCGCATCAGGTCGAGGTACGGCTGCATGGGAGGGGGCGTATCCAGGCGAGGCTATAATCGGCGTCGATTCTAAAGGAAACGAAGATGCTGGCCAAACTGACCCAACACGCCGCGCCCCTCGATGCCCCCAGCCTGGAGCGGGCCAGCCATGCCCTGCTGGTGCTGCCGTTTTCCCGGAAGCTGGATGCGCTGCGCGGCGTGCCGGGCCTCGGGCGTCTGCGCGCCGCGCTGAAGCGCCGCAACCTGAAGGCCGAGGACCTGGCCAAGACGCCGGTTTCGGTGGGCCTCGCCGGCGGCGGCCTGGCGAGCTTCGTCATGCTCGACGGCGGCAAGAGCGCCTTCGAGCGGCAGAGCGTGCTGCGCAAGGCCCTGGCCCCGCTGATGGAGGAGCAGCCGCAGGAACTGCTGCTGGCGCTCTTCGGCAGCGCCGAAGCGCGACGCGAGAATGCCCGCGAGGCCTTGTATGTGGCCTGGGTGAACGGCGCCCGCTTGCCGACGCGGCGCAAGAAGCCGGTGCCGCGCCCGCTGGCGCGCATCCGCCTGCACGGCGCCCGCGACGCCGGCGGCTTCGCCGAAATCGCCGCCGTGGCCGAGGCCAACATCCTGGCGCGCAGCCTGACGGCCCTGCCGCCCAATGAACTGACGCCGGCCGAGTACCGCCGCCGGCTGCAGGACATCGCCCGCAGCCGGCGCTGGCAGTTCGAGGAATTCGACATGCGCCGCCTGCGCCGGCTGGGGGCCGGCGCCTTCGTCGCCGTGGCCCAGGGCAGCGCGCCGGAAGACGCCGCCATCGTGCACCTGTCCTGGCGGCCGAAGAAGCCGCAGGGCCGCCTGGCCCTGGTCGGCAAGGGCATCTGCTTCGACACCGGCGGCCACAACCTCAAGCCGGCCAAGTACATGGCCGGCATGCACGAGGACATGAACGGCTCGGCGGTGGCGCTCGGCCTGATGCAGGCCCTGATCGCCCGCAAGATGCCGCTGGCCATCGAGGCCTGGCTGGCCATCGCCCAGAACCACCTCTCGCCCGAGGCCTACAAGCAGAACGACATTGTCACCGCGCTGGACGGCACCACCATCGAGGTGGTGCATACCGACGCCGAAGGACGGATGGTGCTGGCCGATGCCCTGGCCCTGGCCACTCGCGGCGCCGGCCGCAAGGCCGCCCGGCCCGATCTGGTCATCGATTTCGCCACCCTCACCGGCAGCATGGGCTACGCCCTCGGCAGCCGCTATTCGGGCGTCTTCGCCACTTCCTCCGAGCTGGCGCATCTGGCGGTGGCGGCGGGCGAGGCCAGCGGCGAGCGGGTCTGCGTCTTCCCGCTCGACGCCGACTACGAGGCCGGCCTCGAGAGCAAGGTGGCCGACATCAAGCAATGCACCCTCGACGGCGAGGCCGACCACATCCTCGCCGCCCTTTTCCTCAAGCGCTTCACCCATGACGCCGCCTGGCTGCACATGGATCTCTCGGCCTCCAGCTGCAGCGGCGGGCTGGGCGCGGTGGGCACCGACCTCACCGGCTTCGGCGTCGCCTGGGGCGTGGAGTTCATCGAGCAATGGCTGGCGGCGCACCTTTCCCTCGGCAAGCCGCGGCGGGGATGACATCGCCCCCGCCTTGGGCTATCCTTCGATCAGGCAAGTGCCTTGTTTTCCGCGTAGTTGCGGTCGCTTTGCGAGAAACTTCCGAAGGGAAACACTTCGATGCTCGGTCTCTTCTCGGCTAAATCCGGTCACCCCCTCGCCGACGCCAAGGAAGCCAAACGGGTCCTCGGCGAGCTAGCGCTGCGGGAGGCGGCTGCGGCGCTCGATGAAGTCGGCGGCTGGCTAGAATCGGTTGTGGCCGACGAGGCCTTCAAGCTCGCCGAGCGCCTGTCGCTGATCTCCCTGCTCGACGAGGCCGTCCAGCCCCAGGCCCGCAAGCTCGGCCGCGATTACCTGACCTCGCCGCGGCTCGGCCGCCAGCAGGAATACAAGCTGTGGCAGGCCAACCACGATTTCTGGGCCCAGCTCGGCGCCGCCTACGACAGCTGCCTGGAGCGCTACGCCAGACAGGAGAAGGGCAGCGAGGCAATCAAGTCGGACCTGCCCCTGCTCATCGCCCGCATGCTGCGCGCCTACTCGGGGCGTTTGAAGTGGGACCAGTTCCGCTACGGCCCGATTGCCGGCGAACTCTGGCAGCGGATGGGCCGCGCCTTCCTGTTCGCCGAGCAGAACAAGTTCTCGCGCCAGACGCTGACGCCCTATCCCGCCCTGCCCGGCGAGACCGCCGTCGAGAGCGAATACCTCAGGGCCCTGGTGTTCCAGGCCTCCAGCATGGACAGCTTGCTGCCGCTGGAGATCGAGATCGCCGAGCGTTTCATCGCCCACTTCCTGCCGCAGTTCGTGTTCACCGCCGAGGTGCGGCCGGACAACGTGTACTGGGTGGATGCCGACAAGCCGGTGCCGCCGCGGCGCCTGGCGGTGCTGCCGCAGATGTCGCCGAGCCTGCGCTTCTTCAGCGCTGGCGCGGCCCTGGCCAAGGTCGAAGCCATGCTTCGGCAGGTCGAGCGCGGCGAAGTGCCGGCCGAGGTCAACCTGGGCGGCCAGTACTCGGCGCGCATCGTCCTGCCGGTGCTCAGGCACCTGGCCATGTACTGGGCGCCCAAGCCGCCGATGCGCTCGCACGACCGCCATCGCGTCAAGTCGCGGCTGACGGTGGTGAACGGCCTGAACGGCATCCATGCCCGCCTTGCCGACAAGGGCGGCGAGGACAGTGAGGCCTGGGTGGTCGACGATGTCAGCCTCGGCGGCATGGGCGCGCAAGTGCCGCTCGGCGCCAACGACTGGGTGCGGATCGGCGCGCTGCTCGGCATGCAGCCGGAAGGCGGCAGCAACTGGCTGATCGGCGTGATCCGCCGCTTCAGCCGTGAAACCCCGGCCCAGGGCTCGGTCGGCATCGAGACCCTCTCGAAAGCGCCGCAGGCGGTCGCCGGCGACCTGGGCGGCATGGACTGCAACGCCCTTCTGCTCGACACCCTGCACAGCGGCGACACGGTGCGGGTGGTCCTGCCCAGCGCCGCCTTCGAGCCGGCGATCCCCCTGGTCTTCGCCTGGCAGGGCCGCTCGGCCCGGCTCGATCCGATCGAGCAGATCGAGACCGGCGTCGACTTCGACCTGGGCCTCTACCGCGTCGCGCCGCCAGTCTGAAGCCTACTTCTGCCGGATCGCCGATTTCGGCCGGAAAGCCTTGACCATCGCTTCGTTCGTCTCGACGTACGGTCCGCCGATGAGGTCGATGCAGTAGGGCACGGCGGCGAAGATGCCGTCGAGCGTCTCTTTGATCGCCTTGGGCTGGCCAGGCAGGTTGAGGATCAGCGTCTTTCCCCGCACCACGCCGACCTGGCGCGAGAGGATGGCGGTGGGCACGTACTTCAGGCTCACCTGGCGCATCTGCTCGCCGAAGCCGGGCAGCACCTTGTGCGCCACCGCCAGGGTGGCTTCCGGCGTCACGTCGCGCGGCGCCGGACCGGTGCCGCCGGTGGTCATCACCAGGTGGCAGCCCGCCGTGTCGGCGAGCTCGATCAGGGTTCGCTCGATCACCGCCTGCTCGTCGGGGATCAGGCGGTTCTCCATGCGCCAGGGCGAGACCAACGCGGCGGCGAACCATTCGCGCAGGGCCGGCAGGCCTTGATCCTCGTAGACCCCGCTGGAAGCGCGGTCGGAGATCGACACCAGGCCGATGCGCAGTTCCTCACTCATCTTGCATCTCCCGCAGGGTGCGGAACAGTTCGCGAAAATGTTTCGGCGGCTTGCCGGCTTCGCGCTCGTGCAGGGCGCCGCGGCGCAGCTGCCTGAGGCGGGTGAGGTCGGCACCGGGATGGTCCGCGCCGATTTCGGTCAGGACCGACTCGTCCTCCAGCAGCCTTTCGCGCAGCCGTTCCAGGCGATGCTGGCGGGCGGTCTCGACGGCCGAGACGCCGTTGAGGGCGTCCAGCGCCGCACGGATCGGCGCCGGCTCGATGTCGCGCATCAGCCGGCCGATGTACTGAAGCTGGCGGCGGCGCGCCTCGTGCCGGCTGAGCCGCTGCGCTTCCCGCAGGGCCTCGCGCAGCGCGTCCGGCAGTTCGATTCTGGCCAGCCGCTCGGCGGAGAGCGCGGCCAGTTCCGCGCCCAGGTCCTGCAAGGCGTGCATTTCGCGCTTGCGCTGGGACTTGCTGGGGCGCTCCCCGGCTTCGGGCGCGTCATCGAAAGGGAAAGAGTCATCGGCCATCGGTTATCATTATAGCTTTGCGGCACCTCCCACCACGATGTCTTCCCAGGGCTTCAGTTATTCGCCGGACACCCTGCGCAGCATGGCGCAGGACATTCTCGATCATGCCGCCTCTCGCGGCGCCAGCGCCTGCGAGACCGATGTCTCGGAAGGCTTCGGCCAGTCGGTGACGGTGCGCCGCGGCGAGGTCGAGACCATCGAGTACAACCGCGACAAGGGCGTCGGCGTCACGGTGTATGTCGGCCGGCAGCGCGGCTACGCCTCGACCTCGGATTTCTCCCGCGCCGCCCTGCACGCCACCGTGGATGCGGCGCTGTCGATCGCCCGTTTCACCGCCCCCGACGAGGCGGCCGGCTTGCCCGAAGCCGATCTGCTGGCGCGCGGGGAGATGGACCTCGATCTTCACCACCCCTGGCCGTTGCCGGTGGAAGAGGCCATCGAGCTGGCGCGCCGCTGCGAGGCGGCGGCCTTCGCCGTCAGCCCGCTGGTGAAGAACTCCGAGGGCGCCAGCGTCTCGGCCCACGAGTCGCATTTCGTCTCCGCCAACAGCCTCGGCTTCATGGGCGGCTACCCGTCAAGCCGCCACTACCTGTCGTGCTCGGTGATTGCCGGCGAGGGCGAGGCCATGCAGCGCGACGACTGGTACAGCACCCACCGCAATGCAACCGACCTGGCCGAGCCGGAAGTGATCGGCGAATACGCCGCGCGCCGCGCCTTGTCGCGCCTCAAGGCGCGCAAGATCCCCACCTGCGAGGTGCCGGTGCTGTTCGAGGCGCCGCTGGCCGCCTCGCTGATCGGCAACTTCGTCTACGCCGTCTCGGGCGGCAGCCTCTATCGCAAGTCTTCCTTCCTGCTCGACAGCCTGGAGACGCAGGTGTTCTCGTCGCAAGTGCATATCAGCGAACGCCCGCACCTGCGGCGCGGCCTGGCGAGCAGCCCCTTCGACGACGACGGCGTCGCCACCCGCGACCGCGAGGTGGTCGAGGCCGGGGTGCTGAAGGGCTACTTCCTGTCGACCTATTCGGCGCGCAAGCTCGGCATGGCCAACACCGGCAACGCCGGCGGCAGCCACAACCTGATCGTGCGGCCCGGCAAGCGCGACCTCGTCGGCCTGGCCGCCCTGATGGGCCGCGGCCTGCTGGTCACCGAGCTGCTCGGCCAGGGCGTGAACTACGTCACCGGCGACTATTCGCGGGGCGCCTGCGGCTACTGGGTGGAGGACGGCGAGATCCGCTACCCGGTGCAGGAGATCACCATCGCCGGCAACCTCAAGGCCATGCTGCGCGGCATCGTCGCCGTCGGCAGCGACGTGCTGGTGCGCGGCTCCAAGCAGGTCGGCTCCATCCTCGTCGACCGGATGACCGTGGCGGGGGCCTGAGCGCGCGCCTGTAAGGGTTTTCCCCACTCCCGGCGGTGGCATCAATTGCGGCCGCCTGGTGTAGTATCTTGCGGCGATCCCCGCACAAGGGGGGGTTGAACCAGTCCGCCGCACAACGGCACAGAAGAACCTCTAAAGGAGACTCTATGGAACGTCGTCAATTCATCAAGCACGCCGGCATCGCCGGCATCCTGGCGGCCGGCGTCGCGCCTGCCGCCCATGCCCAGGGCGCCACCATCCGCTGGCGCCTCGCCTCCAGCTTCCCCAAGGCGCTCGACACCATCTTCGGCGCGGCCAACGTCTTTGCCAGCAAGGTGAAGGAGGCCTCCGGCGGCAAGTTCGAGATTTCGGTGCATGCCGGCGGGGAGATCGTGCCGCCGTTCGGCGTGGTCGACGCCGTGCAGCAGGGCACGGTCGAGTGCGCCCACACCGCGCCGTACTACTTCTTCGGCAAGGACGAGACCTTCGCCATGGACTGCGCCATCCCCTTCGGCATGAACTCGCGCCAGCTCACGGCGTGGATGTACGAAGGCAACGGCATGAAGCTGTTCCGCGAGTTCTACAAGAACTTCAACATCGTCAATTTCCCGATGGGCAACACCGGCGCCCAGATGGGCGGCTGGTACCGCAAGGAAATCAAGAAGCTGTCCGACCTGAAGGGCCTCAAGATGCGCATCGGCGGCTTCGGCGGCAAGGTGCTGGAACGCATCGGCGGCGTGCCGCAGAACATCCCCGGCGGCGAGATCTACCAGGCGCTGGAAAAGGGCACCCTGGACGCCTGCGAGTGGGTCGGCCCCTACGACGACGAGAAGCTCGGCTTCAACAAGGTCGCCAAGTACTACTACTACCCGGGCTGGTGGGAAGGCGGTCCGCAGCTCTCCCTGTACGTGAACAGCAAGACCTGGGAGGGCCTCTCGGCCGAAAACAAGGCCATCGTCGAGGCGGCCGCCTCGCACGCCCACGTGCATATGCAGGCCGCCTATGACGCCAAGAAC
>JAEUNH010000057.1 GCA_016791205.1 Rhodocyclaceae bacterium | reverse complement strand
CTCTACGGCGGCGACCGCACGACGCGCATCGAGCAGGAGATCATCCTCGGCGTCGGCGGCGTGCGGGCCCTGGTGGCGATGGGCCTCAAGCCGACCGTCTGGCACATCAACGAGGGCCACGCAGCCTTCATGATCCTGGAGCGCATCCGCCACCTCACCACCCAGGGCATCGAGATCTCCACCGCCGTCGAGGCGGTGGCGGCGCACACGGTATTCACCACCCATACCGCGGTACCGGCCGGCCACGATCACTTCAGCGAGGACATGATCCGCCGCTATTTCGAGCATGCCTGCAAGGAGCTCGGGGTCTCCACCGACACGCTGCTGGCGCTGGGCCGGGTACCGGGTGGCCACGAGTTCAACATGACGGCGCTGGCGGTGCGGACCTCGCGCTACCACAACGGCGTCTCGCGCATCCACGGCGGCGTCTCGGCGCACATCCTCTCCAGCCTGTGGCCGCAAATCGAGGCCGAGGACAACCCCGTCACCTACGTCACCAACGGTGTGCATGCCCCGACCTTCCTGTCCAACGAATGGAACGAGCTGTTCGACCGTTTCCTCGGCCCGGGCTGGACCCAGCGCGTTACCGACAAGAGTTGCTGGGAAGGCATCCACACCATTCCCGACCACCAGTTCTGGAGCGTGCACCAGTCGCTCAAAGCGCAGATGCTGCATCTGGTGCGCCACCGCATCGCCGAGCAGCATGCCCGCAACCACGGCTCCGAAGCCCACCTCGATCGGCTGCTGAAACTGGCCAATCCCGACAACCCCAACGTCCTCACCATCGGCTTCGCCCGGCGCTTCGCCACCTACAAGCGCGCCGCCCTGCTGTTCGAGAACCTCGACTGGCTGCGCGAAATCCTCTGCGATCCGCAACGGCCGGTGCTGTTCCTCTTCGCCGGCAAGGCCCATCCTGCCGACCAGCCCGGACAGGCGCTGATCCGCCGCGTCATCGAGGCAGCGCGCCTGCCGGAGTTCGAGGGCAAGATCCTGGTGGTGGAAGGGTACGACCTGCGCTTCGCGCGGCGGCTGGTCTCGGGCGTCGATGTCTGGCTCAACAACCCGCAGTATCCGCTTGAGGCCTGCGGCACGTCGGGCATGAAAGCCGCCATGAACGGCATCCCCAACCTTTCGGTGCTGGACGGCTGGTGGGGCGAGGGCTATGACGGCAGGAACGGCTGGGCCATCAAGCCGGCCTCCGACACCCTCGACGAGGCCAAGCGCAACCACGAGGAAGCGCGGACGCTCTACGAGATCCTCCAGGACAGCGTGATCCCGCTCTATTACAACTGGGGACCGATGGGCTACTCGCCCGGCTGGGTGGCGATGGCCAAGCACTCCATCGCCAGCCTGCTGCCGCGCTTCAATTCGACGCGCATGCTCTCCGACTACCTGTCGCGCTTCTACGTCCCGGCAGCCCAGCAATGGCGCCGCTATTCGCAGGATAACTATGCCGGAGCGCGCGCCGTTGCGCAGTGGAAGTCGCGCGTGCGTTCGTCCTGGCCCCAGGTGGCGCTGCGCCGTCTCGACGCGCCGAAGCGGCGCATCGGTTTCGGCGACAGCCTGCGCTTCGAGGTCGCCGTCAAGCTCGACGGCCTGCAGCCGGGCGACGTGGTGGTGGAGCTGCTGTTCGGGCGTCCGTCCGGGGGCAGCCAGCCGAAAAAGTCGCGCAGCCACCGTTTCCATCACGAACGGCAGCTCGAAACCGGCGAACAGCTCTATGCCCTCGACCTGACCCCCGAGTACTGCGGCAAGATCGAATATCGCATCCGCGTCTATCCGCACCACGATCTGCTGACCCATCCCTTCGAAATGGGCATGATGGTCTGGCTTTGAAGGTTCTCTTCGTCACCCCCGAGCTGGCACCGTGGATGAAAAGCGGCGGCCTCGGGGAAATCTCCTGGTCCCTGCCTGCCGCCCTGCATCAGGCCGGCGTCGACGTGCGCATTCTGGTGCCGGCCTACGCGCCCCTGCTCGCCGCCTTCCCCACGGCGAAACCCGTCGCCGAATTTGCCCAGCCGGGCGGCGCACTGCACCCGGCCCAGCTGCTCGAGGCGAAAGCAGCTAACGGGGTGCCGCTGCTGCTGCTCGATTGTCCGGCCTGTTTCCTGCGCGAGGGCTCGGCCTACCTGGACATCTACGGCAACGATTTCACCGACAACCATCTGCGCTTCGGTTTGCTCTCCCGCGTCGCGGCGCTGCTCGCCAGCGAGGCCAGCCCGCTGCGCTGGCGCCCGGAAATCCTGCACTGCAATGACTGGCCTAGCGGGCTGGCGCCGGCCCATCTGCATTTCCTGCCGGGCGAGAAAGCCGCGACGGTGATGTCGATCCATAACCTGGCCTTCCAGGGAATCTTCCCGGGCGACACCCTCGCCGCCCTGGGCCTGCCGCCGCAAGCCTACGCCATCGAAGGCGTCGAGTTCTGGGGCCAGCTCTCCTTCATGAAGGCCGGCCTGCATTACGCCGACCGCATCACCACCGTCAGCCCGCGCTATGCCGAGGAGATCCAGACGGAAGAATTCGGCTACGGCTTCGCCGGCCTGCTGCGCTGGCGACGGCAGGATCTGGTCGGCATTCTCAACGGCATCGACATGGGGGTCTGGGACCCGGCCACCGACCCGCATCTGCCCAGGCGTTACGAATATGCACACCTGAAGGGCAAGGAAGCCAGTAAGACCGCGTTGCGCAGCCGTTTCGGCTTGCTGGAGGAAGGCTCATCGCCACTGCTCGGCGCAGTGTGCCGCATCACACATCAGAAGGGCCTCGACCTGCTGATCGAGATCGGCGACGAAATCGCCCTCCTGCCGGCCCAACTGGCCCTGCTCGGCACGGGCGACAAGTCCCTCGAAGCGGCGCTGCTCGGCCTGGCGCAGCGCCATCCCGGGAGATTTTCGGTATGGACCGGATTCGACGACGGCCTGGCGCATCTGCTGGAGGCCGGGGCAGACATTTATCTAATGCCCTCCCGCTTTGAACCCTGCGGCCTCAACCAGATGTACAGCCTTCGCTACGGCACGCCGCCAATCGTGCGCGAGACCGGCGGCCTGGCCGATACGGTAGTCGATTGCAGCGATGCAACCCTCGCCTCGGGAACGGCCAACGGTTTCGTCTTCCGCCAAGCCAGCCCCGCCGCCTTGCTGGAGGCGATCCGCCGGGCCGTTGCCGCCTGGCACGACAAGGCGCTCTGGCACAAGCTGCAAAGAAACGGCATGGTGCTCGACTTCGGCTGGTCAAAAGCCGCCAACACTTATCAGTCCGTGTACGCCGGACTGGCAGGCGAGCCGAAAAGGAAGGCGGGCGGAGCGCGTCGCTCCGCGAACCGCTAGAAGAGGGCGCGAACGCCCTGGAGGAGAATCACGAAGCCGGCCAAGCCAACCGCGCCGACAAAGAGGTTGTTGAGGACCGAATTGGTGTTGCGATCGAGTACCCGCTTGGCGAGACCGACCGTGCCGATCACCGCCAGCAAGGCGACCAGGGTCGCGATATTCGGATCCTGCAGCAGGGTGCGCACCATGCCGACCAGCCAGCCGTCGGGCCCGAGCGTGTAGAAGACCGCGCCGCCGATGCCGGCGGCCAGGCAGGCGAAGATCGTCAGAGCGCTCAGGGTTTCCCTGCTTTCATGCATCATGCGTTCCATGTCGTCACCTTTCGTGTAAAAAGAAGCCGGCGCAGACAGGACGCGATCGGTTGGCTCAGGACCGATCCCCGAAGGTAGAGGCATCCTGTCTTACGGGCGGCCGGCATTCGTAAACCTTGATCAACCGCGCGCGGCCAACGCGCCGTTGATGACCTTGACCTTTTCGCCGACGGCAAACGCGGGCTGCGTCGGTTGGCTCACCGTTCTGAGGGAACCGTCTTCCATGCGCACGCCGACGCGCCAGCTGGTCGACTTCTTGATGTTCTTCTCGATTTCGTGGCCGGCATAGGCGCCGCCAGCGGCGCCCAGCACGCCCAGCGCGGTTCTGCCCGTACCATGACCGAACTGGCTGCCGACCACCGCGCCGGCAACACCGCCGGCCACCGCACCCACGCCGCTGCCCTGGCCCTTCACCTCAACGGCGCGGACCGATTCGATCACGCCACATTGCGGACAGGCCGCAGCGACTTGCACTTGCTTCGGCTTGCTTGCTTCCGGCCTGGCCACCGCCTGGACCACATCACGTCCCTGCGCCGAAGGAATGATTCCGGTCACGGCACCCACGGCCGCCAGGCTGGCGACGATCACCGCTATCGCTGCAATGTTCATCAGCGGACTGGGACGGGCCGCTGGGGTCGGATTGGGTTGGACGGCAATTTCCATGGTTTTTAAAGCACCAGAAACAATTCACTCCGGCTTCCTTATGCAAGCGATGTGCCACTTTATTTTTTCCGTTTAAAAACAGACAACAAGCAATGGAATGGATGGCCATGAAGGGATTCATGACGGGCCTGACTGTCGGGCCCTGGCGACAGGGACGGTCGCGATGATGCCTAACCTGATGAAATGCCGATGAATTGCCTTGTCGTGTCCAGGCGACAGGGCGCGCAGGCGTAAATCAGGCCTTCTCGGCCTTGAAGAGGGAAGGAGTCAGATTGTGCCGTTGCAGCAGCTTGTAGAACTCGGTGCGGTTGCGTTGCGCCATGCGTGCCGCTTGCGTGACATTGCCATCGGTGGTGCGTAGCAGGCGCACCAGATAATCGTGTTCGAAAGCCCGTCGCGCCTCGTCGAGCGAAACCATCATGGTGTTGTCGTCGCGCAGGGCCTGCTGCACCAGGGAGGCCGGCACCACCGGTGAGGTGGACAAGGCCACGGTCTGTTCGACCACATTGAGCAGTTGGCGCACATTGCCTGGCCAGGAGGCATTCACCAGCAGCTCCATGGCTTCCGGCGCGAAGGTGCGGGCCGGCTTGGCGTAGCGTACCGCCAACTGTTCGACGAAATGCGCACACAGCAGGGGGATGTCCTCGCGCCGCTCGGCCAGGGGCGGCAGGGCCAGGGAAACCACGTTGAGCCGGTAGTACAGGTCCGGGCGGAACGCGCCGCCGCGGATGCTCTCGGACAGGTCGCGATGCGTGGCGGAGATGATGCGCACGTCGATCGCGACGGTCTCGGTCGAGCCGACCGGCCGCACGCTGCGGTCCTGCAGGGCGCGTAGCAGCTTGGCCTGAAGGGCAAGCGGCATGTCGCCGACTTCGTCGAGGAACAAGGTGCCGCCTTGCGCCGCCTGGAACAGGCCGCGATGGGCATAGATGGCGCCGGAAAAGGCGCCCTTGGCGTGACCGAACAATTCGCTTTCGAGCAGATGCTCCGGAATCGCCGCGCAGTTGACAGCCATGAATGGTCCTCGGGCACGCGGGCTGGCGAGGTGGATGGCCTGGGCCAGCAGTTCCTTGCCGCTGCCGGAATCGCCGAAGATCAGCACGCTGGCGTCGGAGGCGGCCACCAGCTTGGCCTGGCGAAGCACTTCCTCCATGCGCTGGCTGCGGGTGACGATAGCCTGGCGCCAGGCTTCCGGCTCGCCAAACTGCTCGCCGCCGCCCGAAAGCTTGAGCGCCAACTCGACCTGGGCCAGCAGATCCTTGCCATCGAACGGCTTGGTGAGGAAACTGAACACGCCACGCTGGGTCGCCGTCACCGCATCGGGAATCGTGCCGTGGGCGGTGAGGATGATGACCGGCATGGTCGGCATGGCGCCGTGGATGCGATCGAACAACGCCATCCCGTCCATGCCTTCCATGCGCAGGTCGGTGATCACCAGCCGCGGTCGCGCCACGGCCAGCTGCGCCAGGGCCTGTTCGCCGCTTTCAGCCGTCTGCACTTCGTAGCCGGCGGCGGTGAGGCGCAGGGAAATCAGTTTGAGCAGGTCGCGGTCGTCGTCGACCAGCAGGATTCGGGCTTTGGTTTCGCTCATCGTGTCCTGGATTTTCTTTCGCGCAATCTGCGCTCGATTTCAACCATGGAATCCAGCTTCAGCTGCAGTTCCTCGGCGCGTTTCTGTTCGCGCAGCCGTTCCTGGGTCGTTTTCAGCAACAGCCCGACGAAATGACGCAACGGGGAGTCCGAAGCGGCCTTCCGGCTGGCAGCGCCCTCCAGCAGCGCCAGCAGCCTGGCATCATCGCGCCAAGGCGCCTGGGGCAGCGACATCAAGAGGGCCAGTTTCAAACGGCCCAGTTCGCTGCGGTCGCGCGCGAAGCCATGGCCGACAGCCTGATGCTCGCGCTTCTGCTCCTCTGCCGTCAGGCCCTGCACATCTTGATAGTATGCCAGCAAGGCCGACACTTCCGCGCGCTCCCTGGCGATATCGAGCCCTGAATCTGCGATCGCCACCGGCTGTAATGCGCGGATGTCCGGTGCTTCCGCATTGAACAAGGCGCAGCCGGCCAGCACCGGCACCGCAACGCACAGACACCAACCGCGTTTCATCAAACCTTCTTCTCCCAATTGAGCGGCAGCGTGACGCGAAAGTGGCCGCCAGCGCCCTGATCGACCACCTCGATCCGGCCGCGGTGGGCCAGCACGTATTCCTTGGCGATGGCCAGGCCGAGGCCGCTGCCCTTCACCGTACCGCGTCGCGCCCGGGTGCCCCGGAAGAACGGCTCGAAGATATGCTCGCGCTCCTCAGCCGCCACGCCGGGCCCCTGGTCGATCACGTCGATGACAGCCCGTCCATCCCGCTTGTCCAGGTCTACTCGGATCACCCCCTCGCGCGGGGAAAACTTGATGGCGTTGGTGATCAGGTTGTCCAGCACCACGCGCAGCTTGTCGCCGTCCCCCTCCACCAGAAGCGGCACCAGCTTGCGCTCGAAGCGGATGGCGCGGGCTGCCGCCACCAGGCGATGAGTGCGCAGCACCTGGGTGCACACCACGTCGAGCGCCACCGGATGCGGGTCGATGCTGCTGGCGGCGAAACCGGCCTGCTGATAGTTGATCAGTTCCTCGATCAGCTGCTGCAGGCGCCGGCTGTTCTGGTCGAGGATCTCGATGATGGTGCGCTGCTGATCGGTGAGCGGTCCCGGCACTCCCTCGCCCAGCAGCTGGGTGCCTTCGCGGATGGCGGTCAGCGGCGTCTTCAGATCGTGCGAGACATGGCGCAGGAAACGGTTCTTCTGCTCTTCAAGGTCCGCCAGCCGCTTCCGCAGCCAGTCCAGCCGTCGGCCGAGGTAGGCCAGATCCTGCGGCCCGGTCACCGTCACGCCATCCGTGTACTCGGCGCGGCCGATAGTGCGGATGGCGCGGTCGACCTGCTGCAGCTGGCTGGAAATGATGGCGCGGAACCACAGTGCAATGCCCAGCGTCACCGGCACCGCGGCCAGCAACTGCCAGGTCAGCATGTTGCGGGCATCGAGCGCGGTGCTGCGCAGCCGCTCGACCTCGGCGTCGACCAGGCGGGTGCTGGAGGCCAGCACGCTCCGCGCCAGTTCGGCCGCCGCAGCCAGTTCGTCGGCCGACACCGTCCTGGCCGCATCCAGCGCGGCCAGAATGACGCGTGTCCGCGCCTGGACGTCGGTCAGCTTGGCGCGCTCGCCGGCCTCGATCGGCAGCCGGGCATACTCCTGCATCGCCTGGGCAAGCTCCTCGTGCAGGCGCCGATACTCGGCCAGCAGCTTGGCGTCGCGCAGCACCAGATATTGACGCAGGACGCGCTCCATACCCGTCAGCGTCTCCTGGATCTCCCGGCCGGCGCGGGCCGCCACCGCCGCCTCGCGCACCGCCTGCCCGCTCAGTTCGGCCAGGTTCTGCACGTTGTAGGCGGCATTGCCAAGGGCGAAGACAAGCGGCAGCGACACCAAGCCGAAGCCGATCAGGATAAGGCGGAGAAAGGACTTCGGATAGAGACGGCTCACTCGGTATAATCGCTCGCGGATATTCGCATCCCTTTTTTACGATATCACACCGATGCAACAATACCGCAAGCCCAGGCTCTCGATCATCGCCGCCGTGGCGGCCAACGGGGTCATCGGCAACGCCAACGCCCTGCCCTGGCACCTGCCCGAGGACCTGAAGCGCTTCAAGGCGCTGACGCTGGGACATCCCGTGATCATGGGCCGCAAGACCCACGAATCCATTGGCCGGCCGCTGCCGGGCCGGCGCAACATAATTGTGACACGCAACCAGGACTACCGAACCCTGGGTTGCGAAACTGCGAACTCCCTGCAGGACGCTATCGCCGCCTGCGGAACCAATGATGAAGAAGTCTTCGTCATCGGAGGAGCGCAGATCTACCGCGACTCGATGCGGTTGGCTCAACGAATCTACCTGACCGAGATTCGGCGCAATTATGAAGGAGACGCAGAATTCCCCTCAATCGACTGCACCGAATGGCGGGAAACGGAGCGGGAATACCAGCAGTCACAGGGCGGTCTTGAATTCGACTTCGTGGTCTACGAGCGCACAGAGCAGCTCAGCATTTGCCCCCACAAGTAGGCGAATAAGGAGGCGGCTGTGGCGGGCTGTGCGGACCGATTGCACCGGGATTGTCGCCCGAGGTGAAACCAGGCGGGCTTGGTGGCTGTGGCGGCGCCAACGGCTGCAGCGCGCTGCGCGATGTGTAGACCGGCGCGGTCTCGGCATCCTTGACGTAGGCGGATTGTCCTGCTCCCACCAACAGACACCCCCCTTTGTTGCAGGCCTCGACCTGGCCGGCATTCGTTGTCACGGTAATGCTGTTGCCGTACGCGACGGCATACTCCGTACCGCGAATGCCAATGGTTGCAACAGCCGTGTCGAGCCGGTAGGCCTTGCGGTCGGCCTTGCCTATCGCGCCGGTGATGGTGCGCATGGCCCCCTTAAGCAGGGTAAAAAAACCCTTCTCGCTGCCGTCCGGCTGTCCTTTGAACTCGTAGGAATCGATACGATACTGGGTTTGAGGCGAAAGGGAGACCATTGCCCCGTCCGTGAACCGCAGCTGGGCACGTCCGGTACCTGTGTCGATCGTATCACCCGGCCTGACCTCGCCCCCCCGCGCCAAATTCCTTCGGCTGCCGTCAGCCTGCACGACGCCCACTTCGCCGACGATAAATTCAACCCTTCCGGCGGCAAACACATTTACTGCCACAGCCGACGTAAGCAAGAAAAATAAAATCACAGTGCGCATGCTCATACTCCGGCTTTGTTCATGTCTTCATCCATCCCGACCCATTCGGTCTCGTCACTCAAGGTGTATTCCATGCGAACGCCAAGTGTGCGTCCGTGCAGAAAGGGAAGCTGGGCCAAATCGATATTCATCCTCGCGCTGGTATGTTGCACATCTGCTTCGGGCACGATGCGGCTCAAGTCGGCATACAGCGAACGTCTGATGTCCTGCGGCATCGGCACGCCCACCAGACGGCTCATATCTGCCTTGATTCGGATGTAAAGGGCGTTGATGCGCTGACTGAGGAGTCGATCCTTGATCGCATAATGCTTCACGCGATCAGTTTCGCCGTGATCAATTCCAGCCATCAGGCAGCCAGGGAATCCAGCCGGACTGACGCCGGCCATCTGCAATCGGGCATACAAATCATCGTCCTCGCCGCCCCAGCCTTGAATGATATCGTCGTACCCCCCGATGCGTTCGAAATCGCTGCGGGCAACGATTACCGTTCCCCATGTCAGCGCATCGAAGGGATCTGGGCGATAGAATGCGCCCGGCCTCAGCAATCCCGCAATCTCCGCGGAAAAGGACGGCTGGATCAGCACGTCTGCATCAATAAAGCAGATCCAGTCGGCATCGCAGGCTGCCGCGCCAGCGTTGCGCGCGCGCGCCAGGTTGAAGCAGGATTCGCCTTCGACGCGCGCCACGCGTGTTCTTGGAAGATTTGCCAACGCCCACTCGCCGGAATGCTCCGGACAGCTGTAATCGACCACGATGCAATCAGCCTCAGGCTGGCTGGCTAGGAGCGGCAGGCTTTGCCTCAGATGAGACAACCGTCCCATGCATGTCGTAACAAAAGCAAGGCCGCGGCTCATCAACAAGCCTCAGCCGGAACTTGAAACGCCGCCGGTGACAAACCATCGCAGTAACGATTCCATATCATTTCATAGGCCTTTTCCAGATCGCGCACCTTGCGGCGGGTATTGAACAATTCACCTGACTGTTTCCGCGCCGCAAGCTTTTCATGCAAGCCGGACAATACACCTGGCTCTGATACCAGTCGATAGGCTAGCGACTCGTATTCATTCAGATTGTTGGCGACCAATTCCGGCAAACCTGCAGCCTGCACTAGGCTTGCTGCCACACGTCCCTGCATTTCCCGGCCAAGACAGGTAAGCACCGGCACGCCCATCCATAGGGCGTCGGCTGCGGTCGTGTGTGCATTGCAGGGCAACGTGTCGAGAAACAAATCAGCATGGAAATAACGCGCCAAATGCGCCGATTTCTCCAGCGGTCCGCAAAATACAAGTCGTTTCGGTGAAACGCCGGCGAGCCGCGCCTCCCTCGACAGATTGTCACGGAAGGACGGCTGGCTGCCCCATAGCCATAGGACCGCGTCCGGCAGCCTCTTTAGAAGGCGCATCCATACGGCAAACATTTCGGGGGACAACTTCCAGGCCGCATTGAATCCGCACAACACGGTAGCCCCTTCCGGAAGAAAATGCTGGGCCCGGCTCGATGGCACTGACACTGGCACTGCATCGTCATATATCGCATAAGTTCCGGGCAGTCTGACAAGCGATTCACTCCAGTGGATTTCACTGCCAGGTGGACAGATAATCGCGTCAGTCATTACGTAGTCCAACGCCCCCCCTCCCAGAGTACTGGGGAAGCCGAGATAACCGGTCTGCAAGGGCGCACAACGGGCTGCGAATATCTCCGGCCTTGCAAACCGCGTGTATCCGGCAAGATCGACTAGGATATCGATGTCGTCTTTACGGATTTGTCGGATCAAGGTTGCAGCATCGACGCCGTCAAGCTGGCGGAATCGGTCACAGCCCTTGCGAATATCCCCGGCAAGACCGCTTTCGTCATCATGCTTAAGGGAGTAGGCGAAAACTTCGAAACGTGAACGATCATGGAGGACGTAAAGTCTCCGCGTCAGATGCGCCGTCGCATGCTGGCGGAAATCCGGGGAAACGTAGCCGAGGCGCAATCGTTTTCCTGGATCGGGCTCGCGCCCGGTAAAGCGCGCCTGAGACCCAACACTTGCCGCCACCCCCTCCGCCACCTGGCGAGCCAGTTCGAGCCTGATCAGCGGATCCAGATCAAATGCGAGAGCTGGATGGGGCAAGCCCCGGTCCTGCAAAGGCGTGGAATAGCGCCTAGGTTGTCTAATTTGATCGCACAGGACATGATGAAACCTCTCCCTTTCCGACCAGTCGCACCGTTCCAGCCGCATGAATTGTTGGACGAAGAATACCCGGCGCGGATCGCGCGCCATCGAAGCATCCTCATAGTCGGCCGGCAAGACGCTTCTATAGTTTTCATAGAAACCTGGGGCCTTTTGCCGCACCAGACTGAACGCCTCAAAGGCATCATCGAAATTGCCAAGCGCCGACAAAGCCATGCCTTTCCCCATCATCGCAGCAAGATGGTCTGGCATCAGGTTCAGGACGTGCTGGAATGAATCAAGGGACTTTTCGGGATTCAATTGCGCCAGATAAATATCGCCAAGCTGGTACCAGCCTTCGGGCTCCTTTGGATGCAGTTTCACGGTGTCGAGCGCCGCCGCAAAGGCCAGATCGAGATGATTGGCTCGCGCCAGAAGAATGGCTCGATTTATCAGGGACGGCAGAAAATCTGGTTTGCGCTGAATTGCCTGCTGATAGCCTGCCAGGGCGGCATCGACATGACCCATGTCCTCGAGGATCGAGGCGGTGTTGTGGAGCAACTGCGGATCATCAGGGGATAAAACCAGGGCTGCGTTGCACGCTTCCAGCGCCTCGGCAAGACGACTCAGGGCGGCCAGCACAGATGCTCTGGCACTATGCGCTTGAGGATTGCCTGGATCGTGGTGTATGGCCCTTTCAAATGCACTCAGCGCCGCGGGCAACTCTCCAAGCTGATGCAGGCTGGCGCCGTAAAGGAACCATACATACGGGTCGGATGTGCCGGATTCGCAAGCCAAAGCGAGAACGTCTTTGGCTTGGCTGGGTTGGCCTTCCCGGAGATGACGAACTGCTCTGGTGGCGGGGCAATCCGGTTTAGGCGGCATGCTCCCGCTGAAATCTACCGTCTGAATGCCAGCGCACCATGCACATAACCGACGCCATCGTCGAATTTGTAGCTGATGCCAGCACGCGAAGCGTTCGCTCCCGCAAAGAAACCACTGAAGGCACCCCCTGAACCGCTAAAAAACCCCGAGAAGGTCGGATT
>JAEUNH010000017.1 GCA_016791205.1 Rhodocyclaceae bacterium | reverse complement strand
AAAAAGATTCTGGAGGGTTGAGAAATGACGCCAATAGCCGAATGCCTCGTCGCGTTCCTGTTCGGTTCCGCCGTCGGCCTGCTGGTGCAGCGCTCGCGCTTCTGCAACACCGCCGCGCTGCGTGACGCCATCATGTTCAAGACCTATCGCAACACCAAGGCCCTGCTGGTGGCGATGATGATCCTCTCCATCGGCTTCACCGGCTTCATGACGGTGGGCGCGGGGCACCCGATGCAGTTCGACGTCGGCCTCAACACCTTCGCCGGCCTGTTCCTGTTCGGCATAGGCATGGTGCTGGCGGGCGCCTGCACGGTGTCGACGTGGGTAAAGGCGGGCGAGGGCAACATCGGCGCCGTCTGGGCGCTGCTGTTCACCTTCGTCGGCATGTTCCTCTTCTCGCTGGTCTGGTCGTGGAATTACTGGCCGCCGGCGCCGCAGAGCATGACCGGCGAGCCCAACCTGCCGGCGCTGCAGCTCGGCTTCGCCAACGCGCGCACCCTGCAGGACAAGCTGGGCATCCCGGCCATCGTCTTCGGACTGATCCAGTCGGCCGTGCTTTTCGCCATCTACCGCGCCATCCTGCGCCGCGAGCGCGCGCAGCAGGCGAAGCACGAGCAGCATCAGAAGGAATCCACGGAAAACGAAGTTTCAGTGGAGACTCATGCCCGCTTGCGGGCGTGATGTCGGAACTAAAACGCATAGGAGAAGCAACATGGGACTGTTCGGATCGAAGAAGAAGGTCGAGGAAGCGGCGGAGGGCGGCGAGGCCGCGCTCTCGGACGGCAGCAGGGTGCAGGTGGCGCGTCGCGTCGATTGTCGCGGCGACTCCTGCCCGCGCCCGCAGCTGATGACCAAGAAAGCGGTGAACGAGATCGCTTCCGGCGGCGTCGTCGAGGTGCTGGTGGACAACCCCTCCTCGGTGGAGGCGCTGCCGCCGATGTGCGACGAGCTCAACGCGACGCACCTGGAAACCATCAAGGACCCGAACTGCTGGCGGGTCTACATCCAGAAAGACTGAGCGAGATGACGACCTTTCCCCCAACCCCTTTCCCGCGGAAAGGGGTGACGCCGGTTCAGCCGCTGCGCGGCTTCCGGTTTGTTGACTTCAGGCCTCCTTCGGGCGGCCCGGCGGAGGCCTGAAAATGCTGGCACGCCTGCTCATGCGAATTGTCATCGCTGCCGCGGTCGCCGCCGTGCTGGGCGGACTGACTTTCGTCTACGTCAAGCCGCCAGAGAGCATGAAGCTGACGCGCGACGGCGTGCCGCTGATGGCGCCGCCGGTGGCGCATCCGGTGACCGGCGAGGCGATTCCGCTGGAAGTCCTGGTGAAGCACTACAAGGGAGGCGGACGCTGATGGATTTCGAGACGATCGTCCAGATCGGCATGTTCTTTGTCGCCTTCGGCATGATGGCGCTGGCCTTCTTCAGCGATTCGCTCTAGGGAGGCCACCATGATGAACCGTGAGAGCCTGATCTTCTGCGGCGTGTCCCTGGCGGTGACACTAGCGGTGAGCGCGATCGGCTTCCGCCTCGCGGCGCTGCCGGGCGAAGCCGCCGCGGCCATGAAGCAGCCGGCGCCGGCCGAGACCCTGCCCGACGTCGATCTCGGCGGCGGCTTCGGCAAGGTGTCGGTGATCGAGCTGGTCGGCTTCTACATGGAGAACCCACCTGCGCCGAAGGGCGCCGGCGGAGACGCCTCGCCCGCCGTGAAGCGATTCGGCGGCTGCTGAATATGAAACGTTTCTCCTTCCTCGCCCTGATGTGCGTCGCCCTGACAGCGGGCGCGGCGGAGGATTTCTCCTACGTGCGCGCGGTCGGGCCGGGCGCGGTGGCGGTCGATGCGCGGCCGCTGGCCGCCTGCCGCGAGAAGAGCCTCGCCGGCGCGCGTTGCCTGCCGGCGGCGGATTTCCTCGGCCCGCACAACCGACTGCCTGACGCGCGCGACCTCCTCTGGCTGCTCGGCACCGCCGGCCTCTCGGGCGAGGAAACGGTGCTGGTGGTCGGTCTGGACGCGGTCGCCCGCGACTTCGTTGCCGGCCTGCTGCATGTCGCCGGCCAGAGGAGCGTGCGCGTGCTGACCGAGCCCGTCGGCCGCCTGCTGGAACAGGGCGCTGCCGCCGGACCGGGCCGCGAACGCGGCATGATCCGCGAGGCGGTATTCGCGGCGCCGATGCGCGACGGCCTGCTGGTGCTGCGCGACGAGCTGCGCGCCTCGAAGGGGACGCTGCTCGACGGCCGTACGCAGGAAGAATATTGGGGCGAGACGGTGCGCGCCGCGCGCGGCGGCCACCTGCAGGGCGCGGTCAGCCTGCCGGCGCTGCAGTTGCGCGGGGCGCAGAACCCCGTCCTGCCGGATGGGAGCCCGGTCGTCTACGCCCACGACGCCTACGAAGGCCTGGCCTATCTCACGCTGCTCGTCGCCGGACACAAGGTGCCGGCACGACTGTACGCCGAAGGCTGGGCCGAGTGGGCCGCCGACGGTAGCCTGCCGGCGGACGCCGCGTCACATCCCGAACGTGCGCAGCCCGCGGCGGAGAAAAGTCGGTCACCGCAGGACGGCGGTGCGCCTTCGCCGGTCCTGCTCGCGTTGGCGCTCGCACTCGTCCTCACGGCCTTCATCGCCAGCTGGTTCGCGCGGCGGAGGGCCGCCTGATGGACATCCTCTTCCATGTCACAACCGAGGCCGGCGGGCAGTTGCTCGCGCCGCTGGCGCGCGCCTGCCGCCGCGGCGGCCATGCCTTCGCCGCCTTCTTCACCCACGAGGGCGTGCGCGGCCTGCTGGATGCGGAACTGCAGGCGGTGCTCGAAGGCAGCCGCGCGGTGGCGTGCGAGGAATCCTGGCACCGCTTCTGCGCCGACGCCGCCTGCCCGGTCGAGCTGGGCAGCCAGACGACGAACAGCGCGCTGATGGGCGAAGCAAAGAAAGTGGTGAGCCTGTGAGCGAACGCAAGCTCCTGGTCCTGGCGCGGCGCGACCACGCCGAGGCGATGCGCGTGGCGGCCGGCCTGACCATCTTCGGCCATGCCGTGAGCCTGGTCTTCATGGACCGTCCGGTGGCGGAAACCGCCGAGAACGCCGCCAACGCCGAGCTGCTGGAGCTCTCCGGCATCGAACCGCGGACTACCGTCGCGGCGATGGCCGACGACCTGCCGCTGCTGGATGCGGACGGCCTTGCCGCGGCGCTGGCCGCCGCCGACGCGGTGCTGAGCCTGTGAAGATCCTCGAACTGAACACCGGTCTGTTCCCCGACGCCCAGACCGTGACGGCCGCCCTGCGGCAAATGGAGCCGGCGCACCGCGTCGACGCCATCGACCTGCGGCGACGGGACATGGAGGACGAAGCCTGGGACCGTGCCGTCGCGGCGATCCTCGACTCCGATCTGACGATAACCATCTGAGAAGGAGACAAGGAATGAAGACGTTAATTTCGACGAGATGGGGCGCGCTGCTGTCGGCGCTGCTCTTCCTCCTGCTGTCGGCGCGCGCGGCCATCGCGGCCGACCCGCTGGTGAGCCTCGACTGGCTGAAGGCCAACCTCGGCAAGCCGGGCATCGCCATCGTGGATTTCCAGCCGCCGACCGACTACCTGCGCGCCCACATCCCCGGCGCTGTGAACAGCAACTACGCCAAGGACGGCTGGCGCGAGGAGCGCGCCGCCGACAAGGTGCCGGACATGTTCCCGGAGAAGCTCGACAAGCTCGTCGCCCACATCGGCAGCCTTGGGATCGACAACGCCACCCACGTCGTGCTGGTGCCGATGGGCATGAACTCCACCGACGTCGGCGTCGCCACCCGCGTCTACTGGACCTTCAAGGTGCTCGGCCACGACAACGTCTCCATCCTCGACGGCGGCATGGCGGCATGGACCAAGGAGCAGGACAAGACCAAGGCCAACCCGGTGCAGGCCGGCGCGCAGAAGGCCGAGGCGAAGGCCTTCAAGGCGAGCTTGCGCCAGGAGATGCTGGTCACCATGGACGATGTCAAGAAGGCCAAGGCCGCGGGCGTGCTGCTGGTCGACCATCGGCCCGAGGACCAGTACGTCGGCATCAACCGCCATCCGAAGGCGCCGGAGAGCGGCACCCTGGCCGGCGCGAAGAACCTGCCCAACGGCTGGCTGACGGTGAACGGCATGGGCCAGTTCCGCAGCAAGTCTCAGCTCGAGCAACTCTACAAGGTCGCCAACGTGCCGACCAGCGGCGAGCAGATCAACTTCTGCAACACCGGCCACTGGGCCTCCGTCGGCTGGTTCGTCTCCAGCGAGCTGCTGGGCAACAAGAAGGCGCGCATGTACGACGGCTCGATGGTCGAGTGGACCCTGCTCAAGGGCGGCGGCATGGAGCAGAAGGTCAAGCTCAACTGACCGTGCGCCGGCTTCGCGTCCTCGCCTT
>JAEUNH010000004.1 GCA_016791205.1 Rhodocyclaceae bacterium | reverse complement strand
TTCGTAATAGGCATTCCAGTCGAGCGCCCCGGCATCGGTGGTCTTCACCGCCGGCGCCGCGGCCGGCTCTGCACGTCCTGCGGTCGCCGTCCTGGCGGGACCGACTTTTTCCTGGGGCGCCTCGCCGGCGATGGCCTGCTTCAGGCTGGCGATCAGGGCCGGCTCGGCGGGCTGGGGCTGGGCTCCCTGCTCGAGGGCATGGAACATCTGCCGCACCGTGGCGGTGGCGGCCATGATGACGTCCATCGCCTCGGGCGTGATCTCGATCTCGCCGTTGCGCAGCTTGTCGAACAGATTCTCGGTCAGGTGGCAGAGCGTCACCAGCTCGGTGGCGTTGAGGAAGCCGGCGCCGCCCTTGATGGTATGGAAGCCGCGGAAGATCTCGTTGAGCAGGTTGCGGTCCTGCGGGTTCTTCTCCAGGTCGACCAGCTTGTTGTCCACCCCGGAGAGCAGATCGGTCGCCTCGACCAGGAAATCCTGCAGCAAGTCTTCCATTCCCGAAAAATCGCTCATTTCCCGCTCCGGAAAAAAGTCGGTCGCCGTGGCACGGCGATCAGAAACCCAGGCTCTCCAGCAGGTCGTCCACCTGCTCCTGGCTGTTCACCACGTCGGCACGGCCGGCCGCATTTATCACCGGGCCGTTCATCAGGCCCTCCGGCGCGCCGGCCTTCATGTCCGCGGGCATGGCCTCGATCAGCACCTGCAGCAGCTGGGTCTCCATGCTCTGCGCCAGATCGACGATCTTCTTGATCACCTGGCCGGTGAGGTCCTGGAAATCCTGCGCCATCATGATTTCCATCAGCTGTTCGCTGGTGGCCTCGGTCTGCTTCGGCACCTCTTTCAGATAGGCATGGGTGTCGCCGGCCAGGGTCTTGAATTCCTCGACCGACAGATCGCCGCCCAGCAGCCGGTCCCAGCGGGAGGAAAGCCCCATGGCCTGCGACTGCAGCCTGTCCTGGATCGGCTTGGCGACATCGGTGGCGTTGAGCACCCGGCTGGCCGCCTGTTCGGTCATCTGGGCCACGTAGGCCAGGCGCTGGCGGGCGTCCGGGATGGCCTTGGCGGCCTCCTCCAGGGCGCGGTCGAAGCCCAGTTCGCGCAGGGTATCGTGCAACTGGCGGGTCATCTGGCCGAGGCGCTGGAAGACGTTGTCGGCTTGCGCCGTCGCGGCCTCGGGGGCCGGCGCGACCTCGGGGGCCGGCGTGCGCCGGGCGGCCGGCGCCGCGATCTGGCCGGCGACGCTCTCGAAGAGGGCCTCCAGCTCGGGCGAGTCGCCCGCCGCGGCGGTGCCGCCGACCACCTCCACGTGGGTTTCCCGCGGCGGGCTCTGCGGCAAGCGGCCGCCCGGCTGGGCGGCGATGCTGTCGAACAGCGCCTGCAGGTCGTCGGAATCGCCGGAGTCGTCGAATCGGAATCGCTTGGACATGTCGTTCTCCTTGGTCGCCGGCCTCCCTCAGGCGGCTTCTTTTTCGAGTTTTTCGAAGATCTTGTTGAGCTTCTCGGAAAGCGTCGCGGCGGTGAACGGCTTGACGATGTAGCCGCTGGCGCCGGCCTGGGCGGCGGCGACGATGTTCTCCTTCTTGGCCTCGGCGGTGATCATCAGCACCGGCAGGTGCTTGAGCGCCGGGTTGGCGCGGATCTGCTGCAGCAGCGTCAGGCCATCCATGTTCGGCATGTTCCAGTCGGTGACGACGAAGTCGAAACTCTCGCCGGTCAGCTTGGAGAGCGCCACCGCGCCGTCCTCGGCCTCGTCGACGTTGAGGAATCCCAGCTCCTTGAGCAGGTTGCGGACGATGCGGCGCATCGTCGAGAAGTCGTCCACCACCAGGAATTTCATTTTCATGTCGGGCATGATGTTCTCCTAAAACTTTATCCGCGCTGCGCGCTCTTGCGGGCCAGCAGGGGGCGCAGGGTGTCGGCCAGGATCTCGGCGTCGAACTTGGCGACATAGGCATCCACGCCGACGCTCTTGCCCATGGCCCGGTTGGCTTCCGAGGACAGCGAGGAATGCATCACCACCGGAATGCCGTTGAAGCGCGGGTCGCTCTTGATGTGGCGGGTCAGCACGTAGCCGTCCATCTCCGGCATCTCGGCGTCGACCAGGATCACGTCCAGCTCGTCGGTGACGCTGGCGCCGACCTGCTGGGCGTGGGCCGCCATGCCGGAGAGCCGGGTCCAGGCCTCCAGGCCGTTCAAGGCGTGCTTGTGCTTGATGCCGAGCTGGTCGAGCACCTCGGTGATCTTCTTGCGCGCCACCGCCGAATCGTCCACGAAGAAGATGTGGTGCTCGACGTTGTCCTGCACCGGCGCCACGTCGGCCACCGGCGGCTCGCCGAAGGTCGAGGCCATGATCTGTTCGACATCCAGGATCGACACCAGGCGACCGGCCTGGCCGATGTCGGAATCGACCGGCAGCTCGGTGATGGCGGTGATGAAGCTCTGCGAGGAGGAGACCAGCCCCTCGGGCGCCCGCACCTTGTCCCACTCGACGCGGATGATGCGGTCCACCCCCTGCACCAGGAAGCCGAGGATGCGCTTGTTGTACTCGGTCACCATCATGGTGCCGCCCTGCTCCTGGGAGGCGCCGGGCAGCGCCAGCACGCGGCCGAGCGAGACCACCGGGATGACGTTGCCGCGCAGCGAGATCAGGCCCTCGACGCCGGGCGGCATGTTGGGCGAGCGGGTGATCATCGGCGTGCGGGTCACCTCGCGCACCTTGAAGACGTTGATGCCGAAGATCTCGCTGGTGCCCAGCGTGAACAGCAGGATCTCCATGCGGTTGGAGCCCGCCAGCTTGGTGCGGGCGTCGACGTTCTCCAGCAGCGACTTGTCGGTGCGGTCCATGGCGGCCCCCGTCCGGTTCATGCCGCCGCCCGGGCCGGCGCCGGGGCCAGCAGGCGGGTGATGGTCGCGGCCAGCAGCTGCGGCTCGAACTTGGAGACGTATTCGTCCACCCCGACCGACTTGCCCAGCTGCTGGTTGGACATCCCGGAGAGCGAGGAATGCATCAGCACCGGGATGCCGGCGAAGCGCGGGTCGCTCTTGATCTGCTTGGTCAGCATGTAGCCGTCGGTCTCCGGCATCTCGATGTCGGTGAGCACCAGGCTCACCACCTCGGATACCGGCCGGCCGCTCGATTCGGCATAGCCGGCCAGCTTCTGCAGCTCATCCCAGGCCTGGCGGCCGTTCATCGCCGCGACGAAGCCGACGCCCATCCGCTCCAGGGTGGTCTGCACCTGCCTGCGCGCCACAGAGGAGTCGTCGGCGAACACCACCAGGGCGTCGCTGCGGCCGATCGGGCGGATCTCGCGGAACAGGTGCTCGTTGTCGAAGTGGGTGGTTTCCGACAGCACCCGCTCGACGTCGAGCAGCATCACCAGGCGGCCGTCGGCCAGCTCGGTCACCGCCGTGACCAGGCCGCCCAGGCGCGCCGTCAGCATCTCGGG
>JAEUNH010000268.1 GCA_016791205.1 Rhodocyclaceae bacterium | reverse complement strand
ATGCCGAGCTCGCAGCAGATCTCGTCGGTGTCGAACTCGAGGAACTCGCGCATCATGAAGACGCGCGCCGTGTTCTCCGGCAGGTGCTCCAGGCAGGCTTCGAAGACCTCCCAGAACTGCCGGCGCCGCAGCGCCTCCTCGGGATCGGCCCAGTCGCCGGGCCGGCTCTCCGGCTTCCAGTGGGCATTCTCCCTGAACAGCGACTCGAAGGCTTCGTCCAGGCTTTCGCCCTCCGCCGCCATCGAGGAGATGTTGATCGAGCGGGCGCGCAGCCGGAGGGCGTCGGAAATCTTGTTGCGCAGGATGGAGAGCACCCAGGTGCCCAGCGCGGCGCGCCCGGCAAAGCCCTTCGCGCCGGCCATGGCGGAAATGAGCGCGTCCTGCACGAGGTCTTCCGCCAGCTGCTCGTCGCGCAGCTGCAGTTGCGCGAAACGCAGCATGCCGCCGCGCAGCTCCTTCAGAAAATCCTCGTCGGCCAGCCGCTCCACCGCCGCTTCCGTCACCGGTCCGCCTCCCCGTCCCGTCGCTTCCCGCCGCTCGCGGCGCCGAAGGCCGATGCGCAAAACGGCACCGGATGGCGGCATAGTACATTGAACTTGAAGAGGGCGGCTTCACATAAAAATGAACGCCAGCCGGCAGCCGGAGCGGCCTGCGAGGCCGCCACGCTGCGCACCGCCCGGCCGCGATACTGCCATGGCAAACGGCTCACTTGACCACGAGACGGTAGTCCGGCGTCGGGTTGAGCGGGCACGAATAGACGTACTCGCCCGGTTTGAGATCGATCTCGTAGTCCTGCGTCCTGCCCGTCGTCAACCCGCCGCCGGAAACGCTCGGCAGCGTGGCGCGGCTGACCAGGGTGGCGCCGCGCAGCCAGAAGCCGAGTTCGTAGGGCACGTCCTTGTTGCTGACGCGGAAGACGGTCTTGCCCGGCTTCAGCTCGATCACTTTCGCCTTGGCCAGGCGCGCCTTGCCGCTTTTGGCGTTGATGGCTTCGCAGTCCTGGATCTTCGCCGACTTGTAGCCATGGTTCGTGCCGTGCTCGCTCTCGAGGAACTGGCAGGGCACCTGGTTGAGCTCCACCACTTGCGGTGCGGCGATGGCGGGCGCGGCGAGCAGCGACAGCATAACGACAGTGCATGCGTATTTCATTTCAGGCTCCTTTCAAGGCCGCCTCGACGGCGGCGATCTGTTCATCCACCGAGATCGCGATCTGGCTGGTGATCTCCAAGTCGCGGTCTTCGTAAGCATCCTTGCCGGGATGGGTGCGCATCCATTCCGCCAGCGTTGCATCGCGCGCCAGGATCAGCGCTTCGATCTGCGGGCGGAACAGCCGCAGCATGGCCGTGATCCAGCGGTTGGCCGGCCAGGACGGATTGGCATGGTCGACCTCGAAGCAATCCAGCATGCCGATGACGTCGTCCGCCGCATACCAGGCGTCGCCCGTCACCCAGCGGTTGACGGTGAACAGGCCGGTCGGATAGCCGTAGTCGTCCATGGCGATGGCGACGAGGTGCGACAGCGCCTCTTCGCCCTGCGGCCAGGGCTCGGC
>JAEUNH010000260.1 GCA_016791205.1 Rhodocyclaceae bacterium | reverse complement strand
TGTCGCGAGATAACTATAGGAATTTAATGAAAAAGCGTGGCGAATGATGGCCGAGATGCTGCGCCGCGGCATTGATATAACGCAAACTTTCTGGAATATCCAGAAAAAAGTCAGGGCTTTCCAGCTGGTTTTTTCCTGGTCTGTTTCTGCGCTGCGGCGCGCGCCTTCTTGATGCTTTCGGCCAGGGATTGGGCGTCTTCCGATTCCGGAGGCAGCCGCTTCAGCAGGCGTTCCCAGTGGGCGGCAGCGGCGGCGAAATCCTCCCGCTCGTAGGCGGCGGTGCCGGCCAGCACCAGGGCGTCGGGGAAGTCCGGGTCGAGCTTGAGGGCGCGGGCCAGCAGCTCGCTCGGCCGGCCGCGCAGCGAGCCGCCGGTCGCCAGCGCCAGCGCCTCGGCATGTTCGGAGAGCAGGTGCGGGTCTTCATCGACCAGCTTGCCGGCCTTGCCGAAGGCCCGCGTCGCCTCCTCGTAGCGGCCCATCGCCTTGTAGGAGCGCGCCAGCATGACCCAGCCCTTGGGATCGGCTTGCGGATCCTGCTCCATGCGCTCGGCGAGTTTGGCGACCATCTCCTCGATCTGCTGCGCCGTGAACTTTGGCGGCTTGGCGCCTTCCGGCGTCAGCGCCGGAAGGTTGCCAAGGGAGAAATAGATGAGGGCGGCGGCGATAGGCAGCGACAGGCCGATGAACAAGGCACTTTTTCGGGCCGGCTGGCCGTGGGGCGCTGCCGCCTCTTCGCCGGCGGCGTCTTCCAGCAGGCGGCGTTGCAATTCGCGCCGGCTCTCCTCGTAGTCGGGACGGTCGAGGCCGCCGGCGGCGAAGTCGCGCTCCAGTTCGGCCAGCTGGTCGCGGTAGATTCCGGCATTGATGGCGCGGCGCGAGGCCTCGGCGCCGGCGGCGCGGCGGCGGACTAGCGGCGCGATCAGCAGCAACAGGGTGAGGGCGACGAGGAGCGCCGCGCCGATGAGGAAGCCGGTCATTTCCCGCTATCCCCTTCGCCATCCTTGAGCAGCGCCTCGGCCTGCTGCTGTTCTTCGGCGCTCAGCTCCGCTGCGGCGACGCGCCGGCCGCGCCGGCGCACCACCACCACCAGGGCGGCGACGCCGGCGACCAGCAGCAGGAAGGGCCCGAACCAGAGCAGGAAGGTGGTGCCCTTCAGCGGCGGCCGGTAGCGCACGAAGTCGCCGTAGCGGCCGACCATGAAGTCGAGGATCTCCTTGTCGGACTTGCCCTGGCCGATCTGCTCGCGGATCTCGCGGCGCAGGTCCTGCGCCAGGTCGGCGCGCGAGGCGGCCAGCGACTCGTTCTGGCAGACCAGGCAGCGCAGTTCCTCGGAGATCGTCACCATGCGCCTCTCCACCGCCTCGTCCTGCGCCAGCGGCGCGGCTTCCCTGGCGAAAACCGGTTTCACCACAGAGACACAGAGAACACAGAGAAAGGCGAGACACAAGCAGTAACCTCTGTGCCTCTGTGTCTCCGTGGTTAATGGTTTTTTCATTTGCTCAACTCCGCAACCAGCGGCAGGATGGTTTTTTCCAGCGCGACCTGGGTGACCGGGCCGATCTGCTTGAAGCGGATCACGCCGGCCTTGTCGATGACGTAGGTCTCCGGCACGCCGTAGACGCCGTAGTCGATGCCGACGCGGCCCTCGGCGTCGACGATCGACAGCGCGTAGGGATCGCCGAACTGCTTCAGCCAGCGCAACGCGTCTTCCTGCTTGTCCTTGTAGTTGAGGCCGTAGATCGGCACGAGGCCGGACTTCGCCAGCTCGACCAGCAGCGGATGTTCCTGGCGGCAGGAGACGCACCAGGAAGCCCAGACGTTGAGCAGCCAGACCTTGCCCTGCAGGTCCTTCGGCGAGAACTGCGCCTCGGGCTTGTGCAGCTGCGGCAGCGCGAAGGCTGGCGCCGGCTTGCCCACCAGGGGCGAGGGCACTTCGCGCGGATCGCGATTCAGGCCGATGGCGAGGAACACCACCAGCACGATGAAGATGCCCAGGGGCAAGAGAAAGCGGTTCATGCGGCGGCTCCTTGAGTAGCCTGCGTAGCCGCAACGGCCTTCTTCAGCCGGTAGCGCCGGTCGCTCAGGGCGAGCAGGCCGCCCAGCGCCATCAGCAGGCAGCCGCCCCAGATCCAGTCGACGAAGGGCTTGTAGTACACCCGCACGCTCCAGGCCCGCTCGTCGATCGGCTCGCCGAGCGAGACATAGACGTCGCGAAGAATCCCTGCGTCGATGGCTGCCTCGGTCATCGGCATGGCCGAGGAGAGATAGCTGCGCTTTTCCGGGTGGAGCGTCTTCAGCACTTTGCCGTCTTTCGAGAGCTCCACTTCGCCCACCATGGCGCGGTAGTTCGGTCCCATCTCGGGGCGCACGCCGACGAAGCGGAAACCGTAGCCGCCCACGCTGACCGTGTCGTCGGGCTCCATGCGCACGTCCTTTTCCTCCTGGTAGGCCGAGACCAGGGTGACGCCGACGACGAAGGCGGCGACGCCAAGGTGTGCGAAGTGCATGCCCCACCAGCTGCGCGGCTGGGCGAACCATCCGCCCTGGCTGCCGCGCAGGCGGGCAACGATGCCGACAACGCCGGCGCCGACGATCCAGGCGGCGAGCAGGAGGCCCAGCGCCACCAGCGGCGACCACTGTCCGTAGGCGAGGGGCACGGCAATGGCAAAAGTCAGTGCCCCCAGCACGGCGGGCCACAGCGGCTTCAGCGTGTCCGCCAGGCGGGCGTGCTTCCAGCGCATCAGCGGCCCGGGCGCCATCAGCAGGAGCACCGGCACCATCAGCGGCACGAACACCGAATTGAAGTAGGGCGGCCCGACCGAGAGCTTGCCCAGGCCGAGGGCGTCGATGAACAGCGGATAGAGCGTGCCGAGCAGCACGCTGCCGCAGGCCACCAGCAGCAGCACGTTGTTCATCAGCAGCATCGACTCGCGCGAGACCAGGCCGAAGGCGCCGCCCAGCCCGACCTTCGGCGCGCGCAGGGCGAACAGGTACAGCGAGCCGCCGACCACCGCCGCCAGGAAGATCAGGATGAAGATGCCGCGGCGCGGATCGGTGGCGAAGGCATGCACCGAGGAGAGCACGCCGGAGCGGACGAGGAAGGTGCCGAGCAGGGACAGCGAGAAGGCGGCGATGGCCAGCAGCACCGTCCAGTTCTTGAAGCCGCCGCGCTTTTCCGTCACCGCCAGCGAATGCACCAGCGCCGTGCCGACCAGCCAGGGCATGAAGGAGGCGTTCTCCACCGGGTCCCAGAACCACCAGCCGCCCCAGCCCAGCTCGTAATAGGCCCACCAGGAGCCGAGCGCGATGCCGAGCGTGAGGAAGACCCAGGCCGCGGTGGTCCACGGCCGCGACCAGCGCGCCCAGGCGGCGTCGAGCTGGCCGGAGAGGAGCGCCGCGATGGCGAAGGCGAAGGCCACCGAGAAGCCGACGTAGCCCATGTAGAGCATCGGCGGGTGGAAGACCAGGCCGGGATCCTGCAGGAGGGGATTCAGGTCGCGGCCGTCGTCGGCCGCCGGCAGCAGGCGCTCGAAGGGGCTGGAGGTGAGCAGGATGAAGAGCAGGAAGCCGGCGGCGACCAGCCCCAGCACGCCGATCACCCGCGCCGCCATGGCGTCGGGCAGGTGGCGCGAGAGGAAGGACACCGCCACG
>JAEUNH010000203.1 GCA_016791205.1 Rhodocyclaceae bacterium | reverse complement strand
ATCGAGGCCGCCCTTGGCCACCGAAGCGAGCGGCTTGCCCTGGAATTCCGTCAGGTGGCCCAGCACCCACTCGTCCACCCGGTCGGAGAGCAGCAGCACCTCGATGCCCTTCTTGCGGAAGATCTCCAGGTGCGGGCTGTGCTTCGCCGCGGTGAAGCTGTCGGCCGTCACGTAGTAGACCTTCTCCTGCCCCTCCTTCATGCGGCCGATATAGCCGGCCAGCGCGACGTTTTCCTCGTCCGTGTCGGCATGGGTGGAGGCAAAGCGCAGCAGGCCGGCGATCTTCTCGCGGTTGGCGGGGTCCTCGGCGACGCCCTCCTTCAGCACCCGCCCGAACTCGCCCCAGAACCTGGCGTAGTCCTCCTGGCGGTTTTCAGCGACATCCTCGAGCAGGCCGAGCACCTTCTTGCTGCAGCCGGCGCGGATCGCCTCGATGTCCTTCGATTCCTGCAGGATCTCGCGCGAGACATTGAGCGGCAGGTCGTTGGAGTCGACCACCCCGCGGACGAAGCGCAGGTAGGCCGGCAGCAACTGCTCGGCGTCGTCCATGATGAAGACGCGGCGCACGTAGAGCTTGATGCCGTGACGCTGCTGGCGGTCCCACAGGTCGAAGGGCGCGTGGGCGGGGACGTAGAGCAGCTGGGTGTAGTCCTGGCGGCCCTCGACGCGGGCGTGCAGCCAGGCCAGCGGCGCCTCGAAGTCGTGGCCGACGTGCTTGTAGAACTCCTTGTACTGCTCGTCCGTGATGTCGGATTTCGGCCGCGCCCACAGCGCATTGGCCTGGTTGACCGTCTCGTCCTCGTCGCTGGCAACCTGCTCGCCGTCCTTCCATTCCTCCTGCTTCATGACGATCGGCTGGACGATGTGGTCGGAGTATTTGCGGACGATCTCGCGCAGCTTCCAACCGGAGAGGAGATCGTCCTGGCCCTCCTTCAGATGCAGGGTGATCTCGGTGCCGCGCGCCGGCCTGTCGACCATCTCGACCGAGTACTCGCCGGCGCCCTCGGACTCCCAGCGCACGCCCTGGTCGGCGGCGAGGCCCGCCCGGCGGCTGACGACGGTGACGCGGTCGGCGACGATGAAGGCCGAGTAGAAGCCGACGCCGAACTGGCCGATCAGGTGGGCGTCCTTCTGCTGGTCGCCGGTGAGCTGCGAGAAGAACTCGCGGGTGCCGCTCTTGGCGATGGTGCCGAGGTTGTGCACCGCCTCCTCGCGGCTCATGCCGATGCCGTTGTCGGAAATGGTCAGGGTCCTCGCCGTCCTGTCGACACCGACTTTTATCTTCAGGTTTGGCTCTGACTCGAACAGGCTGGCATTGTGCAGGGCCTCGAAGCGCAGCTTGTCGCAGGCGTCGGAAGCATTGGAAATCAGCTCGCGCAGGAAGATCTCGCGGTTGCTGTAGAGGGAGTGGATCATCAGGTGAAGCAGCTGCTTCACTTCGGTCTGGAAGCCGAGGGTCTCCTTGCCGGTCGTCGCGTTCATGCCTTCCTCCATAAGAAACCGCTTCTATATTGGGCGAATGCGCGCTATTTCAAGAGGCCGACAATCTATATACTCGACCCGCCACGCTACCTACAACTACAAGAAATGGAATCCGCTTGAGCACTCCGTCCTCGGCCGACGACTTCCTCGCCATGTTGCGCGATCTGCTGCTCGACCTGGCCCGCGCCAGCGGGATCGAGGCGGGGCTGGCGCGCATCCTCGAGGCCGCGCTCTCCTGTCCGAACATCGACTGCGGCGGGGTGTATCTGCTGGACGGCGCCGGCGCCCTCAACCTGGTGTCGGCCCGGGGCGTGGATGCCGCCTTCGCGGACCAGGTGCAAAGCTACCCGGCCGATTCCCCCCAGGCCGCGATCGTCCGCGAGGGCAGGATCCGCAACTGGGGCCGCGCTGAAATCGAGGTCCTCGGTCTGCCCGCCACCGCGGACGGCCCGATCCGCGCCTTCGCCGCCCTGCCGATCCTGCTCGACGGCCGGCCGATCGGCAGCTTCAACCTGGCCAGTCGCAGCACCGACGCGATCCCGGCGGAAACCCTGTCGCGCTGCGAGACGCTGTCGGCGCTGACCACCACCGCGGTGGTGCGGGCCCACGCCCGCCGCGAGCTCGAACAGCGCGAGGCGCTGTTCCGCAGCATGTACGAGAAGGCGCCGCTGCCCTACCAGTCGCTCGACGCCGCCGGCAACCTGCTGGAGGTCAACGAAGCCTGGGAGAAGCTGTTCGGCTACCCCCGCCAGGAGGTGCTCGGCCGCAGCATCGCCGAATTCCTCGACGAATCCTCCATTCCCACCCTGGCCGAGGAATTCCCGGCCTTCCGGAAGCGCGGCTATGTCCGCGGGCCGGAATTCGTCATCCATCCGCGCGAAGGGGGGCCGCGCCAGATCTCCGTCAACGGCCGCGCCAGCTACGACGAGCACGGCGAGTTCGTCCGCACCCACTGCCTGCTCACCGACGTCACCGAGCAGCGCCGCGCCGATGCCGAAACCCGCGCCCTGCTGGCCGAACAGCAGCTGATACTCGACAACGCGGTCATCGGCCTGGTGGTCTGCCGCGACCGCCAGATCATCAGCTGCAACAGGCAGTTCGAAACGATGCTGGGATTCGCGGCCGGGGAACTGGCCGGCAGGTCGGCGGTCGTCATCTACCGCGATGAAGCCGAGTACCTCGAACGCGGCAAGGAAATCTATGCCGCCCTGTCCAACGGCAAGAATTTCGAGGAAGAGCGGCGCTTCCGGCGCAAGGACGGCCAGCCGATCTGGCTCCACGCCGTCGGCCGGGCGGTCGATCCCCAGCGCCCGCTGGAAGCGCCGAGCATCTGGATCTTCATCGACATCACCCAGCGCAAGCAGTCGGAGGAAGAGATCCGCACGCTCAACGCCTCGCTCGAGCAGCGCGTCGCCCAGCGCACGGCCGAGCTGACCCAGGCCAACCGCGAGCTGGAGAGCTTCTCCTACTCGGTCTCCCACGACCTGCGCGCGCCGCTGCGCGCCATCAACGGCTTCGCCCGCCTGCTCTACGAGAACGAGTACGAGCGCCTGGGCGAGGAAGCCCGCCACATGCTGGAGCGCATCCAGCATGGCAGCAACCGCATGGGCGAGCTGATCGACGACCTGCTCGACTACTCGCGCGCCGCCCGGGTCTCGCTGGCGCCGCGGGCCGTCGACCTCGACCACCTGGCGCGCGACGTGGCAGCTGAGCTGGGCGAGGCCTACCCGGCGGCCCGTTTCGAGGTGGCGCCGCTGCCGGTGATCAAGGGCGACTCGATCCTGCTGCGCCAGGTGCTGGAGAACCTGGTCGGCAATGCCCTCAAGTATTCGTCCAGGCGCGAGAGGCCGCTGATCGAGATCGGCTGCCGCGCCGGAAACGGCGCGGTGGAGGTCTTCGTCAAGGACAACGGTGCCGGCTTCGACATGCGCTACGCCGGCAAGCTGTTCGGCATGTTCCAGCGCCTGCACACCGACCGCGACTTCCCCGGCACCGGCGTCGGGCTGGCGATCTGCAAGCGCATCGTCGAGCGCCACGGCGGCAGCATCCGGGCGGAATCGGCGCCGGAAGCCGGAGCGACGTTCTATTTCAGCCTGCCGCTGGCGGACTAGCTGTAGCGGATCTCGACGATATCCAGCTCCCGCGGCCCGGCCGGACTGTCGAAGCGCACGGCGTCGCCCTCCCGGGCCTTGAGCAGGGCCCGCGCCAGCGGCGAGATCCAGCTGATCATGCCGCGGCCGGCGTCGGCCTCGTCGATGCCGACGATCTGGTAGGTGCGCTCGCAGCCCTCTGCGTCGCACACCGTCACGGTGGCGCCGAAGAACACCTGCTCCGTGTTCTCCTGCTCGGCCGGGTCGACCAGGACGGCAGTCTCCAGGCGCTTCATGAGAAAGCGGATGCGCCGGTCGATCTCGCGCAGGCGCTTCTTGCCGTAGATGTAGTCGCCGTTCTCCGAACGGTCGCCGTTCTTGGCCGCCCAGGAAACGACCTGCACCAGCGCCGGCCGCTCGCGCTTCACCAGCTCCTCGAGTTCGTTCCTGAGCAGGCCGTAGCCGCGTCGCGTCATGTAGTTCTTCGTGCCGGCAGGCAATGCCGGGGCGGCGGGGCGGCCCTCTTCCTCGTCGGGTGCGTCTTCCTTGACGAAAGCCTTGTTCATGAGCGGGATCGGCGTGTTGACGAGATAATTATAGCCTTCGAACAAGACCAAGAAATCCGGTGAACCCAGCCGACAGACAGCAAGCCTTCCTGGCCGGCGCGCGTGCCTGCATCCCGCTCTCGCCCGGGGTGCTGCTCTTCGGCATGGTCTGCGGCGCGGCCGCCGCCGGCGCCGGCCTGACGCCGGGGCAATCCTTCGCCCTCTCCTGGATGGTGTTCGCCGGCTCCTCGCAGATCGTCGCCACCCAGCTCTTCGCCGCCGGCGCGCCCGGCTGGGTGATCGTCCTCACCGGCTGGGTGGTGAACCTGCGCTTCATGATGTACAGCGCCAGCCTGGCCCAGCCCTTCCGCGGCGAGTCGCGCGGCGCGCGCTGGCTGGCCGGCTATCTGCTCACCGACCAGGCCTTCGGCGTCACCCTGGCGCGCCAGCTCGACGGCCGCCGCGACATCCCCTGGTTCTTCCTCGGCATCGCCGCCACGCTGTGGCTGCTGTGGCAGATCGCCAGCCTGGCCGGCATCTACCTCGGCGCCCGGGTGCCGCCGCGCTGGTCGATCGACTTCGTCGTCGCCCTGACCTTCATCGGCGTGCTGGCGCCGCTCTTGCGCGACCGCGCCCTGGCCGCCGCCGCCCTGGCCGGCGGACTGGTCTCGATCTATCTGGATTTGCCGCTGAAGCTGAACCTGATGGCCGCCGCCCTGGTCGGCGCGGCGGTCGGCATCGGAATGGAAAGACTATGGCCGAAATCGCAATCTGGGGCGTGATCGCCGGGCTCGGCCTGGCGACCTTCGCCACCCGGCTGTCGTTCCTGGCCCTGCTGGGCGAAGCGGAACTGCCGCGCTGGCTGAAGCAGATCCTGCACTACGTGCCGCCGGCCATCCTGGCCGCCATCGTCGCGCCGCAACTGCTGGCCGGCGCGCCGGGCCTGGCGGCGACGCTGGACGGGCCGCGCACTGCAGCGGCGCTGGCCGGCCTGGCCGTCGCCTGGGCCAGCCGCAGCACCTTCGCCACCATCGCGGCGGGCATGGCGGTGCTCTGGGCCCTGACCCTGGTTCAGTGGTAGATGGCCGGCTGGCTCAGCAGCGTCTGATACTCGTCGAGCAGCGCGTCGAAGGCCTCGATGTCCGGATCGCCCGAGACCAGCGCCTTCAGCTCCGAGCGGAAGCGCTCGGCCGCGCCGTTGCGCATGAGGACACCCTTGTTCACGCGCTTGTCGATCACCTCCACGGCATCCTGCGCCGGATAATCGACCACATGCATCACCGGGTTGTCGAAAACGATCATCATGACGGACACCTCCTGCCTTGAATCTATGTCCTCGGGCGGGGTTTTCAACCCTGCGCGGACTGTTGTTTTTCCCGGCCGCAACGCATAATAGCCCCATGCAAGAGCCCGATGACATCGCAGAGCTGCGCCTCAAGCTGCACGAAATCCAGGTCGAGCACCGCGACCTGGACGAGATCATCGAGCGGCTGCTGCAGACCCCGCCGCACGACGACCTGATGCTGCGCCGGCTGAAGAAGCGCAAGCTGCTGCTGAAGGACCGCATCGCCCAGCTCGAGCGGATGATCGAGCCGGACATCCCCGCCTGAGCCGCGCTCCGCCGTCCCGCGCAGACCGACTTTTGCGCCTGGACAATGGCATAGCCAGGGCCTAGACTGGAATCGCCACAACAAAGGGAGGGGATTGCCATGGACAAGACACAAAGGTTCGCCGGCTGGCTGCTGTCCGCCGCCCTGCTGCTTGCCTGCCCCGCCGCCCTCGCCAAGGAGGAAAGCGGCACCGTCGTCTCGCTGCGCGGCGGCACGCTGGAGCGGCTGGACAAAGGGGCCTGGCACGAGATCGTGCAGGGCAAGAAGGTCGGCATCGGCGAGCGCCTGCGCACCGGCAAGGCCGCCGTGGCGGTGATCGACTTCCCCGGCGTCGGCCGCTTCGTCATGGGGCCGGCCTCGGAGATCGAGATGGGCCGCGAGCCGAAGGACTTCACCACGAAGATGAACCGCGGCGCGCTGTGGATGCAGACCGCGCTGCCGGCCGGCGGCCGCGCCGCCATCAGCACCCCGATCGCCATCGCCGGGGTGCGCGGCACGGCCTTCTCGATGGTCTTCGGCGAGGGCGAGAAGGCCGTCTGCGCCTGCACCTGCGCCGGCAACATCGAAGTCACCTCGCCCGACGGCAGGAAGCTCGCCGTGCCCAAGGGCGAATACGTCGCCGTCGACGCCGGCAAGCCGGTGCCGGCCAAAGCCCAGCCCTCCGCCCCGGTGCTGGAGAAAAGCGGCACCGTCTTCGACTTCTGCCAGGCCTGCCACGAGGTCGGCGGCAAGGGCAAGCTGAAGGCCGACTGGCGACGGTGAGGCTGCCGCTCGGGCTGGCGCTGCTGGCGGCCGCGGCGGTCGGCCTCGACCCCGGCGGCCAGCTGGAGAACTTCGAGCGCCGCACCCTCGACGCCCGCGCCCGCCAGCACGCCGCGCCGACCTCCCACACCGAACGCATCGTCATCCTCGACATCACCGAGGAGACCATCGAACGCCTGGCCCCGCTCTACGGCCGCTGGCCCTGGCCGCGCGCCCTGCACGGCGAGGTCGCCGAATACCTGGCCGCCGACGGCGCCACCGCCGTCGGCTTCGACCTGCTCTTCGCCGAGGCGGCGACGCGGCGCGAAGTGGACGCCGCCGAATGGGAGGGGCTCGCCGCCCTGGCCCGCAGTGCCGACCTGGCCGAGGTGCGCGGCGAACTGGCGCGGCGCATCGAGGCCCTGCAGCCCGGCCTCGGCGACCGCGAGTTCGTCGCCTCCGTCGCCAGGGCCGGCAACGTCTTCCAGGCTGCCGTCTTCGCGCCCACGCCGCCCGGCGCGCAGGGTGCGGCCGCCGCCGTGGCGCCGCCCGTGCCGGTGGCCGCCCGCAGCGAGGCCGCCGTGCGCGGCCAGGCCCTCCTGCCCTTCGCCGAACTGGCGCGGGCCTCGCGCGGCATCGGCCACATCAACGCCCTGCCCGACGCCGACGGCACCTACCGCCGCTTCGCGCCGCTGCTGTGGCAGGCCGACCGGCAGGCGGCCTACCCAAGCCTTGGGCTGGCCATTGCCGCCCACGTCAGGGGCCTGCCGCTGGCCTCGCTCAGGCGCACCCCGGATGGTCTGGCATTCGGCGACGGCGTGCTGCCGCTGGCCGCCGACGACAGCGCCTGGATCCGCTTCCAGGGCGGCATCCTGCAGCGCGCCGCGGGCGGCGGCGAAACCTTCCAGTCCCACTATCGCCACCTCCCCTACGAACTGGTGCTCGCCGCCAAGGACCTGCGCGCCGCCGGCCGCGAATCGCCGCTGGCGGCGGACACCTTCCGCGACAAGATCGTCCTCGTCTCGGCCCAGGCGGCCGGGCTCTCCGACCTGCGCGCCACGCCCTTCTCGCCGGTGACGCCGGGCATCGAGATCCACGCCAACATCATCGACAGCCTGCTCGCCGGCCGCTTCCTGCGCGCGCCGCCGTCCTGGGCGGCCTGGCTGCTGACGCTGGCCCTCTGCCTCGCCGCCGCCCTGATGGCGAGCAAGCTGCGCTTCCGCCTCGGCGTGCCGCTGTTCCTCGGCCTGGCCGGCGGCTTCGCCGGCGCCGCCTGGGCCGCCTACGGCGCCGGCTGGGTGCTGCCGCTGGTGCCGCCGCTGGCCGCCCTGGCGATCGCCTTCGGCGGCATGCTGCTCGCCCGCGCCGCGCTCGCCGAGCGCGACAAGCGCTGGCTGCGCACCGCCTTCGGCCACTACCTGGCGCCCTCCGTGCTGGAGGAAGTGCTGCGCCAGCCGGACAAGCTGCGCCTGGGCGGCGAGCGGCGGCGCATGACGGTGCTGTTCTCCGATGTCGCCGGCTTCACCGGCTTCTCCGAGAAGCTGCCGCCGGAGGAGGTCAGCGCGCTGCTCAACGGATACCTGGACCGCATGACCGCCTGCGTGGCGCAGACCGGCGGCACCCTCGACAAGTTCGTCGGCGACGCCGTCATGGCGGAATGGAACGCCCCGCTGGCGCAGCCGGACCACGCCGCGCGGGCCTGCGAGACGGCGCTGCTGATGCTGGAAGAAGTCGGTCGCCAGAGCACGGCGTGGCAGACCGCCGGCGGCGCCCTGGAGATCCGCATCGGCATCAACACCGGCGAAATGGTGGTCGGCAACATGGGCTCGCACCAGGTCTTCGACTACACGGTGATCGGCAACGAGGTAAACACCGCCTCGCGCCTGGAGCCGCTCAACAAGGCCTTCGGCACCCGCATCATCGTCGCCGGCGCCACCCGCCGCGAGGCGGAGGAGCAGCGCCCGGGCCATTTCGTCTTCCGCCCGCTGGCGCGCGTCAGCCCCAAGGGCCGCGCCGAGCCGCTCGACATTTTCGAACTGGTCGGCTGGCAGGAAAAGCTGGACGCCGCGCTGCGCGAGCGCCTCGTCCTCTTCGAGGAGGCGATGGCGCATTACCTGGCGCGCCGCTTCGATGAAGCCCAGCAGGCTTTTAGCAAGGTGCTGGAGCGACAAGCCGACGATGGCCCCGCCCAGGCCTTCGTCTCGCTCTGCGAAGGCCACCTCGCCCACCCGCCGCCGGCGGAGTGGAACGGGGCATTCATGCAAACGGAGAAATAGCGCCGTCGCGGTTGTCATTCGCCGCAGCGCCGCATACCATAGCCGGGCTTATCCATTCGAACGCCCCCCATGAGCAAAACCAGCGCCTACAATTTCGACACCCTGAGCCTGCACGCCGGCCAGCAGCCCGACCCGCAATACGGCGCCCGCGCCGCGCCGATCTACCTCACCACCAGCTTCGTCTTCAAGGACGCCGACCAGGCCGCCGCGCTCTTCAACATGGAGCGCGCAGGCCATGTCTATTCGCGCATCTCGAATCCGACGAATGCCGTGCTCGAGGAGCGCATCGCCGCGCTGGAAGGCGGCGTCGGGGCCATCGCCGCCGCCTCAGGCCAGGCCGCGCTGCACCTGGCCATCTGCACCCTGATGGGCGCGGGCAGCCACATCGTCGCCTCGCGCTCGCTCTACGGCGGCTCGCACAACCTGCTCGAATACACCCTGCCGCGCTTCGGCATCGAAACGACCTTCGTGAATCCGCGCGACCTCGATGCCTGGCGCGCGGCGATCCGCCCCGAGACGCGGCTGCTGTTCGGCGAGACGCTGGGCAATCCCGGCCTCGACGTGCTCGACGTGCCGCGCGTGGCGGAGATCGCCCACGCCGCCGGCCTGCCGCTGATGGTGGACTCGACCTTCACCACGCCCTATCTCATGCGCCCCTTCGATCTGGGCGCGGATCTCCTCTTCCACTCGGCGACCAAGTTCCTCGGCGGCCACGGCGTGGCCATCGGCGGCCTGCTGGTCGACAGCGGCAAGTTCGACTGGGAGAAAACCGGCGGCAAGTTCCCGACCCTGACCGAGCCTTACGCAGGCTTCCACGGCATGGACTTCGCCGAGGAATCCACCGTCGCCGCCTTCCTGCTGCGGGCGCGGCGCGAGGGCCTGCGCGACTTCGGCGCCTGCATGAGCCCGATGACCGCCTTCCAGCTGCTGCAGGGCCTGGAGACGCTGCCGCTGCGCATGCAGCGCCACGTCGACAACACCCGCAAGGTCGTCGCCCACCTCGCTTCGCACGCCGCGGTGGAGTCGGTGTCCTACCCCGAACTGGAGAGCCACCCCGACCACGCTTTGGCCAAGCAGCTGCTGCCGAAGGGCTGCGGCTCGGTGTTCAGCTTCGTGCTCAAGGGCGGACGGGCTGCAGGAAGGAAATTCATCGAATCGCTGCGCGTCTTCTCGCATCTCGCCAACGTCGGCGACGCGAAATCGCTGGTGATCCACCCGGCCAGCACGACGCACTTCCGCATGTCCGACGAAGCCCTGCGCGCCTCCGGCATCCACGAGGGCACGGTGCGCCTGTCGATCGGCCTGGAAGACCCGCAAGACCTCATCGCCGATCTCGAGGCGGGACTGCGCGCGTCCCAAAAGGCTTGATCATGGAACTGACCGTCGACAACGCCCAGGTCTACGCCTACACCGGCGGCAAGCCCTTCAATCCCGAACTCCCCGCCGTCGTCTTCATCCACGGCGCAGAGAACGACCACAGCGTGTGGGGCCTGCAGAGCCGCTGGTTCGCCCACCACGGCTTTTGCGTGCTGGCGGTCGACCTGCCCGGCCACGGCCGCTCGGCGGGGCCGCTGCTGCCCACGGTGGAAGCACAGGCCGACTGGCTCGTCGCCCTGCTCGATGCCGCCGGCGTACAGGAGGCGGCGCTGGTCGGCCACAGCATGGGTTCGCTGATCTCGCTGGAAACCGCCGCGCGCTTCCCGGAGCGGATTTCGAAGATCGCGCTGGTCGGCACCGCCGTGCCGATGCCCGTCTCGGAAGCCCTGCTCACCGCGGCGCGCGAAGCGCGGCCGAAGGCCGAGGGCATGGTGAACGTCTGGTCGCACGGCCCGCGTGGCGCCCTCGGCGGCAGCACGGTGCCCGGCATATGGCTGATGGGCGCCAGCATCCGACTCGCCGAGCGCGCCGCGCCGGAAGTGCTCTTCAACGACCTCAACGCCTGCAACGAATACCGGCGCGGCCTGGAGGCCGCCGCCGCCGCGCAATGCCCGGCGCTCCTCGTCGTCGGCAGCCGCGACATGATGACCAGCCCGCGCGGCGCGCCCAAGCTCGCCGCCGCCATGAAGGACGCCCGCATCGCTTCGGTCGAAGGCAGCGGCCATGCCCTCATGGCGGAATATCCCGACGCCGTGCTCGACGCCCTGCGCGGATTCGTCAGCTGGTAGTGCCGCGGCGGGTGTTGTCCGCCACCACGGTCATGCGGCGGCGCGCGTCGGTGGCGGTCGATTTTTCGGGTTGATGCAGCACGACGCGATCGCGCCCTGCCTGCTTGGCCTGATACAGCGCGCGGTCGGCCCGCGCGAAGAGACTGTCCAGGTCGTCGTCCGCCGCCAAGGCGGCAATCCCGAAGCTGGCGCTGAATCCCGGCACGCCTGCGCTGCGATGCTCGCGGAACAGCAGGCGCAGCTTCTCGGCCAGGCGCTCGGCCTCTTCCCCCGAGGTTTCCGGCGCCAGAATGACGAACTCCTCGCCGCCCCAGCGCGCGAAGACATCGGCCAGGCGCAGGTTGTCGCGCACCAGGCGGGCGACGGCCCGCAGCACGAGATCGCCCGCGGCGTGGCCATGACGGTCGTTGATCGCCTTGAAGTGGTCGAGATCGAAGACGATCATCGACAGGCTGCGGCGATAGCGCCGGGCGCGCAACAGTTCGCCCACGGCGATCTCGGCGAAGCCGTGCCGGTTCAGGGCCTCGGTGAGGGCGTCGGTCGAGGCCTTGCGGTTGAGCCGGTCCACCAGTTCGAGCAGATCGCCGAAGCCCCGGGAAATCTCGCCCACTTCGTCGTGTTGCCGCGCCGGCGCCGGAACGGCCGCATCGCCCAGGCTGCGCGCCGCCCGGCGGGCGGCCATGAGCGCGGTCTCCAGCGCGCTCAGCACCTGGCGCAGCGAGGTCAGCGCCAGATACACCAGCAGGCCGGAAACCAGCAGGAGGCCGGCGCGCTCCAGCATCGCGGCCAATTGCCCGGCCGACTGCGCCGCCACCGCCTTCTCCTGCAGGTCGGCGAGCGAGTAGCGTTCCACCTCGCGCAGCAGGTCGATGGCCGCGGTCATGGCCTCGTAGCGGGCCTTGCGCACGGCCGGCGTGCTCGCCAGCGGCGCCTTCGACAGCGCTTCGCCGAGGATCTGGCGCGCCCGCAGCATGTCGGGTTCGCTGAGCGTACCGCCCAGGGTGCTGGCGAGGTCCTCGCCCGCCCCCCGCAAATACTGCTCGACATGCCAGTCGAACAGCCCGACATGCCGGCCCATGGCGGCGCTCCAGGACCGATCCGCCATCCCGTCCGGCGGCAGGGCCAGCAAGGTCGCGCGCGACTGGCCGAGGAACTCCTTGGCCTGGACCAGGTGGGCGTGGGCGATCAGGCCGGGCTGCATCGCATGGCCGCCGGCCGATTGCGCCAGCTGCACGACGCGTTCCAGCATCGCCGCGACCTGCAGCGTGTAATAGTCGAAGGCCTCGCGCTGGGACACATCGCCCGCCGCCACCCTGCGGCGCATGACATCGACCGTGACCAGCGGATCCTTGCGTTCCGGCAAAGCGGCCTGAAGCTCGCGCAGCTTGAAATCCGTCGCCGCATACTGGGCCTGCAGGTCGGCGAAGGCACCCTCCTCGCCGCCGGCCAGGTAGCTGCTGGAAAGTCCCCGTTCGCGCTGCAACTCGTGGATGGTGCGGGAGAAGTGGCCGGTCTGGCGCAGCAGTTCGACGAGTTCGGCATTGCGCCCCAGATCGGCGGCCGAAATCCGGAAATGCAGCAGCAACAGCACCAGCATGCCGCCGAGGACGACCAGTCCAAGCAGCCATATCCTTGTTTTAATAGTGACTTTCAAAATAGTTCTAAATCTATCCAAGGCCTATTCTGTTAACGGTTTCCCGGGCCGATTCTTTAAAAAAAACAATCGATAACACAATAAAAACTCGAAACCGGCATAATTTCCACATGAATACGCCATCCCTGCTGCGCCGCGGCCTGATCGCCGCCGCCGTCCTCGCCGTGCTGGCGGGACTGACTTTTTCCCTGACACGGCCGAAGCCCGTCGCCGTCGTCGTCGCCGCGGTCGATCACGGCCGCGTCGAGACCACCGTCGCCAACACCCGCGCCGGCTCGGTCACCGCCTGCCGCCGCGCCAAGCTGGCGCCGCCGCTGGGCGGGCGCATCGACCGGCTGCTGGTGCGCGAGGGCGACCGCGTCAAGGCCGGCCAGGTGCTGGTCGAACTGTGGAACGACGACCTCGCCGCGCGCGAACGCATCTCCGTCGAGCAGCGCGGCTCGGCGCAGGCGCACGTGCGCGAGGCCTGCCTGGTCGCCGACACCGCGCGGCGCAACGCCGAACGCACCCGGGCCCTGCGCGACAAGGGCTTCGTTTCCGAGGAGCGCGTCGATCAGGCCGAAAGCGAGGCCCGGGCGAAGCAGGCCGGCTGCGAATCGGCACGCGCCCAGGCGAAGGAAGCGCAGGCGCGCATCGGCGCCTCTCGCGCCGACACCTCGCGCACGGTCGTCAAAGCGCCCTTCGACGGCATCGTCGCCGAGGTGAACGGCGAGGTCGGCGAGTACCTGACGCCCTCCCCGCCGGGGATCATGACCCTGCCCGCCATCGACCTCATCGACGACACCTGCCTCTACGTCTCGGCGCCGATCGACGAGGTCGACGCCGCCCAGCTGAAGATCGGCATGGGCGGCCGCATCACGCTGGACGCCTACCGCGGCAAGCACTTCACCGGCAAGCTGCGCCGCATCGCCCCCTACGTCCTGGCACTGGAGAAGCAGGCGCGCACCGTCGAGGTGGAAGTTGATTTCGAGAGTCCCGCCGAGATCCGCCACCTGCTGGTCGGCTACAGCGCCGACATCGAAGTGGTGGTGGACGCCCGCGACGACGTCCCGCGCATCCCGACCTCGGCGCTGATGCCCGGCAGCCGGGTGCTGGTGCTCAACGCCGACGGCGTGCTGGAGGAACGCAAGATCGAGACGGGCCTGTCCAACTGGGAATTCACCGAGGCGAAGGGCGGGCTCGCCCGCGGCGACCGCGTCGTCACCTCGCTGGAGCGCGAAGGCGTCAAGGCCGGGGCGAAGGCGGTGGCCGAGGAAAAGCCCGCAAGCAAAAAGCCATGAGCGGTGCGGACCCTTGCCGTCATTCCCGCGAAAGCGGGAATCCAGCTTTTCGCGCCGACCTGGATTCCCGCTTCCGCGGGAATGACGGACCTCGTCAGATGATCCGCCTCACCGGCATCGAGCGGGTCTTTCGCGTCGGCGACGAAGCGGTGCATGCCCTGCGCGGCGTCGATCTCCTGATCGAACAGGGCGAGTACCTCTCCATCATGGGTCCCTCCGGCTCCGGCAAGTCCACCCTGCTCAACATCCTCGGCCTGCTCGACCGTCCCGACGCCGGCCGCTACGAGCTCAACGGCCACGACGTCACCGGGCTGGCCGACGACGAGCTGGCGCGGGTGCGGCGCGAGGCCATCGGCTTTGTCTTCCAGTTCTTCCACCTGGTGCCGCGCCTCACCGCCGCGCAGAACATCGAATTGCCGATGGTGCTGGCCGGCATCGATCCGGCCGAACGGCGCCGCCGCCTCGACAAGCTGCTCGGCGAATACGGCCTGGAGGCGCGCGCCGGCCACCGCCCCGACCAGCTCTCCGGCGGCCAGTGCCAGCGCGTCGCCATCGCCCGCGCCATGTCGATGGGACCGACCCTGATTCTCGCCGACGAGCCGACCGGCAACCTCGACCGCCACACCGGCCAGGAAGTGATGGCGGTGCTGGAACGCGTGCACCGCGAGGGCGGCACCGTCGCCGTCGTCACCCACGACCCGGAGATCGGCGCGCGCGCGCAGCGGCGCATCCGGCTGGTCGACGGCGAGATCGCCGGCGATGCGAGCGCGTAAGGCCCTGCCCTCTCCTCCGACCCCTCTCCCGCACGCGGGGAAAGGACGGTTACATGCGCTTCGCTGACCTCCTCGCCTTCGCCTGGCAGGTGCTCGGCGGCTACCGCACGCGCACGGCGCTGATCCTGCTCGCCATGGGCATCGGGGTGGCCGCCGTGGTGGCGGTCAGCGCCATCGGCGAGGGCGCGCGGCTCTACGTGGTGAACCAGTTCGGCTCGCTCGGCACCAACCTCATCATCGTCCTGCCCGGCCGCTCCGAGACCGCCGGCGCCATGCCCGGCGTGCTGATGGGCAAGACCCCGCGCGACCTGTCGATCGACGACGCCCTGGCGCTGAAGCGCAGCCCCTCGATCCTGCGCATCGCCCCGCTGATCGTCGGCGCCGGCGACGTGCGCGTCGGCAGCCGCATCCGCGAAACGCCGGTGCTCGGCACCACCGCCGAGTTCATCCGGGTGCGGCAGATGGCCATGGCGCAGGGCCTGTTCCTGCCCGAGGGCGACCCGCGCCACGGCCAGCCGGTGTGCGTCATCGGCGCCAAGGTGGCGAGCGAACTGTTCGGCGCGCGCCAGGCGCTGGGCGAATGGCTGCGCATCGGCGACCGCCGCTTCCGCATCGTCGGGGTGCTGGCCAAGCAGGGCCAGTCGCTCGGCTTCAACACCGACGAGATCGTCGTGGTGCCGCTCTCCGCGGCGCAGGCGCTGTTCAACACCGAGGCGCTGTTCCGCGTCATGGTCGAAGCCAAGAGCCGCGAGCAGATCCCGGACGCCAAGGCCGACATCGAGGAGATCCTCCGCCAGCGCCACGAGGGCGAGCGCGACGTCACGGCGATCACCCAGGACGCGGTGCTGGCGACCTTCGACCGGATCCTGCGGGCGCTGACGCTGGCGGTGGGCGGCATCGCCGCCATCAGCCTGGCGGTGGCCGGCATCCTCGTCATGAACGTGATGCTGATCGCCGTGACGCAGCGCAGGAAGGAGATCGGCCTGCTGAAAGCCATCGGCGCCACCGGCGCGCAGATTCGCGCCGCCTTCTTCACCGAGGCGGTGATGCTGGCCCTGGGCGGCGCCGCCTGCGGCCTCGTCGTCGGCAAGCTGGGCCAGCTCGCCATCGGCCAGGCCTTCCCCGACATCCCGTTCACCGCGCCATGGTGGGCCGTCATCGCCGCCCCGCTCACCGCCATCGTCACCTCGGTGCTGTTCACCGTCGTGCCGGCCAAGCGCGCGGCGATGCTCGATCCGGTCATGGCGCTCTCCAAGCGATGATCGCCAAAGACTTCATCGCCTTCACCCTCGCCTCGCTGCGCGCGCACCGGATGCGCACGGCGCTCACCGCGCTGGGCATCGCGGTGGGGATCGCCTCGGTGATCCTGCTCACCTCCATCGGCGAGGGGCTGCACCGCTTCGTGATCGCCGAGTTCACCCAGTTCGGCACCAACATCATCGGCGTCGCGCCGGGACGGATCCAGACCCACGGCGCCTCGCTCGGCTCGGTGAACACCGTGCGCCCGCTCACCGTCGACGACGCCCTGGCGCTTCGCCGGGCGCCCCACGTCCAGTACGCCGACCCGCTGGTGCAGGGCAACGCCGAGATCGTGCATGCGGGAAAAAGCCGCCGCGTCACGCTCTACGGCACCGGCCCGGACTTCGCCCGGGCGCTGTCGATGCGGGTGGCGAGCGGCGAGTACCTGCCGCCCGACGACCCGCACGCGGCGCGCGCCTTCGTGGTGCTCGGCGCCCGGGTGGCGCGCGAGCTGTTCGGCGCCGACAACCCGCTCGGCGCCCGCATCCGCGCCGGCGGCGAACGCTACCGCGTCGTCGGCGTGATGGAATCCAAGGGCCAGATCCTCGGCTTCGACCTCGACGACACGGTGTTCATCCCGGTCTCGCGGGCGCTCGACATGTTCAACCGCGAGAGCCTGCAGGAAATCCACGTCACCTACGAGCCGACCGCGCCGCTGGCCGAAGTGGAGGAAGGCTTGAGGCGCATCCTCGTCGCGCGCCACGGCGCCGAGGACTTCACCCTGACGCCGCAGCAGAAGATGCTGGAGGTGTTCGGCACGGTGCTCGACGCCATCACCTTCGCGGTGGCGGCCATCGGCGGCATCTCGCTGCTGGTAGGCGGGGTGGGCATCCTCACCATCCTCACCATCGGGGTGGCCGAGCGCACTTCCGAGATCGGCCTCTTGCGCGCCCTCGGCGCGACGCAGCGGCGGATATTGCTGCTGTTCCTCGGCGAGGCGGCGCTGCTGGCCGCGCTCGGCGGCGGCGCCGGGCTGGCGCTCGGCTGGGGCATCGCCGTGCTGCTGACACTGACTTTTCCGGCGCTGCCGGTGCACACGCCCTGGCTGTATGCGGTGCTGGCCGAACTCGTCGCCGTCGGCGTCGGACTCGCCGCCGGGGTGGCCCCGGCGCGGCATGCCGCCGGCCTCGACCCGCTGGAGGCGCTGAGGAGCGAGTAATCCAGTGACCACGCTCCAGCCATTGGACCCCGCCCGCGAGCGCATCCTGCTGCTGACGCTGGCCGGCATCCAGTTCGCCCACATCCTCGACTTCATGGTGATGATGCCGCTCGGGCCGATCCTGGTGCGCGAGCTGGGCATCGACACGCAGCAGTTCGGCCTGCTGGTCTCGGCCTACACCTTCACCGGCGCCGCCACCGGCCTGCTCGCCGCCACCTTCGTCGACCGCTTCGAACGCAAGCGCCTGCTGCTGGGCGCCTTCGCCCTCTTCGCGCTGGCCACCCTGGCCTGCGGCCTCGCCCCCGGCTACGCCTCGCTGATGCTGGCGCGTTGCGCCGCCGGCGCCTTCGGCGGGGTGCTCGGCTCGATGGTGCAGACCATGGTCGGCGACCTCATCCCCTTCGAGCGGCGCGGCCGCGCCAGCGGCACCATCATGTCGGCCTTCGCCCTGTCCACCGTCGCCGGGGTGCCCCTTTCCCTGGTGCTGGCCAGCCATTTCGGCTGGCGCGCGCCCTTCGTGTTCATCGCCGCGCTGGCCGCCGGGCTGCTGGCACTGGGCTGGCGCCAGCTGCCGACGCTGCGCGGCCACCTCGACGCGGCCGTCACCGGCGAGGCCGAACGCAGCCACCCGCTGGCCGCCATGGGCGCCGTGCTGAGCGACGCCAACCACCTGCGGGCGCTGGCCTTCATCGCCCTGATCATGCTCTCCGGCTTCATGGTGATCCCCTACATCACCCTCTACTCGGTGGCCAACGTCGGCATCCGCCAGGAGGACCTGTATCTCATCTACCTCGCCGGCGGCTGCGCCACCTTCTTCACCTCGCGGCTGATCGGCCGCCTGGCCGACCGCCACGGCAAGGTGCGCACCTACCGCCTGATCGCGCTGTGCTCGATGCTGCCGCTGCTGCTGCAGACCCACCTGCCGCCGGTCCCGCTGTGGCTGATGGTGATCGCTTCGACGGTGTTCTTCGTCTTCGTCCCCGGCCGCATGGTGCCGGCGATGGCCATCGTCACCTCGGCGGTGAAGCCCGAACTGCGCGGCACCTTCCTCTCGATCTCCGGCGCGACGCAGCAGCTCGCCTCGGGCGCCGCCGCCTGGCTCGGCGGCCTGGTCATCGCCCAGGATGCCGCCGGGCAGATCGTGCGCTACGGCTGGGTCGGCTTCATGGCGGTGGGCGCGACGCTGCTGGCGATGGGGCTGGCGGGACGCATCGCGGTGCGGTCGTGATGGCCCTCCCCCCGGCCTTGCGCCTGGACCGGGCGGCCGCTAGAATCGTTCATATCTAAACTTTTTTCATCCGCATGGACGACACCCGCCCTGCTGCGCCGGCCTTTCCGAAGCTGCGCGAAGTCCCCGTCGAGCAGCCGCTCGTCTGGCTGCGGCGCGGCTGGGGCGACCTGCTCGGCTGCCCGCTGCCCAGCCTGTTCTACGGCGCCTGCTTCGCCGGCGGCGGCGCGCTGATGGTGCTGGCGCTGGGCGGCGCGCCCGAGTACATCGCCGCCGTCACCTCGGGCTTCCTGATCGGCGGACCCTTCTTCGCCATCGGCCTCTACGAGATCAGCCGCCGGCGCGAAAAGGGACAATCCTGCAGCCTCGGCCCGACGCTGACGGCCTGGCGCGGCAACGCCGGCAACCTCGGCCTCTTCACCGCCCTCCTGCTGGTGATCTTCCTGGTCTGGGCGCGCGCCTCGATGGTGGTGTTCGCCCTCTTCTACTCGGGCGAGATGCCGACCCTCTCCGGCTTCCTGCGGCACGTCGTGTCGACCGACCACCTCGGTTTCCTTGCCGCCTACTTCGCCGTCGGCGGCCTGTTCGCCCTGATCGCCTTCGCCATCAGCCTGATCGCCATCCCGCTGATGCTCGACCGCGGCCACGACGCCATCACCGCCTCCATCGCCAGCGTGCGCGCCCTCTTCATGAATCCCGGCGCGATGTTCGTCTGGGCCGGCCTCATCGCCCTGCTCGGCGGCCTCGGCCTCCTCACCTTCCTGGCCGGCATGCTGGTCATCGGCCCGCTGCTCGGCCACGCCACCTGGCACGCCTACCGCGATTTGGTGGAATAGCCGGCCTCGGGTAGTATTCGCAACCCCATGCGAATACTCCAGCGATGACCGCCCACCCCGCCCCGCCCCGCCGCGCCGTCGCGCTCCTCGCCGCCTGCCAGGCGCTGCTGCTCACCAACGGCGTCACCCTGGTCGCCATCAACGCGCTGGCCGGCTTCGCCCTGGCGCCGGACAAGCGCCTCGCCACCCTGCCGGTGGTGGGCTACGTGCTGGGTTCCGCCGTGTCGACCCTGCCGGCCTCGCACTTCATGCGTCTGCACGGCCGCCGCGCCGGCTTCCTGCTCGGCACCTTCTGCGGCATGGCGGGCGGCGCCATCGGCGCGCTGGCCATCCTGCTGCAGAGCTTCTGGCTGCTCTGCGCCGCCACCTTCTGCTCGGGCATCTACCAGGCCTTCGGCCAGTACCTGCGCTTCGCCGCGGCGGAAGTGGCGCCGCCCGACTGGAAGAGCCGCGCCATCTCGCTGACCCTGGCCGGCGGCATCGTCGGCGGCTTCATCGGCCCGGCAGTCGGCAAAATGACGCGCGACCTGGCGCAGCCGCAGTACCTCGCCTCGTATGCCTCGCTCATCGGCTTCGCGCTGGTCGCCATGCTGATCGCCGCCAGCCTGCGCTTCCCGCCGCAAAGCCAGGCCGAGCAGCACGGCGGCGGCCGGTCGCTGGCCGAGATCGCCCGCCAGCCCGTCTTCATCGTCGCCGCGCTGGCGGCGGCGGTGGGCTACGGCGTGATGAACCTGCTGATGAACGCCACCCCGCTGGCGATGGATTTCTGCGGGCTGGATTTCGGCGACACCGCCTTCGTGCTGCAGTGGCACGTCATCGGCATGTTCGCGCCGAGCTTCTTCACCGGCCACCTGATCGCCCGCTTCGGCGTGATCAACGTCCTCTTCGCCGGCGCGGCGCTGATGGCCGCCTGCATCGCCATCGCCGTGCAGGGCATCACGCTGATGCACTTCTGGTGGGCCCTCTTGCTGCTCGGCATCGGCTGGAACTTCCTCTACATCGGCGGCACCACCCTGCTCACCGAGGCCTACGCGCCGGAAGAGAAGGCCAAGACCCAGGGCCTCAACGACTTCCTGATGTTCTTCGCCATGGCCGGCTCCTCGTTCTTCTCCGGCCTGCTGGTCACCAGCGCCGGCTGGACGGTGCTCAACCAGATCGCCATCCCCTTCGTCCTCGTCAGCGCCTCTGCCAGCGCCGCGCTGTGGCTGAAGCGGCGCGCCGCCTGAATTCCCGCGCCGCGATTCCGCGCGACTGGAAAATAGTCTTGACTATTTTCCATTTGGCTGGAAAATAGTCGGATGCAGCGCTACCTCGATGCCGCCATCGCGGCCGACCTCGGCCGCAAGATGGTCTTCCTCACCGGCCCGCGCCAGGTCGGCAAGACCACGCTCGCCCGCGCGCTCATGGCGTCCTGGCCGCGGGCGCAATACCTCAACTGGGACGTCCCGAACGACCGGCGCATCCTGCTCGACCAGGCCTGGAGCCCGCGCGCGGGCCTCGTCGTGCTCGACGAGATCCACAAGATGCGCGACTGGAAAACCTACCTGAAGGGCGCCTACGACGGCCGCCCGCCGGGCCAGGCCCTGCTCGTCACCGGCAGCGCGCGGCTGGACACCTTCCGCCAGGCCGGCGCATCCCTCGCCGGCCGCTACTTCGCGCTGCGTCTGCACCCGCTCTCGGTGCGCGAATGGTGCGACGAGACCGGCGCGACGCCCGACCACGCGCTGGAGCGCATCCTGGCGCGCGGCGGCTTTCCCGAGCCGTTCCTCGCCGAGGCGCCGGCCGAGGCCGAGCGCTGGCGCCGCCAGTATCTCGACGACCTCATCCGCGAGGACATCCTGGAGTTCTCCCGGGTGCACGAACTGCGCGCCATGCGCCATTTCGTGGCCCTGCTGCGCGAGCGGGTCGGCGCGCCTCTGTCCCTGGCCTCCATCGCGCGGGACCTGCAGGTCTCGCCGACCACCCTGGCCCGCTATCTCGACATCCTTGAGGCGCTCTACGTCGTCTTCGTCGTGCGGCCCTACAGCCGCAACGTCGCGCGCGCCCTGCTCAAGGAGCCCAAGGTCTATTTCTTCGACACGGCGCTGGCCGGCGCGAACGAAGGCGCGCGCTTCGAAAACGCCTGCGCCGCCATGCTGCTCAAGCACGCGCACTATCTGCAGGACGTCGCCGGACGCCCGCTGTCGCTCCACTATGTGCGCGACAAGGACGGCCGCGAGGTGGATTTCGTCCTGTGCGAAGCCGAACGGCCGCTCGGCTTCGCCGAATGCAAGCTGGCCGACGCTGGCCTCTCGCCCTATCTGGCGGCCCTGGCGGAAAGCTTCCCGGAGGCAGGCGCGGTGCAGCTCGTGCGCGACCTGCGCCAGCCCGAGCAGCGCGGCCGCGTCGCCATCGAACCGGCCGCGCGCTGGCTCGCCGCGCTGGCGGCATGAGACTTCACAGGCCCGATAAAAAGTCGGTCTCCCCAACACGGCGCCGCGCATGATCCCCCACCGCATCCTCGGCCCGCTGCTCCTCGCCCTGGCGCTGCTTGCGCCGGCCGCCCGCGCGGAAACCCTGCGCGACGTGCGCTACGGCGCCGACCGCGCGCAGCGCCTCGACGTGTATCTTCCCGCCGGTGCGCGCAACGCGCCGGCCATCCTCATGGTGCATGGCGGCGCCTGGCGCATGGGCGACAAGGCCATGCACAGCGTGCGCAGCAACAAGGCGGACTACTGGGTGGCACGCGGCGTCGTCTTCATCTCGATTGACCTGCCCCCGTCTTTAGTGCCAGCTCGTGGTTAGCAAAGTCCGAAACATAAATCTATCCGATTTCCAGTTCTGTTGCGCTGTCGGGCAAGCTTGCCCGACAGCGCGCCGCGAACTCCGCCGGCGTCAGATACCCCAGCGCGCTGTGCGGCCGGCACTCGTTGTAGTCGCGCCGCCAGGCCGCCACCAGCACCCGCGCCTCGGCCAGGCTGGTGAACCAGTGCTCGTTCAGGCACTCGTCGCGGAACTTGCCGTTGAACGACTCGATGTAGGCGTTCTGCGTCGGCTTGCCCGGCTGAATCAGCTTGAGCTCGACGCCGTTGTGGTAGGCCCACTGGTCCAGCGCCTTGCTGGTGAACTCCGGCCCCTGGTCGGTGCGGATCGCCGCCGGCAGCCCCCGGAAGCGCGCCGCCTGATCCAGTACCCGCGTCACGTACAGCCCGGTAATGCTGTGGTCCAGCACAATGTCCACGGATTCCTTGGTGCAGTCGTCTACGATGTTCAGGCACTTCAGGCGCCGCCCCGAGGACAGCGCATCCATCACGAAATCCATCGACCAGACCTGATTCGGCCCAGAGGGCAGGGTGAGCCGCTTGCGTTCGATGGCCACGCCGCGGCGCCGCTTGCGCTTGGGCACCGCCAGCCCCTCGCCCTGGTACAGACGAAACACCCGCTTATGGTTCGCCTGATGGCCTTCCCGCCGCAGCAGCACGTGCAGGCGCCGATAGCCGAAGCGTCGCCGCTCGGCCGCCAGTTCGACCATGCGCCCGGCGAGCGCCTGGTTCGCCGGATCGGCCTTGGCTTCGTAGTTCAACACCGTGCGCGATAACCCCACAAGCCGGCAGGCGCGACGCTGGGAGATGGTCGTCCCCTCCTGCATCGCGGCGACTGCCTGGCGCTTGGCCTGCGGGGTCAGCGCTTTCGGCCCAGGGCGACCTTCAACGCTTCGGTATCGAGCAGCGATTCGGCCAGGAGCTTCTTGAGCTTGGCGTTCTCCGCCTCCAGTTCGCGCAGCCGCCTGGCGTCCGGCACGCTCATGCCGCCGAACTTGCGCCGCCACGTATAGAACGCCGCATCGCTAAAGCCATGCTTCCTGCACAGATCCTTGACCGCCACCCCGCCCTCGACCTGCTTGAGGAACCCGATGATCTGCTCTTCCGTGAACCGCTTCTTCATGCCCGCTTCTCCCTTCAAAAGCGGACTTTACTAACTTCAGACTGGTACTGAAAATGGGGGGCAGGTCACCTGTGCTCTTGATCACTTCGAAAACTTTGGTTCCGGCCACATCAGA
>JAEUNH010000155.1 GCA_016791205.1 Rhodocyclaceae bacterium | reverse complement strand
GCACTATGGATACTTGGGGGGAGATGGCAATAGCCCAAACGGACCATTCGATGCCAGGACAATAACTTTGGTAATACGGCCGAGCGTGAAATTTGTCACGAATCGGCCGTTGCAATAGTCCGACCGGACTATTTATCAATCCGGCCAAATCCGGATAATCCGATCCTGCCAAGTGCGGCGGGCGTTCCAAGACCGCGCGGCGAACATCACGCGGCGGCGCGTGATTCGGCTCGGTAAAATGCAATGGAGGTCAGAACAATGATTCGCACACTCTCAACACGATTGACCCGCCTGCTGGGCGCCGCCGCATTGGCGCTGGGGCTGGCGGCGGGGAATGCCTCGGCCACGGATTACACCTTCTTGCCACCGGTCAGCACCAGCCCGATGTATGTCGGTTTCAACCACCTCACACCGAGTTTTCTTGACAACATCCAGTTCACCCTGGGAGCGCTCGGCACCATCGGTGGCAGCGGCACGCCGGTCAACCTCTCCATCGGTCCGTTGAGCATCCTGAATCTGGCCTTCACTGGCGGTACGGTTTATTCGGGAACCATCGCTTCGCCGGGCAGTGCAGTGGGTTCTTTTGTCGCGCAACCGAGCGGTGCCTATACCTTCACCGGCTCGCTGACCCCCTTTGCCACTTATTTTGCGCAACTTTCCGGCACAACCAGCGGCACGGCCGGAGGCAGCTATGCCTTCGCCATCGCCGCCATCCCCGAACCCGGCCAGTGGCTGATGCTCCTCGCGGGCGTGGCGCTGCTTGGCGTGATGGTGCGTCGCCGCGCGTAATCGCTCGTTCGTCCAGGCCAAACGGGAAGGCATCGCGCCTTCCCGTTTTGCTTTCTGCCTGGATTCCGCCCCGGACTCAAGCATTCCGGGGTGACGGCGCCGGAATGACGGGGGGCTGGTTATAACTAAGGTGATACGTATTGGCGTGAATTTGTCACGAATCGCCGGTTTGCATAGTCCGACCGGGCTATTTACGGGAGGCGGAGAGGGGGGGATAATGCCGCAAAATTACAAAGTCATGAGCGGTTTCATGACGCTGCGTGGGCGGCGCGCGGATCGACAAACATAGAGGTCAATGAGAGGGGATTCACCATGCTTCGCAAACTGCTAACCCGATACCTGGCCGTCGCCGCCATCGCCTGCGGCCTCGCCGCCGGCAACGCCTCGGCCGCCACCTACACCATCGGCGACCTCACTGCGGCCGGCACCTTCTCCGGCGGCACCCCGACGATCCCGGTCGTCTCCTTCAGCGATTCCTGGACATTCAGCCTCAGCGGCGGGCCCAACACCTTCGTTGGCTTTTTCTCGAGCCTATTCACTCCCACCGCCGGCCTGCTTTCCCCCCTGTCGATCATCCTCCACGGGCCGGGCGGCGCCATGCCCTGGAGCGTCAGCACCTCGGTCGGGTCATTCGGCGCCCAGCTCTCGTTTTTCAGCGCCACCCTGCCCAGCGGCGCCTACCATCTCGACATCGTCGGCACCGCCACGCACCCGGCCAGCTACTCGGTCGACCTCGCCGCCTCCGTGCCCGAGCCCGGCCAATGGCTGATGCTCTTCGCCGGCATCGCCCTGATCGGCACCATCGTGCGCCGCCGCGCCCGCTGACACGCGCCGCCGCCCGGGCGGGCGCCTGCCGGTCACATCACCGTCACGGCCGGGCTGCTAGACTTAACTGCTTGAAAGAACGGCCGCGGACAAGTCCGGCTTGCCCGCGGCTCTGTTTTGGGACACCGCTGTAACATTCAAGGAAAACGCATGAAAACGCCCAGCCTCATCGCCGTCGCCTGCATCGCGGTACTCGCCCTGTCCGCCTGCGGCAAGAGCGAAGGCAAGAAAGCCGCCACCCAGATCGCCGCCCGGGTGAACAAGGAAGAAATCTCCGTCCACCAGGTCAATGCCGTCCTCTCCCGCAGCGGCAACATCCCCGCCGAACAGGCCAAGGCCGCCGGCCGGCAGATCCTCGACAAGCTCGTCGACCAGGAGCTCCTCGTCCAGCAGGCCGTCGACAAGAAGCTCGACCGCGACCCCAAGGTGATGCAGGCCCTCGAAGCCGCCCGCCGCGAGATCCTCGCCCGCGCCTACGCCGACCAGGTCATGGGCGCCGCCGCCAAGCCCGCCGCCGAAGACATCAAGGCCTACTACGCCGCCCATCCCGAGCTCTTCAGCCAGCGCCGCGTCTACAGCCTGCAGGAACTCGCCGTGCGCGCCACCCCCGAGCAGATCGAAGCCCTCAAGCAGGAGCTGCCCAGGACCAAGAGCCTGACCGACGTCGCCAACTGGCTCAAATCGAAGGGCATCCAGTTCGTCGGCAACGCCGGCGTCAAGCCCGCCGAACAACTGCCCCTCGAGCTGCTGCCGCGCTACCACGCCATGAAGGACGGCCAGGTCGGCCTCATCGCCGGCCCCTCCGGCGCCCTCGTCGTGTACCTCGTCGCCTCGCAGAGCGCGCCGATGGACGAAGCCGCCGCCACCCCCTTCATCGAACAGTTCCTCGGCAACCGCAAGCGCGCCGAGCTCGCCGACGCCGAGATCAAGCAGCTCAAGGCCAAGGCCAAGATCGAATACCTCAACGACTTCGGCCCCGTCGCCGACGCCGGCAAGCCCGCCGAAGCCCCTGCCGCGGCCCCCGCCGCCAAGCCCGCCGCCGCACCCGCCAAGGGTCCGGCGGTCGACGGCAAGAGCCTCGACAAAGGCCTCTCCGGCCTCAAGTGAAAGGGAGAACGCACACCATGCGCACCATCCTCGGACTGCTGATCCTCCTCCTCGGCCTCGCGCAGGGCGCCCAGGCCCAGAGCCAGGGCCGCGAATACACCCTCGGCGCCGGCGACGTCGTCAGGATCTCCGTCTTCCAGAACCCCGACCTCACCACCGAGACCCGCGTCTCCGAAGCCGGCGCGCTCACCTTCCCGCTGGTCGGCTCGGTGCCGGTAGGCGGCCTGTCCATCCCCGCCGCCGAACAGAAGCTCGCCGCCATGCTGCGCGAAGGCGGCTTCGTCCTGCAGCCGCAGATCAACATGCTGGTGGTCAAGATCGGCGGCAGCCAGGTCTCCGTGCTCGGCAACGTCAACCGCCCCGGCCGCTACCCGCTCGAGACCCTCAACAGCCGCGTCTCCGACGTGCTGGCCCTGGCCGGCGGCATCACCCAGATCGGCTCCGACACCGTCATCCTCACCGGCATCCGCGCCGGCAAGCCGGTGCGCCTGGAAATCGACGTCCCCGCCATGTTCCAGGACGCCAAGGGCGACAGCGACATCGCCGTGCACCCCGGCGACGCGATCTACGTGCACCGCGCCCCGATGTTCTACATCTACGGCGAAGTGCAGCGCCCCGGCGCCTACCGCGTCGAGCGCGACATGACCGTCATGCAGGCCCTCGCCCAGGGCGGCGGCCCGACCCTGCGCGGCACCGAACGCGGCCTGCGCATCCACCGCAAGGACGGCAGCGGCAAGGTCCAGGAGCTCCAGCCCGAGATGATCGACAAGGTCCTGACCGACGACGTGCTGTACGTCAAGGAAAGCTTGTTCTGAATTGGAAAGACCTGGATTCCGGCCTGCGCCGGAATGACGGAGCGGGATCGTCGTCCCGGCGCAGGCCGGGACCCAGTACAGAAGTTGAAGGACTGACGAGAGCAAGACCTGACGAAGCGACTCGTCGTCCCGGCGAAGGCCGGGACCCAGTACAGAGGTTGAAGGACAGACGAGAGTAAAACCTGGATTCCGGCCTGCGCCGGAATGACGAGGCAAGCGGCCTGCGCCGGAATGACGAGGCAAGCGGCCTGCGCCGGAATGACGACATAGAGAACACAAAGGCACCGACATGAACTTCCAGCAATTCCTGCTCATCCTCCACGCCCGGCTGCGGATCGTCCTCTACACGCTCGGCGCCACTGTCGCCACCACGCTCGTCGTCAGCCTGCTGCT
>JAEUNH010000258.1 GCA_016791205.1 Rhodocyclaceae bacterium | reverse complement strand
TTCGGCGGCTACGCCACCTGGAACTACCTGGTGACGCCGTTCGTTTTCCTGCGGCCGGGCTTCGAGTTCGAACGGCTGCCGCCGATCGAGGGGCCGCAGGGGAAAGTCGAGCGCATCGCCGCCATCTTCCCGCCCGACATCCCGACGCACAGCCGCCGGCAGGTGTTTTATTTCGACGAGCAGGGCCTGCTGACGCGGCTCGACTACACGGCGGAAGTGGTCGGCGGCTGGGCGCACGCCGCGCACCTGTGCGAGAACTACAGGGACTTCGGCGGATTGAAGGCGGCGACGAAGCGCCGCGTCCGGCCCACGCTGTTCGGCGACAGGCCGATGCCGTTCCCGAATCTGGTGGCGCTGGACATCGACGAGATCAGGCTGTTCAGCCCTTGCCCCACGAATCCTTCAGCGTCACCGCCCGGTTGAACACCGGCGCGCCCGGTTTCGAGTCGACGCGGTCGGCGACGAAGTAGCCGTGGCGCTCGAACTGGAAGCGCTCTTCCGGCTTGGCATTTCTGAGCGCCGGCTCCAGTTGCGCCGCGATGACCTGCTTCGCATTCGGGTTGAGGTCTTCCAGGTAGTCGCGGCCGCCCGCGCCGGGATTCGCCTCGCGGAACAGCCGGTCGTAGAGCCGCACTTCGCAGCGGTAGGCGTGCGCCGCGCTGACCCAGTGGATATTGCCCTTGACCTTGTAGGCGTCGGCGCCCGGTGTGCCGGACTTGCTGTCGGGCAGGTACTCGCAATGCACCGCGATGACATTGCCTGAAGCATCCTTGTCGCAGCCGGTGCACTTCACGACGAAACCGTAGCGCAGCCTGACCGAATTGCCCGGAAAGAGGCGGAAGTAGCCCTTCGGCGGCGCCTCGGCAAAATCCTCGCGCTCGATCCACAGCTCGCGCGAGAAGGGCACGGCGCGCTTGCCGAGCTCCGGCTGCTGCGGGTGGTTGGGGGCGAGGCATTCCTCCTCCTGCCCTCCCGGGTAGTTGTCGATGACCAGCTTCAGCGGATCGAGCACGGCGATGCGGCGCAGGGCGCGCGCGTTGAGGTCGTCGCGCATGCACTCTTCCAGCACGCCGTAGTCGATCCACGAGTCGGCCTTGGCGACGCCGATGCGCTCGGCGAAGGCGCGGAAGCCCTCGGGCGTGTAGCCGCGCCGGCGCGCGCCGGCCAGCGTCGGCAGGCGCGGGTCGTCCCAGCCGTCGACGTGCTTCTCCTGCACCAGCTGGATCAGCTTGCGCTTCGACAGCACGACGTAGCTGAGGTTGAGGCGGGCGAACTCGATCTGCTGCGGCAGCGGCTTTGCCAGCAGGCCGCCCTCGGCGAGGCGCTCGAGCAGCCAGTCGTAGAAGGGGCGCTGGTCCTCGAATTCGAGGGTGCAGATGGAGTGGGTGATGCGCTCCAGCGCGTCCTCGATCGGGTGGGCGAAGGTGTACATCGGGTACACGTTCCAGGTGTCGCCGGCGCGGTGGTGCGTGGCGTGGCGGATGCGGTAGATGGCCGGGTCGCGCAGGTTGATGTTGCCTGATGCCATGTCGATTTTCGCCCGCAGCACGTGGGCCCCGTCGGCAAACTCGCCGGCCTCCATGCGGCGGAAGAGATCGAGGTTCTCTTCGGCGCTGCGGTTGCGGTGCGGGCTGTCCCGGCCCGGCTCGGTCAGCGTGCCGCGGCTGGCGCGCATCTCCTCGGCGCTCTGCGAGTCGACGTAGGCATGGCCGCTGCGGATCAGGTGCTGCGCCGCCTCGTACATGAAGTCGAAGTAGTCCGAGGCGAAATAGCCGTTCGGACCCCAGTCGAAGCCGAGCCAGCGCACGGCATCGACGATGGCATCGACGTACTCCTGCTCCTCCTTCTCCGGATTGGTATCGTCGAAGCGCAGGTGGCAGGCGCCGCCATAGTCGCGCGCCAGGCCGAAGTTGAGGCAGATCGACTTGGCGTGGCCGATGTGAAGATAGCCGTTCGGCTCGGGCGGGAAGCGGGTGCGGATCTTCGCCGCATCGGGCGGCGCGCCGGCGTGGGCCGCGGCCGGGCCGGGCTTGCCGGCCCAGGCGACGCCGGCGTGCTTGCCGGCAGCGAGGTCGGCCTCGACGATCTGGCGGATGAAATTCGAGACGGGCGGGCTGGGCGCCGCGGCGGGCGCGTTCTTGTCCTTGCTCATGGTGCCGCTATTTTAGCGTGCGGCAGGGCGAAGCGCGGCGTAGACGGCGAGGCCGGAGAGCAGGACGAAGGCGATCAGCGACAGCTCCGGTACCGACAGCCCGAGGAAGGTCCAGTCCACCTTGGTGCAGTCGCCGTTGGCTTCGAACATCGCCGGCCACCATTTCGCCAGCGGCAGGCCGTTGAGGAAGCGCTCCTCCGGACTGATGCCGCACTCGGCCGCCTGCGGGTTATAGGTGAGGTACACCTGCCAGCCGGCGATGGCCGCGCCCAGCGTCGCCCACAGGTCGAGCAGGCCGAGGTAGAGCCAGCGCAGCGCTCCGGCGGGCCGGTGCATGGACGCAACGAGCGCGGTGATGCCGAACAGGATGAAGGCGATGCGCTGCATGACGCAGAGCGGGCAGGGCAGCAGGCCGATGGCGGCCTGCAGGTAATTGGCGGCGAAGCCGACCAGGGCGAGGCAGCCGAGGCCGGTGGCGAAATGGATGTGGTGTGCTTTCATGGGCCGCCATTATGACCGAAGGGAATCCCTGTGGGATGACCGAAGGAAATCCCTGTGGGATGACCGGTCAGCGATCAAGGAGTTCATTCCCGGATCCGACGGGCGAGCAGGTGCGCGCCTTGGCGGGGCGCAGCCATCGTCAGGTTGCGGGGCAGCCGGGCACGGCGACGGCCTGCAGCACCTCGCCGCTGTCGGGATCCTGGATGAAGGCGGCGACGCCGGCGCGGGCGAAATCGATGCCGTCGCGCGAGGCGAAGCCGTGGCTGAGGGCGATGCGCCCGTCGACGCCGACCGGCAGCGGCCCGTGCCACTGCCGCACCACGTAGTCGTGGCGCAGGCGCGCGCCGCGGTTCTCGCCGGCCGCGACGTCGCTGGCAAGCCCGTTCTCGTAGAGGACCAGATAGGCTTCGCTGCGCCCCTTGCGCGGCAGCACCTCGCCGGTCAGCCGGGCGCGCCAGCCCTCCGCCGCGCTGCCCGCCACGGCCAGCGCCAGTTTCGCCTGGAGCGGCCGGGCGGCCTGGCGGCGCACGGCCTCGTCGAAGGCGGCGGGGCTGTGCCAGGCGCGGAAGTCGCGCCCGTCGAGCATCACCTGCGGCGTGTAGACCACCCTGCCGCCGCCGCGGGCGACCATCTCGCGCTGACGCTGGGCGAAGCGCGCCTGGGCATAGCGGTCGCGCCAGCCGATGTAGTCCCAATAGTCGACATGCAGCGCCAGCGGCACGACGCGGCCGGGGGTGAGCCGCGACAGCCAGCGGTCCGCCGGCGGGCAGCTGCTGCAGCCTTCCGAGGTGTACAGCTCGACCAGCGGCACGGTGGCGGTTTCGGCGCGGGCGAGGCACTCGGCCTGCGCCGCCGGGGCGGCCAGCGCGGCGGCGGCAAAAGTCAGTCTCCGCAGCACGGCGAATGGGCGTCGGCGTGACAGGGTCGGCATCAGCGGGGGGCCTTCGGCGGCGGCAGGCGGCGCACGTCCGGCCTCAGCCGCGCCAGCGCACGCGCTGGCGGACGAGCCGGTCCGCCTTCGCCAGGTTGTCGGGCGAATCGGCGATGACGGCGTAGAAGCCCTGGCCGCCTGGGCGGGCGATGGCGTTCCAGCCGCCGACCTGCGCCTGCTCGGCGCCGGCCTTCATGCGCTTGGCCGGAATCAGGATCAGCGTCGCCAGTTGCCCCGCTTCGTTCTCGAAGACGATGTGCCAGCCGGTGCCCTCCGGCACCGGGCAGAGCTTCATGTAGCGGACGGTGCCGAGGGATGCCTGCAGCTCGCCGCCGAAGTTGTGCAGCACGCTGCGGAACAGCTGCGGGTCGGCCAGCCGGGTGGTGGTGAAGGATTCCGGCTCGTGCATGACGTGCTCAATGGCCAGCCGCGCGTATTCCTGCGAGGCGAAGTCCTTCCATTGCCGGAAGCCGAAAGTCAGCGTCACCAGCACGGTGGCGGCCATCGCCCACAGGCGCGGCGCGAAGCGGGTACCGGTCTTGCGGCGCAGGACGATGCGCTCGGCGAGGCCCTCCGGCACCGGCATGGCGAGGACGCCGGCGAGGCGCCCCTCGTTTTCGTTGATCTCGGCGGCGAAGAGCCGGCAGGCGGCGCAGTCGTTCAGGTGCGCAACCGCCCCGGGCGAGAGGCGACGCGGGTCGGCGAGTTTCTCGCGGCGGAATTCGAGGCAGTTCATCATGGGGCCACCCTCGCTTTCGCGGGTTCGGACAGGTGCGCGCGCAGCGCCTGCCGCGCGCGGGTGAGGCGGGTCATCACCGCGCCTTCGGTGGTGCCGAGCATCTCGGCGATCTCCCTGCAGTCGTAGCCGCCCAGCACCTGCAGCACCAGCGGCTCGCGGTAGGCGGGCGGCAGTTCCCCGACGAGCTGCTCCAGTTCCAGGTGGTCGCCGGGGCGCTCGTGCGAGGGCAGTTCCAGATCCTGCGGATCGTCGTCGCTGATGTCGAGGCGCTTGCGTTCGTAGAGGCGGGCGCGTTCGTTCCTGAGGATCGTGATGAGCCAGGCTTTCACGGCGCCGAGGTCCGCCAGGCTGTCCCAGTTCTTCCAGGCGCGGGCGAAGGTCTCCTGCACCAGTTCCTCGGCGGTGAAGCGGTCGCGGCACAGCCACCAGGCGTAGCGGTAGAGGTCCGCGCTGTAGGCGCGCACCGTCTGGTCGAACTGGGCGGAACCGAGCTTGAAGAGCATGGCCGTCAGAACCGGGTGGTGAGGTCGACCAGCCAGTCCGGCATCAGCGCGGTGAGGCGGGCCTCGATCAGCTTGTCGGCGCCGAAGGCCACCAGCGCGCCGACCAGCACCAGCACGCCGCCGAGGATCGGCTTGCCATGGCGGCCCGCCTTGGCCAGCGTCGCCTTGCGCGAAGCCAGCGCCTGGCGCGAGCCGTAGGCCAGCGCCATCAGCGGCAGCGTCGCGCCGAGGCTGAACAGCAGCATCACGCCGGCGGCGCGCGCCGCCGTCTCGCTCGCCGAGGCGAGGCCGATGGCGGCGCCCAGGGTCGGTCCGGAGCAGGGCGTCCACACCGCGCCGAGCAGCACGCCGAGCAGGAACTGGCCGCCCAGCCCGTCCGGCGCGAAGCGCGCCGTCATGGCGTTGAGGCGGTCGGAGAGCGGCGAGCCGGCGCGGGCGAAGGCTGCCTGCAGCCGCGACGACAGCAGCACGGCGCCGAAGGCGATCATCACCAGGGCGGCGGCCAGGCGCACCGCCCCGCTGCCGATGTCGAGCGAGAAGCCGATGGTGGCGATGCCGATGCCCAGCGCGGTGAACGCCAGGCTCATGCCGCCGGCGAGCGCCAGCGGACCGTAGCGGTGCTGCTGCAGGGCGGCGAGCAGCACCACCGGCAGCACCGGCAGCACGCAGGGCGACAGCGTCGTCAGGACGCCGGCGAGCATCGCGACCAGCAAACCGCTCATGACGGCCTGCCGTCAGGCGGCCTTCGCCAGCATCGCGCGGATGCTCTCGTCGCGGGTGTCGAAGGTCGAGCGGGCGACTTCCTTGTCGCCCTTGAACAGCACCAGGGTCGCCTGCGAGGTGACGCGCAGGGTTTTCAGGGCCGTGCCCGGCTTGTCGAAGTCGACCTTGAAGCGCACCACCTTGTCGAAGGCCGGCTCCTTGCCGAGGCTTTCCAGGATCGGCTTCTGCTTGGCGCAGGCCGAGCACCAGTCGGCATGCACTTCCACCAGGATGGCCTTGCCTTCCTGCTGTGCCTTGCGGAAAGCCGCCTCGTCGTAGGGCTGGGCGGGCGCGGCCAAGGCCGAGTGCATGAACGCCGCGGCGAGCAGGGCGAAGCAGGCGTGGAGGAACAAACGGTATGGGTCGAGCGAGCGGACCATTCTGGGTCTCCTGTCGTTAGGGTCGAGGTTGGGGCCTGGGCTGGCTCCTGTCCGATTAGACCGGCTGGCGGGGCGGTTCCTTACAAATTTATTTTAGGCCTGTAAGGTTCTCGGCGCCGCCTCGGTCTAATCGCCAGGGAAGCCGAAAAACGGCTGCCCCCCACTTTCAAAAGGAGGAACCGATGGATAACCCGCTGAAACCCATGCAATTGGCGCTGGCCGCGGCCCTGGCCTTCGGCCTCGGCATGGCGCCCGCCCGCGCCGCCAACCCCTGCAATCCCTGCGCGGCGAAAGCCAAGAATCCTTGCGCCGCCAAAGCGAAGAATCCCTGTGCCGCGAAGGCCAAAAACCCCTGCGCTGCCGGCACCGCCATCGATCCGAAAACCATCACCCGCCCCGCCGGCTACAAGCCCCACAAAGGGGACGCCGCCGCCCTCCTCAAGGAAGGCGAGAAACTCTGGAACGACCCCAAGCTGTCCACCAATGGCATGTCCTGCAACACCTGCCACCAGGGACACGCCTCGTTCGAGGCAAGTTTCGCCAAGCCCTACCCGCATCGGGTGAAGATGGCCAAGGACCAGGCCGGCCTGAAGAAGGTGCACCTCGACGAGATGGTGCAGGCCTGCATGGTGATGCCGATGGCCGCCAAGCCGCTCGGCTGGGAGTCGCGCGAACTCGCCGCGCTGACCGCCTACACCGGCCAGATGCAGAAGACCTTCAAGCCGGTGAAGGCCAAGGCGGGCAATCCCTGCGCGGCGAAGAATCCCTGCGCAGCGAAGAATCCGTGCGCCGCCAAGAACCCTTGCGCAGCGAAGAATCCCTGCGCGGCGAAGAAGTAGTAGCCGGTGCCGCCTCGGGTGGCGCCGTTTTTTGTTAACCTGATAGAGGAGACACCATGAAAGCAGTCCGTACCCTTCTGGGCGCCGCGGCGCTCGCCCTGGCCGTTCCGGCGGCCTATGCCGATTCGCATGGCAAAAATCCCTGCGGCGCGAAGAATCCCTGCGCCGCCAAGGAAATGAAGAAGGACATGAAGAAGGCCAACCCCTGCGCGGCGAAGAATCCCTGCGCCGCCAAGAACCCGTGCGCGGCGAAGAATCCGTGCGCGGCGAAGAAGTGAGGCCGTGCCGGGCGCGCCGCTGATCGCCCGGCCGAAGGGGAGGTGGCTCGTCTGCCTCCCCTTTTTCCTGCTTGCCGCCTGCTCCGAGCCCCCCCCGCCGGTGTCTGCGACCGTGCCCGGCGAAGACAACGCCGCGTTCCTCGCGCGCCACTGGCAGCGCCCGCTCGCGCCGCAAGGCGCGGCGCCCAGGCATTTCTCCGCGCAGGAAGCGGCGCTCGACCCGGCCGCCTGCGGCGCCTGCCATGCCCAGCAATACGAGGATTGGCGCACCACCTGGCACGCCCGGGCGATGGGGCCGGGCGTACTCGGCCAACTGCTGGCCATGGCCCCCGAGGCGCGCGACGAACACCAGGACTGCCTCCGCTGCCACGCCCCGCTCGCCGAGCAGGCCGACGGCCTCGTCGCGGCCATCGCCGGCAAGGCCAAAACGGGACTGCATGCCGAAGGCCTGGTCTGCGCCGCCTGCCACGTGCGCGAGCATCGCCGCTACGGCCCGCCGCGCCGCGACGGCAGCGTCGCGAAGCCCGAAGAGAAGCTGCCGCACGACGGCTGGCAGGCGAGCGCCGCGTTTTCCGATTCGCGCTTCTGCGCCGCCTGCCACCAGTTCGAGGCCGACGGCTTCGCGCTGAACGGCAAGCTGCTGGAGAACACCTATGAAGAATGGCAGGCCAGCCCCGCCGCGCGCGAAGGCAAGGCCTGCCAGTCCTGCCACATGCCCGATCGCCGCCACCTGTGGCGCGGCGTGCACGATCCCGAAATGGTCAGGAGCGGCGTCACCATCGCCGCCTTGCCGCCGCGCGTGGAGGACAACGCCGTGCTGGCGGGACTGACTTTGGCGAACAGCGGCACCGGTCACCATTTTCCGACCTACGTCACCCCGCGCGTCGTCGTCGAGATGTTCCAGGCCGGCGCCGACGGCCGGCCGCTGGACGGCACGCGGCAGGAGCACGTCATCGCCCGCCAGGTCGCGCTGGACCTCTCGCGCGAGATCGCCGACACGCGCCTCGCCCCCGGCGCCGAAGCCCGGCTCGACTACCGCCGGCCGCTGCACCCGCGCGCCGTGCGGCTCGACACCCGCGTGCGCGTCGAGCCGGACGCCTTCTACAGCGACTTCTACCGCTCGCTGCTGCAAGGCGGCGCCGGCAAGGGCGAGGCGATGATCCGCCGGGCGCTGGCCGATTCGCTCGCCTCGCATTTCGTCCTCTACCAGAAAAGTCAGTCGCTGCGGGACGGCGGCGCCAAGCCGTGAAAGCCGATCTCCTTCTGCCCGCCCGTCTTTCGCCCGCCCGTCTGGAAAACATGCGCCGGGCCGGCGCGGAGATCCGCGAGTGCTATCGCGTGCTGGAAAAGGGCGGCCTCAACGTCGTCGGCGAGATGCTGCGCGGGCAGGGCGAGTTCGTCGAGTACGAGCACTTTCCGCGCGACGACGCCTTCGATGCCGACAGCCAAGCCCAGTATTACTACCACGCCCACCGCGACGCCACCGGCGAGCACGGCCACTTCCACACTTTCCTGCGCGCGCCCGGCATGCCCGCGGGCATGGCGCCGGTGCCGCATGCCGGCGCCGAGCCCTGGCCGCAGGGCGAAGAGGCGCTGTCGCACCTCGTCGCCATCGCCATGGACGACTACGGCTATCCGACCGGCCTGTTCACCGTCAACCGCTGGGTGACGGGCGACGCCTGGTATGCGGCGGACGACGTCATC
>JAEUNH010000116.1 GCA_016791205.1 Rhodocyclaceae bacterium | reverse complement strand
CTCTCGAAAATCTACACCCGCACCGGCGACGCCGGCACCACCGGCCTGGCCGACGGCTCGCGCGTGGCCAAGGATTCCGCCCGCATCGCCGCGCTGGGCGAGCTCGACGAGCTCAACTCGGTGATCGGCCTGCTGCTGACGGAGGAACTGCCGGAGGATATCCGCGCCTTGCTGACCGGCATCCAGCACGACCTCTTCGATCTCGGCGGGGAGATGGCGATTCCCGGCTCGGCGCTGCTAAACGGCAAAAGCGTCGGCGAGCTGGAGGCGGCCATCGACCGCTGGAACGGGGAGCTGGAACCGCTGAAGGAATTCATCCTGCCGGGCGGGACGCGGGCGGCGGCGCTGGCGCACCTGGCGCGCGGCGTGTGCCGCCGCGCCGAGCGGCAGCTGGTCGCGCTGTCGGCCGACGAGACGGTGAGCGAGGCCGGACGCAAGTACGTGAACCGCCTCTCCGACCTGCTGTTCGTCCTCGGCCGCACACTCAACCGCGTCGCCGGACGCGGCGACGTGCTGTGGCAGAAGGATCGGGCGCGCGGCTGAGCGCCGCGCAGAACGCCGGCGCTACTCGCGCTCGAGCAGCGCCAGGCGGCGGGCGCGCACGCCTTGCGCCAGGATGTCCATCACGGCCAGCGAATCCTCCCAGCCGAGGCAGGCGTCGGTGATGCTCTTGCCATGCTCGAGCGGCTTGCCCGGCACCAGGTCCTGGCGGCCCTCCTTGAGATGCGACTCGACCATCGCCCCGAAGATGCGGTCCTCGCCCGCGGCGAGCTGGGCGGCAACGTCCTGCGCGACGTCCACCTGCCGCTTGTAGTCCTTGCGGCTGTTGCCGTGCGAGAAGTCGACCATCACCCGAGCGGCCAGGCCGGCCTTGCCCAGTTCCTGGCAGGCGCGATCGACGCTGGCGGCGTCGAAGTTCGGCTCCTTGCCGCCGCGCAGGATGATGTGGCAGTCCTCGTTGCCGTTGGTGGACACGATCGCCGAATGGCCGGACTTGGTGACGGACAGGAAGCAGTGCGGGTGCTGCGAGGTACGGATGGCGTCCACGGCGATCCGGCAGTTGCCGTCGGTGCCGTTCTTGAAGCCCATCGGGCAGGACATCCCGGAGGCCAGTTCGCGGTGCACCTGCGATTCGGTGGTGCGCGCGCCGATGGCGCCCCAGCTCACCAGATCGGCGATGTACTGCGGCGTGATCATGTCGAGGAACTCGGTGGCCGCCGGCAGGCCCATCTCGTTGAGGTCGACCAGCAGGTGGCGGGCGATGCGCAGGCCCTCGTTGATCTTGAAGCTGCCGTCCAGGCGCGGGTCGTTGATCAGGCCCTTCCAGCCGATGGTGGTGCGCGGCTTCTCGAAATAGACCCGCATCACCACCAGCAGGTCCTCGGCATGGCGCTCGGCCTCGGCCTTGAGGCGCGTGGCGTAGTCGATGGCGGCGTCGAAGTCGTGCACCGAGCAGGGGCCGATCACCACCAGCAGACGATCGTCGGCGCCGTGCAGGATGCGGTGGATGGCCTGGCGCGCATTGAAGGTGGTCTCCACCGCCTTGGGGGTCGGCGGGAACTCGCGCAAGAGGTGCGAGGGCGGCGCCACCTCGTGGATGTCGCGGATGCGCACGTCGTCGGTGATGGCGCGCGGATAGGCCAGCCCGCCCTTCGGGCCGGGGCTGACGGAGGCGATGTTGGGCTTGCTCGACTTGCTCGGGGCGTTCATGTTTGACCGCGCTGCCTGGGACTAAGGCCTTGCATTTTAACGCAATAAAGCCGGGGCCCGGCCGGCTATTGTTTCCTGCCGCCTCTGCCCGCCCTACTTCAGCAGCTTCTCGTACATCCCGACCACATTGTCCATCACTTCGAGGATGCGCTCGCTGGTGGTGGCGACGTTGGTGCTGTTGGCCTTCTTGTCGCCGCCGCGCCCCATCAGGGCCTGCTCGAAGAACATCCACTGCTGCTTGCCGAGATCGAGTTCCTCCTTGATCTGCGGGGTGTTGATCTGGGCGGCGGCGAGCTCACCCAGCATCTGCGAGAACTCGGCGCGCGACTTGTTGATCTGCGCCTGCGAGTCGGCCGGCGCCACGCCCCAGGCCTGGGCCTGGTAGTACTTGGCGATGCGCTGGGAGAGCATCCTCTGGCGGCCGGAGATGTTCACCAGCTTGCCCTGGGTGGTGCCCGAGTGGGCCGCCAGCTGCCCGGTCGCCTTGTTGGCGATGGCAACCACCTCTTCGCTGACGCCGACGAGCTTGCGGCCGGCCTCGGGGTTGGGCTTGGCGCCGACCAGCAGATCCTTGTAGCCGCTCCAGGCTTTCTCGAGGGCGATGTAGCTTTCCTTGATTTCCGGCGTCGGCGCGTAGTTCTTCAGTTCGACCACCCGGCGGTCGTACATGGCGATCTGGCTGTCGAGGATGCGCCGCGAGCGGTCGACCTCGATGCCCATGCCGATCTGGAAGTAGACCTTGGCGAGGCGGTTGGCGGCGTAGCGGAGCGAACCCGCCTTGTTGATGGCGTCGTTGATGTTGGCGATCTGGGCTTGGGCCGGATCCCCCGCGGTGGCCAGCAGCGCGGCGAGGACCAGGCCGAGCAGTGCGGACAGTCGTTTCATACACCCCCCCTAGTCAAACCGCGGCGGCTTCAAGGCCGCGGATTCAAAGCGCATGACTATAGTTATATGAACGGAGCCGTAGTTTGATGTTGGTCAATATTAGCCCGTGCCCCCGACCGTCAGCCCGTCGATCCGCAACGTAGGCTGTCCCACCCCGACCGGAACGCTCTGCCCTTCCTTGCCGCAGGTGCCGACGCCCGGATCGAGGGCCAGGTCGTTGCCGATCATGGAGACGCGGGTGAGCGCGTCGGGGCCGTTGCCGATGAGGGTGGCGCCCTTCACCGGCCGGGTGATCCTGCCGTTCTCGATCAGATAGGCCTCGGCGGCGGAGAAGACGAACTTGCCGCTGGTGATGTCGACCTGGCCGCCGCCGAAATTGGCGGCGTAGAGGCCCTTCTTCACCGAGGCGATGATTTCCTTCGGGTCGCGGCCGCCGTTCACCATGCAGGTGTTGGTCATGCGCGGCAGCGGCAGGTGAGCGAAGGATTCGCGCCGGCCGTTGCCGGTGACCGGCACGCCCATCAGACGGGCGTTGAGCGAGTCCTGCAGGTAGCCGACAAGGATGCCGTCCTCGATCAGCACGGTGCGCTGAGTCGGATTGCCCTCGTCGTCGATGGACAGCGAGCCGCGCCGGTCGGGAATCGTGCCGTCGTCGATCACCGTCACGCCCGGCGCGGCGACGCGCTCGCCGATGCGCCCGGCAAAAGCCGAGCTGCCCTTGCGGTTGAAATCGCCCTCGAGGCCGTGGCCGATCGCCTCGTGCAGCAGGATGCCCGGCCAGCCGCTGCCCAGCACCACCGTCATCTCGCCGGCCGGGGCGGGGCGGGCGGCCAGGTTCACGCTGGCCTGGTGCACGGCCTGCCTGGCGTAGTCGCGCAGCACGGCATCGCTGAAGTAGGCGTAGTCGAAGCGGCCGCCGCCGCCCGAGGAGCCCTGTTCGCGGCGGCCCGCCTCCTGCAGGATGACGGTGACGGAGACGCGCACCAGCGGCCGCACGTCGGCAGCCAGGTGACCGTCGGCTCGCGCCACCATCACCACGTCGTAGACGCCGGCGATGTGCGCCATCACCTCGACGACGCGAGCATCCTCGGCACGGGCGAAGCCTTCCAGCCGTTCCAGCAGCCTGACTTTCTCCGCGTCGGGCAGCGAGGCCAGCGGATCGGCCGAACCGTAGAGCGCGGGCACCGCCCGGCCGGAGAGCAGCGGCACATGCTGCTGCCCGCCTTGCGCGGCGATGGCGCGGGTGGCCTGCGCCGCCGACTTGAGGGCCGGCAGGGAGATCTCGTCGGAATAGGCAAAGGCGGTCTTCTCGCCGGAGATGGCGCGCACGCCGACGCCGCTCTCGATGTTGAAGCTGCCCGACTTGACGATGCCCTCCTCCAGGCTCCAGGCCTCGGAGCGGCTGTACTGGAAATACAGGTCGGCATAATCGAGGCGATGCCGGTACAGTTCGCCGAACACCGACTCCAGCTGGGGCGTGGAAAGATCGAACGGGGCCAGCAGGCGGGATTGGGCCGTGGCGAGGAAGGACGGTGTCTGATTGGGATTCATAGGCTCACAGGACTCGGTGCTGCAGGGCCGGCAGGCTGGCGCGCAGGTCGGCGATGCGCGCCGGGTCGATTTCGCCGGCCACCACGCCAGGCCCTGCGGGCAGGCGCTTCAGCACCGTGCCCCAGGGGTCGACCAGCATGCTGTCGCCCCAGGTCTTGCGTCCGCTCGGGTGCATGCCGCCCTGGGCCGAGGCCAATACATAGCAGAGGTTCTCCACCGCCCGCGCCCGCAGCAGCAGCTCCCAGTGGGCCTGGCCGGTGGTAAAGGTGAACGCCGCCGGCACCACCAGCAGGTCGACTGTCCCCATGGCTCGGTACAACTCGGGAAAGCGCAGGTCGTAGCATATGGAAAGCCCGATCCGGCCGAAGGGTGAATCGAAGGCCGCCACCCCGGCGCCGGCTTCGATGGTCTGACTTTCATTGTACTGTTCGGTTCCGCGCTGGAAGCCGAACAGGTGGATCTTGTCGTAGCGCGCCACACTGCGTCCGTCGGCATCGAACACCAGGCAGCTGTTGCGCACCTTGTCGGGGGTGCCGGCCTCCAGCGGAATCGAACCGCCGACCAGCCAGACCCGGTGGCGCACGGCGGCCTCGCGCAGGAAGTCCTGCAGGGGCCCGGCGCCTTCCCGCTCGCGGGCCCGCACCTTGTCGGTTTCGTTGGCCGAGATCAGCGGGAAATACTCCGGCAGCGCCACCAGTTGGGCGCCGTCCGCCGCCGCTTCGGCGATCAACCGCCCGGCATCGCGCAGGTTCTGTGCGATATCCGGGCCGGAGACCATCTGCACCGCGGCGATTCGGGTTTTCATTGGGGGTTCTCCTCCTTCTTGGCCGCCGCCTGCTGCTGCAGCTTCTCGACCTTGGGGTCGGCCCAGCTGCCGCTGATGGCATATTCGAAGGCGAACATCTGGCCGAAGGGATCCTTGAGGATCTTCTGCGCCACCCAGGCGGCGGCGCCGATCGCCGGGTTGGCGATCATGGCGCCGACCGCCAGGGTCTCGCCGAGGGCCGGCTCGACCCGCACCCGCAGGTTCTGCGTCTCGGCCGGAATGCTCGCCTCGCCCTTGATCTGGATTTTCGCCGAGGGACCCACGATCTGCAGGTCCTGGGTGTTGATCACGCCCTTCTCCACCCTGGCGCTGCCGCCGATGCTGTCGAAGGCGAAGCCTTCGCTGAAGATGTCGCGGAAATCCAGGGTAATGCGCCGCGGCAGCGACTGCAGGCTGAGGATGCCGAGCAGGCGCCCGACGCCCGGTTCGAGCTTGTTGAACTGGCCGTTGGCAGCCTCCGCCTTCAGGGTGCCGCCGAGGGTAGCGTGGTCGATCTGGGTCGGCGTGCCGGCCCAGGAAACCTTGCCCTCCAGCCTGGCCGTGCCGCGCCGCACAGCGTCGGTGTAGCCCAGCCGTTCCAGCATCCTGCCGATGTCGATCACATCGAGCTTGAAGTTGAGCTGGGTGCCGCCGCCGCGCCAAAGGCCGTCGGAGACCAGCGCGCCGTCGGGGTTGGCCAGCGCCAGCTTCTCCATCTTCCAGGCGTTGTCCTCGTTGCTGGCGGACAGCTCCAGCTTGCCGAGCTTCTTGCCGCGCAGGACGAAGCTGTCGGCGACGATGTCGAGGCCGGGCAGCTCGCGCAGCGGCTCCTCGGCCACCAGGGCGTGGCCCGGCCGGGTGTCGTTCAGTGTCAGCTGCTTCAGCCGCGCCCGCAGCCGGCCGCGTCCGTCGGCCTTCCAGGAAAACTCCCCTACCACGTCGCGGCTGGCCACCTGCCCCTGCCAGGCCTCGTCCTGCAGCGCGGCCTTCAGATTCACCTCGTGGAAGGGCCGGTCGAAGGCGATCAGCTCGCCGACCCGCAAATTGAGGGCGGTGACCGGATGGCCGCCGCCGTTGCCGGCGAAGAGGTCGCGCCAGAAGTCGACGTTGAAGGCCGGCAGGCTGGCGGCCAGCAGCACGCCCCTGTCGGGCAGCGGCGGCTTCTCGCCGATGCCGATCGCACCGCGCTCGATCAGCGTGCGCTCCTTCTCGTGGCGGCGCAGGAACTGCGCGACCAGCGCCTCGCCCAGGGCGATGCGCAGCTGGTCCCGCGGCGCGCCGGCGGAGGGCTGGGCGCTGCGCTCGAAGCGGAAGGGCAGCGTCTCGGTAGAGGTCTTGTTGAAGGGCTCGGGCAGGCTGGAGGCGATGCCCTGCAGGCTCGATTCCAGCCTGACGTCGGCGTTGCGGTTCTTCACCACCACGCTGCCGCGCCAGGGGGCGCTGCCGGAGAGGTGCTCCAGGAGGCGATGGTCCATCGATTTGCGCATGGCGGCGATGTTGAGGCTGCCCTGGGCGTTGATGGCCACCGCGCCGTCGCCGCGGGTGGCGGCGCTGAGGGTGAGCGGCGAACCCAGCAGTTGGGCCCGCGCCTCCTTGACGCTGACGCTGCTGCCGGTGAATTGCAGGCGGCCGCTGACTTCGCTGAGCGGCGGCAGGTCGCTGTCCACCGTCAGCTCGTTGCGCAAAAACTGGTAGTCGCCCTCGATCAGGGTGTTGGCCACTCGGCGCAGGGGGATGGTCAGCTTCAGCTGCAGCGCGCCGCTGCCGGCGGCGCGCATGCCGTCGGTGAAATGATCGATGGATTCGGCCACCGGGCTGGTCTCGACGAAGCGCAGGAAATCCGCCGTCGGGCCGGCGGCACGGCCGGCGACGGCGAGGATCTCCTCGGGCGCCTCCAGGTCGGCGATCTCGGCGCTGACGCCGGAGACCGCGACGCCGTAGATGCTGCCGCGCTCGGCACGGATCAGCATGCGCTTGCCCTCGAACAGCAGGTCGCCGTGGATGTCGGCGATGCCGGGCCAGTCCGGCGCGAAGCGCAGGTCGGCGCCGGCGATCTTCGCCGTCACCTGGAACAGGCCGTTCTTGCCGTCGGCGAAGGGGAAGTCCTTGAGATCGCCCTTCAAGCGCAGGCGGGCGTCGTCGGCGCGCCCGCCGGTGATCGCGGCGCGCAGCCAGTCGCGCACGTCGCGATTCACCGTCAGCGGCATGTAGCGCCACACCGCGGCACCGTCGGCCTGGCTGAGCCGCGCCGTGATGTCGATCTCGCCCGGCCCGTCAAGGCTGCTGCGATAGCGGCCGGAAGCGCTGCCGGTGGCGTCCTTGCCGGTGAACGCCAGGTTCTGCAGCTGGACGTCGATGCGGCCTTCCGCCATCGTCCAATTGGCCTTGGCGCTGAGTTTTTCGAAGTCGAGGCGCGGGTCGGCGAAGACGGTCGGCAATTCCAGCGCGGCGCGCTGGCTGTCGAGGCTGGCCAGGCCGCCCTTCTCGTTGCCATCGAGGCTGCCGGTCAGGCCGTGGAAGCCCGGGGAGTAGCCCTGGGCGTTGAGGCCGAGGTTCTCGAAACGGGCCCGCACATTGAAGTTGGAGAGCGCACCGGACTCGCCCTTCCAGCCCAGCTTGAGGTCGTAGATGCGGCCGCGCGGACCATAGTCGGCCAGGGTCTTTCGGGTGCCTTCGTCGAGCGGCAGGAAGCCCGCCAGGCGCGTCAGCACGTCCAGGTCGAGGCCGTTGGCGGACATCTCGCCCTGGGCCGGCTGCTTGCCCATGGCCGGCGACCAGCGCAGGGTGAAATCGGTGGGCAGCAGGGTGACGCCCTCGCGGGTGGCCAGCGCCAGCTTGCGCGAGGCCACCTCGAAGCCGCTCTTCGGCAGGCGGCCGGAGAGGCGTCCGTTGAGGTGGGCCAGTTCCAGCATCGGCAACCCGCGCGCCAGGCGCAGCCTGACCTCGCGCAGGGCGATGTCGGCGGTCAGGGTGTTCAGCTTCTTCTCGGCGAAGCCCAGCCACAGGCGCATGCCGCCGGCGCCCTGGGGCAGGTCGAGGGGATAGTCCACCCAGGCACGCCAGCCGGCCAGATCGGCGTAATCGAGCTCGGCGTACACCTCGCCCTTCCAGTCCTCCAGCCGGTCGATGTCCTCGCCTCGAAAGTCGCCGCGCACATCGAGGCGCGCCGCCAGGTCGCGCGGCGGCGCCGCGGTGAGGCCGAAGCGGTGGCGGTCGCCGTTGTTCTGCAAAACGAAATTCAGCTGCTGCAATTCCAGCGGCGGGGCGCCGCGCAGCTCGTCCTCCCAGCGGATGGTGGCGTTGCGCACGACGATGCGCTCCTGGGCCAGCAGCCAGTCGGAGAAATCGCTGCCGCTGGCCTCGGTGTTGAGCTGGATGCCGGCGACATAGATGCGGCCGCTCTTCTCGCGGCGCACCTGCAGGCTGGGGGCATCGACCTCCAGCCGGTGCAGCCGCAGCTGCCAGTTCCACAGCGAGGCCCAGGACAGCTCGGTCTCCACCGTGTCGAAAGTCAGCCCGGGGCGGCCGGCGGAATCGTGGATGCTGAAGCCGCGCAGGGAGAGATGCGGACGCAGGCCCTGCCAGTGGGTGTCGATGCGGGCGATGGTCACCGGCAGGCCGGCCGCCTGGGTGATGCCGCGGGCGATGTCGTCGCGGTAGCTCTCGATGTTGGGCAGCACCGAGTAGCGCAGCGTCAGGATGATCAGGGCGAAGCCGAAATAGCCGAGCCAGAACAGCCAGGCCATCAGGCGGCGCAGCCAGGCCGGCAGCCAGGCCAGGCGCGTCAGGCGCAGCAGCCGGCGGACTAGGCCGGGTCGGGAAGGCGAAGGGGAAGGATGGGTGTTCTCTGGCATTGATAGTGCGGGCTTCGCGTCACGCTACAATCGCGGCTGAGGCCCTTCTGCGATAGCGAATTCTACCTGTATATCCTTCGTCATAAAGCCCTATAACGTCCGAATGAACGACCCGACCGACAACGCCGCGCGGCTCGAAGCCGTCCTGCCCCTGTCCCGCTTCCTGGCGCGGCTGGTCGCCAGCCGGCCGGAGATCGGCGAGTCGCTGCGCGCCAGCCTGCACCTCCCCTTCGGCGCGCAGGCCATGCGCGAGGCCCTGGCCGCGGAAGCGGGCGACGAGGCGGCGCTGCGCACCGGCCTGCGCCGCCTGCGCGCCCGGGTGATGGCCCGCCTGGTCGCCCGCGACCTGGCGCGGCTCGCCGACCTGGCCGAGGTAACCGAGACCATGTCCGCCCTGGCCGACGAGACGGTGGCCCACGCCGCCAGCGTGCTGGGCGCAGCGCTCGCCGCCCGCCACGGCACGCCGCGCTCGGCCGCGGGCGAGGCGCAGGAGCTGATCGTCGTCGGCATGGGCAAGCTGGGCGGGCGCGAGCTCAACGTCTCCTCGGACATCGACCTGATCTTCCTCTACGCCGAGGACGGCGAGACCGACGGCGACGGCGCGCGCCTCTCGAACTTCGATTTCTTCACCCGCCTGGGTCGCCAGCTGATCGGCGCGCTCGCCGAGATGACCGGCGACGGCCAGGTGTTCCGGGTCGACATGCGGCTGCGGCCCAACGGCGACTCCGGCCCGCTGGTGGCGAGCTTCGAGATGCTGGAGAACTACTTCATCACCCAGGGCCGGGAGTGGGAGCGCTACGCCTGGATCAAGGCGCGGCCGATGTGCGGAACGCGCGGCGGGGACCTGGCGTCCGTCGCCCGGCCCTTCGTCTTCCGCAAGTACCTCGACTACGGCGCCATCAACGCCATGCGCGAGCTGCACGCCCAGATCCGCCGCGAGGTGGCGCGGCGCGAGATGATCGACAACATCAAGCTCGGCCCCGGCGGCATCCGCGAGATCGAGTTCATCGCCCAGGTGTTCCAGCTGATCCGCGGCGGCCGCGACAAGGCGCTGCAGATCCGCCCCACCCTGCCGGTGCTGGCGCGGCTCGGCGAGCGCGGCATCCTCGACGACGCTACGGTGCGCGAGCTGGCCGCCGCCTACCGCTTCCTGCGCAACCTGGAACACCGCCTGCAATACCTCGACGATGCGCAGACCCACACCCTGCCGACCGGCCCGGAAGACCAGGCGCTCGTCGCCCGCGCCATGGGCGCGGCTTCCTACGGCGCCCTGCTCGAGGAGCTGGACGACCACCGCGCCAACGTCAGCCGGCATTTCGAGGCGGTATTCGCCGATCCCAACCGCCAGGGGCACGAACTGGCCGCCGTCTGGCAGAGCTGCGACAACGGCGGCGAGGCGGCACAGGAGCTGGCCCGCCTCGGCTACGCCGAAGCCGGCGCGGCCGCCCGGCGCCTGGCCGGCATCCGCTCGGGCAACCGCTACCAGCAGATGCCGGCCGGCATCCGCGAGCGCTTCGACGCGCTGGTGCCGCGCCTGATCGAGGCGGCGGCCGAACGGCCCAACCCCGACGAGACCCTGGCCCGCGGCCTGGACCTGCTGGAGGCCATCAGCCGCCGCGCCGCCTATCTGGCCCTGCTGCAGCAGTACCCGCAAGCCCTGCAGAAAGTGGCGCAGCTGGTCGGCGCCTCGAGCTGGGCGGCGGGCTATCTGACCCGCCACCCGGTGCGGCTCGACGAGCTGCTCGATGCCCGCCTGCTCGAATCGGCGCCCGACTGGGCCGCCTTTCGCGCCCAGCTCGGACAGGACCTCGATGGCCATGAGCCGGACACCGAGCGGCAAATGGACCTGATGCGCGAGGCCCACCACGCCCAGGTGTTCCGCCTGCTGCTGCAGGACCTGGAGGGCCTGCTCAGCGTCGAGAAGCTCTCCGACCATCTCTCCGAGCTGGCCGACATCATGCTCGACCTGACCCTCAAGCTGGTCTGGCGCAAGCTGCTGAAGCGCCACTGCGAGGCGCCGCGCTTCGCGGTCATCGCCTACGGCAAGCTCGGCGGCAAGGAGCTCGGCTACGCCTCCGACCTCGACATCATCTTCCTCTACGACGACGATCATCCGGATGCGCCCGAGACCTACGCCAAGCTGGCGATCCGCCTCAACACCTGGATCTCCAGCGCGACGCCGGCCGGTACCCTGTTCCAGACCGACCTGCGGCTGCGCCCCAACGGCGAAGCCGGCCTGCTGGTGAGCTCGCTCGAGGCCTTTCGGCAATACCAGACCGAATCGGCCTGGGTCTGGGAGCACCAGGCGCTGACGCGGGCGCGCTTCTCGGCCGGCGACGCCGGGATCGGCCGCGCCTTCGAAGCCATCCGCATCGCGGTGCTGCGCCAGTCGCGCGACCTGGACGCGCTCAAGCGCGAAGTGATCGCCATGCGCGAGAAGATGGCCGACGCCCACGCCAACAAGAGCGAACTGTTCGACCTCAAGCACGACCGCGGCGGCCTGATCGACGTCGAGTTCATCGTCCAGTACCTGGTGCTGGGGCATGCGCACGCCCACGCCCAGCTCACCGGCAACCTCGGCAACCTGGCGCTGCTGAAGATCGCCGCCGGCCTCGGCCTGATTCCGGCAGACCTGGCCGAGCAGGTGCGCGAAGCCTACCGCCGCTACCGCAAGCTGCAGCACGGCCTGCGCCTGAACGACGCGGCCTATGCGCGCGTGCCGCGCGAGACGGCGCAGGCGGAAATCGACAGCGTGCGGGAACTCTGGAAAGGCGTATTCGGCGTCGCCTGACCCGCGACGGAACTACCAGCGAAAAGTCAGTCCGAACAGCACGGCGCGGTCCGTTGCCGCCTGGCCGTGGCCGTGCCTGATGCCGGCATCGATGTCGAGCGCGGGCAGGGGCGACCAGATGAAGCCGAGGATGCGGTAGCGCAGCGTGCCGCCGCTGCCGCGCGACGGATCGGTGTCGGCGCTCAGGTCGGCCACCAGCCGGAGCCGCTCGGTCGCCTGGTACGTCGCGGCGGCGGAGACATGCCAGAGATCCAGGCGCTCGCCCAGGCTGTTGCCGTTGCGCCGGTAGCCGAGGTGCGAATGCAGGGCCCAGGGTCCGGGCGCGTAGCTGAGCACCAGCAGCGAGCCCCAGGTAAGGCGCCCGCTGCCGAAGCCGCGATCCTCGTCGCCGGTCGGCAGGGTGATGCCGGGCTTCACGGCGAGGCTCAGCGCATCCCGCTCGAAAAAGCGCCACTTCAGATCGATCGAGGCGTCCAGTCTGCCGCTGTCGTGTTGGCGCCCGAGGGCGTCGCGAACGTGCTGGCGCAGCCAGGGCTGGCCGAGCTGCAGGTCGAGGTCCTCGCCCAGGCCGTAGCTCAGCACCGCCGCCGTCTGCAGCTCGCGCGTCCCGATCCCCGAGGTGCGGTCGCGCGTCTTGTCGACCATCAGCTCGAGCTGAAAATTGCCCTCCCCCTGCGTGCCGGTATCCTCGGTGAGCAGCGGGTGGGCGGCCTCGGCCGGCGCGACGAGACCTGCCGCCAGGACGGCGGCGGCCATGCATGCTCGGAAGACGGCATCGGAGGGCACGGGCGGCATTCTACAGGCCGCCGATGCAACGGTTTTCCTTACGAGCGCGATGGCGAGCTCGATCCCGTCGGTCTGCGGCAGCCGCTTACGCCCCCAGCATCGCGTTCCACATGTTGGTGCCCCAGTCCATGGCGCCCTTGCTCGAGGCGGCGTTGGCGGCCGGATCGACCTGGTACTTGACCTTGGGCGGATCGCCGACGGAGACGCTGGCTGTCACGTTGATCATGATGGCCAGCGAGGTGGACACCTTGCCCCAGCAGATCGCCGCCGGCAGGGTGACCTCGTCGCCCAGGCCGGCCTCCTTGTACTTGCCGGCAAGGGTGGCGAGGATCTGCTCGCCGACCTGCTGGCCGGCGCCGAAGGCAATGTGGCCGCTCTTCGGCAGCGGCGTGCCCTGCGCGTCGCCGACGACGAAGAGGTTCTTGTCCTTGCTGCTCTGGAAGGTGGGCAGCTCGATGGCGGCGAAGCGCTCGCCGAGGCCGGCCTGGCGGATCAGTCCGGGCGCGCGCATCGGCAGGATGATGTTGGCGTGGTGGAAGGGGATGTCCCCCTTGCTGGTGGCGAGCACCTTGCGGCCGGCGTCGATGGATTTCGGGTCGGCCTCGTTGATGTACTCGATCTGCGCCCCGTACATCTCGCGCATGACCGTCAGCATCGGCTTGGCCAGCGGCGGCGGCATCGGGCCCTTGTTGGCGTCGACGACGATGATCTTGCCCTTGGTGCCCTTCTCCTTCATGCGCTGGGCGATCAGGCAGGCGCGCTCGTAGGGCGCCGGCGGGCAGCGATAGGGCGGCTTCGGCACGGTGATGAGGTAGTGGCCGCCCTGCTCCAGGAAGGCGGCCACCTGGCGCTGCACCGCCATCTGCTCGAAGGCGCGGAAGCCGACGGGGAACTGTTCCCGCGCGGCCGCATAGCCCGGCAGCGTCTCTTCCATGTATTCCAGGCCGGTGGCCAGCACGAGGAAGTCGTAGGGAATGCTTTGCGTGGACGTTTTGACCATGCGTCCGGCGCGGTCGATGTCGAGGACGCGGTCCTTGACGCGGCGCACGCCGAGCGCGTCGATGACGCCATAGCTGCGCTGGAAGTCGCCGGCGGGCCTGAATCCCGCGATGTAGAGAATGCTGAGCGGGCAGGACATGAAGCCGTCGTTGGGCTCGATCATCGTGATGTCGACCTTGCCGCTGGCGGCCAGCGCGCGCACGGCGCCCAGTCCGCCCCAGCCGCCGCCCACCACCACCACGCGCGGCCGCGCGGCGCTGGTCCCCGAACCGGCGCAACCCATGACCGAGACCGCGGCTGCGGCAGCCATCCCCTTCAGCAGCGCGCGGCGCTTGACCGAATCCAAGTGTTCCATCTCCCCTCCCTCGATTAGCAATTGCTGTTGTACCCGGGCCAAGACTAGGCAGAAGCGGTTTCAGCGCTGTTACAGGGAAGCCCGGTTTGTTTCAAGTTGTTTCAAGCCGGATGGCAACCGCCCGTCGAATATCGGAGAACCGGATGGACCTATTTCCTGGATGACGCGCCGCGCCCGACCTTGATCTGGTAGATGCCATGGCAGGCGTTGCACTTCTGCAGCAGCTCGTTCATCTGCACCAGCGTGTGCTTCGGATCGGCGAGAGATTCCGCGTCGAGGGCCATCAGGTCGAAGGTGGTATGCACGCCGCCGGCGAGGACCTTGAATTCCTCCGGCAGCTTGGCCACCGTCCTGGGCGGAATCTCGTTGGCGGCGCCGCTGCCCATGCTGCGGGCGGCGCGGGCGATCTCCTTCATATCCTCGCGCGTGATGGCGTCCGTGATGGTCTGCAGCACGGCGAGGAAGTTGCGCATCTCCATGAGGACCAGGTGGCGCTCCTCGTCGAGCAGGACCAGCGACGCGCGCTGGTCGGCCGGCAGGGCCGGCCCGGCGGCCGGGGCCGCGCCGGCGAAGAGCAGCGCGGCGAGCGCAGCCGCGAAGAATTGCTTGTGTCTGTCATTCATGATTGCGTGTCTTGTGCAGTTTCAGGCGATCGTCGCCTCGGCGCGGGCCTTGTCGCCCTTGTTATCCTCCCAGGCCACCGCCAGCCTGTCGCCCGGCCTGGCGTCCTTGACGCGGAAGCCGATCACCGGGTTCTTGGAGATCGCCGGGCCGCACTGCATGTTCAGCACCGGCTTGTCGTTCACCGTCGCGGTAACGTGCTGGATGAAGTGGGCCGGAAACACCTGGCCGCTGCGCGGGTCCTTGCGCTGGCCGGTTTCCATCGGGTGCATCATCAGCACGAAGACGTGGGCGCTGCCGTCGACCATCTTGGTGCGGATCTTCATGGGTTCTGCCATTCTCGTTTCCTCTCTTGCCTCAGCCGCCGCAGCCGCCAATGGTGACTTTGATTTCGCGGCTGGCGATGTAGTGCTTGCCGCCGGCCCTGACGACCACCTTGACGGCGGAGGTCTGGCCCATCTTGAAGCGGGTGTTGAGGTAGCCTTCCGTGCCGCCGGCGAGTTCGGCCTGCGCCATCAGCGGGAAGGGGTTCTTCTCCGCCAGCAGGGCGATGGATTCGGCGCCCGGCAGGCGGCAGGTCACCTCGATCGGGATCACGGCGCCGTTCTCGGCCACTTCCGGCGCCTTGATGTGGATGTCGGCGCTTTCCGCCGCGCCGGCTGCGCCGATGTGCTTCAGCGCGTCGGCGAGGCTCTTCGACTCGAAGGCCGCCTTGTTCCATTCCGCTGCGTGCGCCCGTGACGGCCGCAGCAGTCCCGCCGCGAGGGCGCAGGCGAGCACCCCGCCGGCCCCGCCGCCCTTCAATATCAACCTGCGTAGCTGATTCACTCGATCATTGCTCCGAAAAAACCCCGGCTAACGGGCCGAGGGAACCGAGACCGGATAGCCGTTGGACAGCACGGTCATGAAGACCTCGAGGTCGGCATAGGCCGGGTCGCCCGGCTTGAGCGCCTGGGTGCGCATCTGCCCGTGGCAGCGCGCGAAGCGCTCCTGGATCGACTCCAGGGCGCCGACCGGCGTGCGGTAGGTCGGATAGTGCGCCGCGTCGCCGAAGGGCGTGGTCGGCGTTTCGCCGCGCAGCTTGTGGCCCATGATGCTGCCCGGCACATGGCAGGAGGCGCAGGCGAAGTTGAGCTGGCCGGTCTTGCGGTAGAAGAGTTCCTCGCCGCGGCGGTAGGCTTCCATCACGTTCCCGTCCGACAGGTCGACTCCGATCGGCGTGCCGGCGCTCTGCGACTTGAAATACACCGAGATCTTGGTGTTGGACGGCTTGCCCTGCGGCAGATCTTCCTTTAGTACGCGCTTCGCACAATGCTCGATACGGTCTTCCACCGTCACGATGCGGCCGAGCGCCGCGTCGAACTTCGGATAGGCCGCCGCCTTGCCCTTCAGATCTGCCGAGCCCTCGCCCAGGCAGGCGAGGAAGGCCGGATCGCGCGCGGCGAGTTTCTTCACCAGCGCCTGGCCCTCGTCGACGGCCAGATGGCCGGGATGCAGTTCGATGCGATCGAGGTCCATGTGCTTCCAGTTGAGCTTCCACTGCTCGGCCGGCTTCTCGGCCAGCGCGGCATGGCGCTGCAAGTCGGCCTCGGTGCGCCAGTACTGGATGGTGTCGCTGAAGCCGACGTCGCCCTCGACACCCTTGAACGGGTCGATTCGCGCGTCAGGGTAATGCTCGCGATGAGGCCCGCCGCCGAAAATGCCGCAGCCGGCCAGGGCGCCCAGCGCGAGCGCCGGCAGTAGAGCGCGCTTCAACATGATCATCGCCTCGCTATTTCAACGACAGGAGGAAAGCGACGACGTCGCGCAGTTCCTGCTCGGTGAGGACTGCGTTGGTGCCGAAGGGCGGCATCAGCGTTTCCGGATTGACCGTGCGCATGTCCCAGACCATGGCAAAGGTTTCGGCCGTGCTCCTGCCCGTGCTGCCGAAATGGCTGAGGTCGGGGCCGCGCGAGCCGGGCTGGCTGCCGCCCGGCATGACGTGGCAGGCCAGGCAGTTGCCGCGGTTGCGCGCGAAAGCGGTCTGCTTGCCCCTCGCGGCGTTGCCGTCGAGCGGGCCTTCGAGTTCCTTGCGCACCGGCTCGCGCGCGGCGAGTTCGCCGCAGGGCAGGGTATGGCTCAGGCAGGGGAAAGCCGAGTAGTCGGGCACCGCCGCCCCCTGGGCAGCGGCCGCGCCGGCAAAAGTCAGTCCCTGCAGGACGGCGGCAAGCAAGACCAGGCGCTTCATGCCGTTTCGCTCAGAACTGGTGCGTGACCTGCACGCCGAAGCGGGCGCCGACGGCACCGGTGACGATGTTGGCGTTGTTCGTCGCCCGTGCCCGGAAGGCGGCGGAGGGACCGACGGTCACCGGATTCGGCGCCTTGGCGTCGCGCGGCTCGACGTTGAAAGTGATGCGGGTGGCCGGCGAGTAGTTGTAGTTCACCGCGAAGGTAAGCTGCTTGATGATGCGCTCGTCGGCGTCGTTCCAGAGCGCGCTGCCGATGTTCTTGTGCAGGATGTCGTGGCGCGCGTAGCGGATGCCGAAGTCCCACTTCTCGTTGAGGTACCAGCCGTAGTCGAGGGTGATGCCGCGCGCCTGGTTGCCCTTTTCCGCGGCGATCTGGATCTGGCCGCCGAAGGCCTCGTCCACCACGTTGCCGGTCGGCGTGTAGAAGATCATGCCGTTGGCGTACATGAAGTCGAGGCCGAGGCGGTGCTTGCCGCGCCCCTGGCCGAAGAGTTCGCCCAGCGCCTTGACGCCGAAGCCGTGGCGGGTGAAGTCGAAGTCGCGGCTGTGGTCGCCGGCGGCGTTGATCTCGAAGTTGCGCGTGCCGCGCTGGTGATACACATAGCCCTTGACGCCGTGCTTGGCCGGGCCCTTGCCCCCCGGCAGGTCGTACTCGGTGGAGAAGTAGAGGTTGAGGTCCTTCTCGCTGTTGTAGTCGCGGACACTGTGGATGCCGCTTCCGTTGCCGACCATGACGGCGTAGGTGTGGGTCCACTTGCCGACCTTGAAGGCATCGAAGAACTGGAGGCCCCAGTCGCGGCCGGCGTCCGCATCCCAGCCGCTGAACGAGGCGGAGGCGGCGCCGTAGCTCTGGCCGGGGATCGGCGTGGTGCCCTTGAAGTTGGTGCGCACGAACTTCTCGGTCTGCACGCGGGCGATGAAGTCGCTCGGCCAGATGTAGGGCTGGGCGCCGACCCCCTGGTAGAGCTCCTCGGGGCCGGGCTTCCTCATCAGGCCGGCACGCAGGCGCACACCGGGGATGTAGCTGAAGGTCATGGTGGCGTCGGTCAGGCTGACCATGTGGTCGCGGGAGGTGTCGAGCGGCTCGTAGTTGGCGGCGTTCTGGCCGAAGTTGGCCATCAGGAAATAGTTGATCTTCCCCGGAATGAGGTTGCCGCGCAGACCGACGGCCAGGTTGTCGAGGTTGAAGTCGGCCTTGCGGTCGCGGAACTCGGGCCCGACCCGGCACATCGCGTTGTAGGAGCCGTTGAGCAGGCCGTGGGCGGTGGCGGCGCTGCCAGTGCCCGGGTTCACCATCCCCTGCAGCTTGTCACAGCCGTACAGATTGGTGTATGAAACCTGCCCGATGCCGAAGACCTTGTGCGTAGTGGTCGGCGGCTCCATCGCCTGCAGCATCACCCAGTCAGCCGCCAGCGCCTGGCCGGAAACCGCCAGCGCGGCGAAGACGCCGGCGAGCGAAAGTGGTTGTCCGTTTCCCATTTTCCCCTCCTCCCTGATTCGTTATGTATTTATGAGCAGCAGCGCTCATCCTTGACGCCGGCCTTCTTCAGGAAGAAGGCCAGCGGGCAGAATTGGGTGAGGCCGCTTTGCGCCAGGTTCAGTCCGACGAAGGCCGTCAGCGCGATCCAGTAGGGATGGACGTAATGCGCCAGCGCCAGGCCGGCGAGCACCATCAGGCCGGCGACGAGATGCACGATGCGATCGACTGTCATGATTTCCCCCTGTATTGATTACTTGAGTCGCGCCGAGACGCCCGGCTGGCCGCGGAAATGGGCGTGGCAGGCGACGCAGCCGGCGGTGACGTCGCCGAAGTGGCGCGCGGCGGCGGCCATGTCGCCCTTCTCGGCAGCGGCGGCGAGCTTCATGGCGCCGCCTTCGACGGCCTCCTCCATCGCCGGCAGCACGCCGAGATCCTTGGCGTTGATCTTGTCCAGCGCCAGGTAGGGCAGCATGCCGCCGCGCGGCAGGCGGTGGTGGGCGAGGCGACGTGCAGCGTCGGCAGCCAGCTCGCCGTTATCGGTGGCGATGGCACCGGCCACTGCCTGATAGTCGGCGAGCAGCTCCTGCATCACCTGGCGCATGGTCAGCGTGTCGCTGCGGCGGGTATGCTTGACGGCCACCTTGAACAGGAACTGCTGGATCTCGGGAGGCAGCGCATCGGCCTTTTCCCGCAGCTCGGGCTTCATCATGGCCTTGCTCTTCTGCATGAACTCCTTGGCGCGCTGCATTTCATCCGGCGCCTGGGCGAAGGCCGACGCCGAGGCGAGGAATGCCGCGGCGGCGGCGAGTGTGAGTGCATTTTTCACGTAGGTTTCTCCTTGTTTAAAATCAGTCGCTGACGGCCAGCGTCACGCTCATCAGGCCGATGAGATCGCCGGCTTCCAGCCCGTCCTTCTCGAAATTCACGATGTCCAGCTCGCCCTTCGGCTTGCCGTGGCACGGCAGGCAGGGCGGCATCAGGCGGATCGGCTCCATGTGGCGGTACACCTCCTGCTTGCCCCACTTCTCGGTCTTCGCGATCGGCGCGTTCTCGCCGTGGCCGGCCTTGACGTAATGCACCAGCGCGGCGCGCTCGGTGTCGTCCGGCACGTTGACCGGATTGCGGTAAGCGCGGCCCGGCTGCTTGATGACGATGCCGGTCCTGGCGGTGAATACGCCGCCCATCTCGCGCTCCCATTTCGCCGGCAGGAAGTTCTTCCAGCCGACGCCCTTGACGTTGAGGCGGTCCTGGTTGTTCTCGATGACCTGGCGGCCGGCCTGGATCAGCTTCTCGTAGAGGCGCTTCTGGGTCGGCGTGGCGTCGATCATGTCGGCCTCGAGCGCGGCCCGCCATTGCCGCTCGAAGACCTCGCCCGAGAAGCCCTTGTCGCCCAGGTTGGGGTCGACGAACTTGCCGGCGTAGGCAAAGATGATCAGGCGCGCGGCGATCACCGCCTTGGCCAGCCGCTCGGCCGTGGCCTTGGCCTCGGCGCGCGGCACCTTCTCCAGAAAGAACGATTCGGCGAAACCGCCCCTGGCGCGCGCGCCGATCTCCTCGGCGGCGGCCGGCATGGCGCCCATCAGGAAGAATGCGGCCAGCGCCGCGGCATGTCTGATCATTTTTTCCTCCGTCTTGTGTTATGTTTTTTCGGCAGCGTCAGATTAGGGAGGAGCGGTTTCCGCGCTGTTGCAGGGGGGCCGCAAATGTTTCAAGTTGTTTCAAGGAGGTCGGATGGCCGAATGCCGAGGCCGCATACTGGTGGTGGATGACGACGAGGGCTTGCGCGAGCTGCTGGTGCGCTACCTGAAGGACAACGGCTACGAGGCCGCCGGGGTGGCCGACGGCCAGGCCATGAAGCGGCATCTGTCATCGCACCAGGTCGACCTGCTGCTGCTCGACGTCATGCTGCCGGGCGAGGACGGGCTCACGCTGGCACGCGAGATCGGCGCGCACGGCGGTCCGCCGATCATCATGCTCTCGGCGCGCGGCGAGGAGGTCGACCGCATCGTCGGGCTGGAAGTCGGTGCCGACGACTACCTGCCCAAGCCTTTCAGCCACCGCGAGCTGCTGGCGCGCGTGGCGGCGGTGCTGCGCCGCCGCCAGCCGGCCGCGGCGAGCGGGCGCATCCGCCGCTTCGGCCCCTTCGAGGTCGACCTGGAAGCGCACCGCCTGACGCGCAACGGCGAGGAGGTCGACCTCTCCGGCGCCGAGTTCGCCCTGCTCAAGGTGCTGATCGAAAATCCCGACCGGGTGCTCGGCCGCGACGCCCTGGTCGAGCTGCTCAAGGGCTACGAGCGCGCGCCTTTCGACCGCATGGTCGATGTGCGCGTGACGCGGCTGCGCCGCAAGATCGAGCCGGACCCGGCGCATCCGATCTACCTGCGCACCGTCTGGGGCGAGGGCTATCTGTTCTCGCCCGGGGGGGCGCGCAGAACATGATGTATCCCCGCACGCTGTTCGGCCGCACTACGCTGGTGATTGCGCTGGCGTCCTTCGCCTTCCAGCTGTTCACCATCGCCGTCATCACCAGCTTCGCCCTGGTGCCGCTGGGGCGGCACGCCACTGGCGACTTCGCCGCATTGCTGGTCGAGACCGCACAGAAATGGCAGGCGGAGCCGGCGGCCGAGCGGCCCTGGCTGCAGGAGCGCATCGGCCGCCTGCACCGCATCCAGGTCCAGGAGCGGCCCGGCGGGACGCACGACTTCCCCCGGCTGCTGCCTTACTTTCACTTGCTGGAGACGGCGCTCTCGTCCCGCGTCGGCCAGCACGTCAGCCTCCTCGCCGGCGCCGGCGAGGACGGCGAGCCGTGGTACTGGGCGGACATCCCGGTGGACAGCGCAACGGTGCGCATCGGCTTTCCGGCCAGCCGCGTCGACGTGCAGCCCTGGTTCGCCATGCTGCTGATCCTTTCGGTGGGCACCGTCGTCACGCTGATCACCTCGGCCTGGCTGGCGCGCTGGCTGATCGGCCCGCTCTCGCGCCTGGCCGGCGCGACGCAGCGCATCGGCCAGGGGCGCCGCCCCGAGCCGCTGGCGGAGGCCGGCCCGGCCGAGCTCGCCACCCTGGCGCGCGAATTCAACCGCATGGGCGTGCAGGTCGAAGAACTGCTTGCCAACCGCACCACGCTGCTGGCCGGCATTTCGCACGACCTGCGCACGCCGCTGGCGCGCATCCGCCTCGCCCTGGGCATGCTCTCTGAAAAACCCGACCGCGATCTCATCGAGCGCATCATGCGCGACGTCGACGGCATGAACGAGCTGATCGCCCGCTGCCTGGAGGTGAGCCGCGATTTCGCCGAGCAGGACTCGGCGCAAATCAACCTGTGCGATCTGCTCGCCGAGGTGGCCGGCGAGTTCGCGCACACCGGCATCGAAATCCGCGGCCGCAAGGGCCCCGACTGCAACCTGCGCGTGCGGCCGCTGGCGCTCCGGCGCATCCTCGCCAACCTGGTCGACAACGCCGTGCGCTACGGCGCAGGCCAGCCGATCGACATCGAATACCGCCTCGAGGACGGCCGCGTCGAGATCTGCGTGCTGGACCGCGGCCCCGGCATTCCCGAAGCGGAGCGCGAGGCGGTGTTCCGCCCCTTCCATCGCCTCGAGCCCTCGCGCAGCAGCCGCACCGGCGGCAGCGGACTGGGGCTGGCCATCGTGCGCCAGCTCGCCAATGCCAACGGCTGGTCGGTGGAACTGAAGGAACGCGAGGGGGGCGGCACCGCCGCCTGCGTGCGGGTGCCGCTGGAGGAATAGTGTCCGCTCAGACGGCGCGCAGTTTCTCGCCCGCCCGCGCCAGCGTCTCCTCGCCCTTGGCAAAGCAGAAGCGGATGACGCGGTCGTCGCGGCCGTTGCGGTAGAACGCCGAGAAGGGAATCGCCGCCACGCCGTGTTCCTTCGTCAGCCGTTCGACGAAGGCGCGGTCCGGCTCGCCGGAGATCGTGTCGTAGCGCACCGACTGGAAGTAGGTGCCGGCGCAGGGCAGCGGCACGAAACGCGAACCTTCCAGCTGCCTGCGGAAGAAATCCCGCTTCTCCTGGTAGAAGTCGGCCAGGCCGAGATGGCGTTCCTTCTCTCGCATGAATTCCGCCAGCGCCAGCTGCATCGGGTGGTTCACGCAGAAAACCACGAACTGGTGCGCCTTGCGGAACTCCGCCATCAGCTCGCGCGGCGCCAGGCAGTAGGCGATTTTCCAGCCGGTGACGTGGTAGGTCTTGCCGAACGAGGAGACGACGAAACTCCGCTCCGCCAGGCCGGGGTAGCGCACCACGCTCTCGTGGCGCTGCTTGTCGAAGACGATGTGCTCGTACACCTCGTCGGAAACAACGACGATGTCCGTGCCGCGCACGAGCGCCTCCAGTTGCCGCATGTCCTCCGCCGACCACACCGCCCCGCTCGGGTTGTGCGGGGTGTTGATGACGATCATGCGGGTCCTCGGCGTGACCAGCGCGCGCACCTCGTCCCAATTCGGCCGGTAGTCGGGAAAAGTCAGTCTGGCGAACACGGCGCGGCCGCCGTTCAATTCGATGGACGGCACGTAGGAGTCGTATACCGGCTCGAAGACGATGACCTCGTCGCCGGGGCGCACCAGCGCCGCCACCGCCGTGAAGATGGCCTGCGTCGCGCCGGCGGTAACGGTGATTTCCTGTTCGACGTCGTAATCCAGCCCGTAGAGCGCGGCGACCTTTTCGGCGATGGCCTCGCGCAGCGGGAGCGCACCGGCCATCAGGGCGTACTGGTTGGCGCCGGCCCGCATGTGTTTCGCCACCAGGTCGAACAGCGCCTGCGGCGCCGAGAAATCCGGGAAGCCCTGCGACAGGTTGATGGCGCCGTGCTCGGCCGCCAGGCGCGACATGACGCTGAAAATGGTGGTGCCCACCCAGGGCAGGCGGGAGTCGATCGTCGCGGAATAGTTCGGCATGGCGGGATTGTGCCATGAGCGCGGTTGCCTGTTGCCGGTTGCCGGTTACAATGCAGCGCCATGATTTCCGACCGACTGTTCACGATCCGCGAGGAGGGCGACTCCGTCGTCATCCTCGACCAGAGCCTGCTGCCGCACCAGTACGCCACCCGGCACCTCAACACCCTGGCCGACGCCGCCCACGCCATCCGCGCCATGCTGGTGCGCGGCGCGCCGCTGATCGGCGTCGCCGCCGCCTACGGCGTGGCGCTGGCGCTGAAGGAAGGCGCCGGCAACAAGGCCCTGCAGCATGCCTGCGACACCCTGGCGGCGACGCGCCCGACGGCGGTGAACCTGCGCTGGGCGCTGGCGCGGATGCAGGCGCGGCTGCAGCCGCTGCCGGTGGCCGGCCGCCGCGCCGCCGCCTGGGCGCAAGCCGGCGCCATCGCCGCCGAGGACGCCGCCGCCAACCGCGCCATCGGCGCCCACGGCCTGGCCCTCATCGAGCGGATCGGCAAGCGCCCGGTGAACCTGATGACCCATTGCAACGCCGGCTGGCTCGCCACCGCGGCCTGGGGCACGGCCCTCGCCCCGGTGTATGCCGCGCGCGCGGCGGGCCTGCCGCTGCATGTCCATGTCTCGGAAACGCGGCCGCGCAACCAGGGCCTGCTCACCGCCTGGGAACTGCACGAGGCCGGCATCCCGCACACCCTGATCGTCGACAACGCCGCCGGCCTGCTGCTGCGGCAGGGGAAAGTGGATCTGGTGATCGTCGGCGCCGACCGCATCGCCGCCAACGGCGACACCGCCAACAAGGTCGGCACCTACCTGAAGGCCCTGGCGGCGGCCGACTGCGGCGTGCCCTTCTTCGTCGCCGCGCCGTTGTCGACCATCGACATGGCCTGCCCCGACGGCGGCCGCATCCCCATCGAGGAGCGCGCCGGCGAGGAGGTGCGCCATGTCGGCGGGCTCGACCGCAGGGGCGTGCACGCCACGGTGGCCATCGCCCCCGAGACCCGGCCGGTGGCCAACCCGGCCTTCGACGTCACCCCGGCGCGCTTCATCACCGGGATCGTCACCGAACGCGGCGTGCTGCCGCCCGGCGAGATCGGCGCCTGGTTCAGATGACCCGGTCGTTGCCGCCGTCCACCGGCACCTGCGCGGCGGTGGTCTTGGCGAACAGCGGGCCGCACATCTCCGCCGCCAGTTCGGCGACGTCGCGCGAAGTCACTTCCGTCTTCAGCACGTTCTTGCGCTTGTAGTCCTCGACCGAGAGGCCGTAGTGCGCGGCGCGCGCCGCCAGCACCTCCCCGGTCCACAGGCCGGTGTCGAACACCGCATCGGGATGCAGGGCATTGACGCGGATGCCCTCGCCGCCCCACTCCAGCGCCGCCACCCGCATCAGCTGCGTCAGCGCCGCCTTCGAGGCCGAATAGGCCGCCGCGCCCGGCCCCGGCGCCGGCACGTTCTTCGAGCCGATGAACACCACCCGGCCGTAGCGCGGCGCCAGGCGCAGCAGCGGCTGGCACTCGCGCAGCAGCGCCAGGTTGGCATCGAGGTTCACCGCCATCACCTTGCGCCACTCGGCGTCCGCCAGTTCCTCGATGCGCCGCCCGCCCGGAAACACGCCGGCGTTGAGGATCAGCATGTCGAGGCCGCCATAGGCCTCCAGCATCCTGTCCAGCGCGGCATCCACTTCGGCGCCGTCGGCGACATTGCAGCGCAGGCCGAGGAAGTCCTGCCGCTCGTAAAGCCTCTCGATGGCCGGGTCGATGTCGAGGCCGACCACCGCGGCGCCGCGTGCCAGCAGTGCATCGACGCAGGCCTTGCCGATGCCCGAGGCGGCGCCGGTGACCAGCGCCACCTCGCCGGCGAACGGCGCCGGCTTGCCCGACTTTTTCAGCTTGGCCTGCTCCAGGTCCCAGTACTCGACGTCGAAGATGTCCTGCGCCGGCAGCGCGCGATAGCCGCCCAGCGACTCGCCGGCGAGGATGATGTCGATGGTGTGCTCGTAGAGGTCGCGCACGATCGCGCAATCGCGGGCGCTGCGGCCGGCGGCGCACAAGCCCAATTCGGGATCGAGGATCACCCGCGGCGCCGGATCGAGCATGGTCTTGGCTTCGCGCGCCCGCTTCGACATCTCCTCGAAATAATGGCGATAGGCTTCGGCATAGGCGGCGACGTCGCGGCCGATCAGCGGCAGGCGCTTGGTGCGCAGCACGTGGTCGGGCGTGGCCGGGCCATAGCGGGCGATGCGCGACAGGTCGGGATGGCGGACGAAGGCCAGCGCCTGCGCCGTGCGGTTGGCGGCCAGCAGCATCGGATTGCCCGCCTCGCGCGAGACATCGCGGCGCAGCTCGGCCAAAGCCAGGCGCGGCAGTTCGATGTCCGCGGGGGCAGCGGGCGGCTTGATCTCGCCGGCATGCTGCTGCAGGTAGCGTTCGGCGCGCGCCACCAGAGCGATCATCCGCTCGTAGGATTCGCGCGCCGTCGCGCCGAAGCTGAAGATGCCGTGATTCATCAGCACCATGCCCTGGGTGCGCGGCGTGGCCTCCAGCGGGAAGCGGCTCGCCACCGCGCGCGCCAGGTCGAAGCCGGGCATCACGTAGGGAATCACCACCACGTCCTCGCCGTAGATCTCGCGGATGCGCGCTTCCCCGTCGGCGGTGTTGGTGACCGACACCACCGCGTCGGCATGGCTATGGTCGACGAACTTGTAGGGCAGGAGGGCGTGCAGGATGGCCTCGACCGAGGCGGCCGGCGCCGCCGCTCGCGTCTGGTGCGTGGCCAGCTCCTCGACCATAGCCGGGTCGGACAGCGCCGGCAACTGCGCCAGACGGATAAGATGGTCGAGCAGCAACGGGCAGAAGCCGGCCTCCTCGATGGTCTCCAGATCCCAGCCGCTGCCCTTGACCCAGAGCACCCGGCGCGTCTCGCCGAAGCGGTCCGGCTCCTCGGTCTTCACCGAGGTGTTGCCGCCGCCGTGCAGCACCATCGACGTGTCGCGGCCGATCAGGCGCGAGCTGTATACGCGCAGCGCCAGGTCGGTCGCGCAGCGCGAGGCGTCCCCTTCGTTCCAGTGATTTTGCATGGGCGTTCCCGTCAATCCGGATGCGGCCGGACTCTACCATTTTCGCGGCGGCTGCGCAGAAAAGTCGGTCTGCGCAGGACGGCGACTTGTACTATCAGAGGGTGCGCCTATTCAATCAAATCGCTCGGCGTACCCACTTGTAGTTTCAACCCGCGCCCCCCCGAATTCGGGGGGCGCATCTCCCACGATTGCCATTGATGCGCCAGCACTTCCTCCCCGTCTTGCACGGTCTTGAGGTTCTGGCACACAATGAACGCCCTGCCCCGATACAGGACGCCGTGGATTTCATCATGAGGAACACCTTCCTTGTCCGCCTGCTCCAATACCTCCGCGGAAAGTTCCGACGGCGCGAAGACCGTGGTTATGCGTGCATCACCTGCGGCCTGCCGTACACCAGGGATTCCGGCGACAAGCGCGTCGATGACTGACTGAACCACCGGCGGCAAGTCGGCATCGTTGGCGCCATGACCTCTGCGAGTATTCTCATCCCGAGGCTCGCCATGGGCTGGGCTACGTTTTGACGGTCGGCAACAGCGCCCTCCGGTCCCCCGGGGTAACTGGCGGCAAGCCTGGCCGAGGGTCAGTCCAGGTCAGGCAATACGAGGTATTTCTCTTCCTCGATCAGATGATGCGCGAAGGCGAATACTGCGCGCAGATCGCCGTCCTCCAGATGCGGATAGTTATCGAGGATCTGCGCATCCGGCCATCCCGCCGCCTTCAGCCCCAGCAGGAACTCGACGGTCAGCCGGGTTCCCTTCACGCGCGGGCGCCCGCCGCAGATTTCGGGATCGGTTTCAATGCGCTCATTCCAGTCCACTGCGACAACCCCGAAAGATCTTATCCACACAATCCAACGCAGTCTGCGCAAGCACAGCAAGCTGCGTGCGCTTTTGCGAATCAGTCCCGCTGACCGTCACCCACGCATCGATTCGACATGCAGACGGAAACCGAGCGCCCTGATTACCTTCATCACAGTAGCGAAATTCGGATTGCTCTCGCCTGAATGCCCCATGTCGCTCGACAGTCGCACCATGCCACGGGCACGTGCAATCACCCCCAAAGCAGAGGTAATCAAGACTGGGTCGCCTTCCTCCAGGCAAGCGTCAAGATAGAGGGCCACGTCCTCGATCGTCTTCAGATGTTCCGCGGAATCCCACGGACGCAGCTTGAGCTTACCCATCGTAGCCCCCTCCAGGCTGTGTGCCCCCCACCCTGCCCTCTTCCCGGCGGGGAGATGGGTAATGCTGCGCGGGTGACTGCTTTTTCAGCCGAACAAGCGGCTGACAATTTCGTCTTTTGAAACACCCAGGCGGGCGGCGACGGAAGACAAGATCGCCGCAGGGTGCCGATGCGGAGCGCATCGTGTGCGGGAATGGTCACATGATGTTCGGGCAAATCGGGCAAGGTCAGTCTCATATGGCTCCCCGTCTGACGCGTAACCCGGTAGCCGAGGCGTTCCAGGCGCTTGGCCAGCTCGGCCCCGGACACGTCCCGCGGCAGCCTCATGCGGCAATCACTTCTTCCCGCGTGAAGTGCAAGCGGATCACCCCCGGTACGGTTCCATTGTCGAAGTGACAGTGCACGGCATCGCGCACCCGGGCATGCAGGCCGGGAATATCGTCCGCTTCCGTGAAAATGTCCTCATTGACCGCCCTGGCGATGTAGCCACCCTCTGGCGCTTCCTCGACGACAAAATGAATTTCCGAAAGGGACATGGCAGCCTCCAGAAACGGTTCAGTGATGAAATCCGACGATCATTATATTCCGTCCGCCAGCGCCAGGCCCGACTCTCCCTTCAGCACCCGCAGCAAACTCGACGTGTCCTCCCGCCCCCAGCCCTGCGCCATCAGCGCGTTGAGCTGCTGCCAGACCTGCGCCGCGATCGGCAGGGGGACACCGAGGGCGTGCGCCTCGTTCATGAGGATGCCGAAGTCCTTGTGGTGCAGGCGCGCCTCGACGCCGGCCTGGAAATCGCGCGCCGCCATTTTCGCGCCGAAGACTTCCAGCACGCGGCTGGCGGCCGAGCCGCCGGACAACGCCTGCTTCACCCTTGCGGGGTCGACGCCGGATCGCTCTGCCAGCAGCATGGCCTCGGCCACCGCCTCGATGCAGGAGACCATGATCATCTGGTTGCAGGCCTTGGCCACCTGGCCGGCGCCGTTCGGGCCGATGTGCACGATGGTCTTGCCGAGTAGTTCCAGCAGCGGCCGCACGCGCGCCAGGACCTCTGCCTTGCCGCCGGCCATGATGGCCAGGGTGGCGTTGCGCGCGCCGGCCTCGCCGCCGGAGACCGGCGCGTCGATGGCCTCGATGCCGCG
>JAEUNH010000105.1 GCA_016791205.1 Rhodocyclaceae bacterium | reverse complement strand
CACATCTTCTTCATTTCCTCGACCGTCAACTGCTTGATGAAGGCGTTCTTCGGGTTGATCACCACGGTCAGCGCGTCGAAGGCGACCGGCAGCTCGAAGTACTTGATGCCGGCGGCGGCGCAGGCCTCCATCTCCTTCTTCAGGATCGGGCGCGACGCATCGGAAATGTCGATCTCGCCGCGGCAGAATTTCTTGAAGCCGCCGCCCGTGCCGGAGATGCCCACGGTGACCTTGATGGCGTTCTTCTCGGCCTTCTGGAATTCCTCGGCGACCGCCTCGGTGATCGGATAAACAGTGCTGGAACCGTCGATCTTGACGACGTTGGACTGGGCCAGGGCGCCGCCGGCGGCCAGTTGGCCGATCGCCAGCGCGAGAATCGTTTGCTTGAGATGCTTCATGTCTTCTCTCCTTGTCTGAGGGTGCGGAGCGAAGTTTATTGCGTCAATGTGACGGGATTGTTACGGACTGGCAGCTTGGCAGGCAATGTGGGAGCGGCCGGTTAAGCCTGCCGCTTTGCACATAATTCTGTACAATATCCATTCACATTTCGGAATGGAGAATCGCCATGGCCATCACCGCAAGAGACGTCATTCCGTTCAGCCAGGCACGCTCCCGCCTGTCGGAGATCGCCGACGAGGTCAAGGCCGGCGCGGAAAAGATCATCACCAAGAACGGCGAAAGCTTCGTTGCACTGATCGACGCCGACCGCCTCGACTATTACCACCGCCTGGAACGCGAGCGCATCCACCTGCTGCTGCTCGACGAAGCCGCAAAGGGCCTGGCCGACGTCGCCGCCGGGCGGGTGAAGGACGCTCGCCAGGCGATCCAGAAGCACAAGCGCAGGCGGGCGAAAGCGTAGCCGTCGCAGCATGGCCGCAAAACGGACACTCGTCAGGCTCGCCGCCAACTTCGAGGCGAACCTCGCGCAGATCGAAGCATTTCTGGCCGAAGCCGAAGCGCCGCAGGCCTACGACAAACTGCTGGACGTCCTGCTGGAAACCGTCATCCCCAACCTGGAGCGCCATCCGCGCATGGGCCGACCGTTCCTCGACCGCCCCGCGCAGTCGGTCGAAGGACAGGAGTCGATCGACAGGCTGAAAAAGCTGATCGCCGGCGGCGAACTCCGCGAATACCTCACGGGAGACTACCTGGTTCTCTATGTCCTGATCGGGGGAGCTGTCACTCTCCTCTCAATCAAGCACCACCGCCAGTTATCCTTTGATCTGGAGAAACAGTGGCCTTATTGAAGATCGTGTAAATGCCTGACAGCTGTTAGTCGTCCCCGCGAAAGCGGGGACCCATGGATTCCCGCTTTCGCGGGAATGACGGTGCCACGTCCGAGGCTGTCAGCCATATTTACGAGGCTCAATAGGGTCGATTCCGGACCCGCGCGAATACCCTGAAAAGTCAGTCTCCGCAACACGGCGAGGCGCCCTGCTAGTCCTGGGCCAAGGGAGTAAGCTTCCGCTTTCCTGAAATCACGCAAGCTGAACGCATTCGGCGGACCGCTCATCGAGGCCCACATGAAAAAACTGCTTCTAACCGCATTGTTCTTCGCCCTGCCCGCCGCCGCCGACGATACCCGCCAGCCGGTCAAGCTGACGCCGCTGGCGCAGGACGTCCTGCGCCAGGAGATGCTCGACAACCTGATCGCAATCAACGAGGTCCTGGCGCTGGTGGCGGCGAACAAGGTCAAGGAGGCCGGCGAGGTTGCGGAAGCCAGGCTCGGACGCAGTGCGATGGGCAAGAACGCCCGTCTGCCGTTCGAGGCTCGGCCGGGGCCGCAGATGCCGGCGGCGATGCACGAGCTGGGCCGCAACGGCCATCTCGCTGCCAGCGAGTTCGCCGCGGCCGCGGCAAGCGGCGACCGCGAGCGCGCCCTGGCGCTGCTGCCGAACCTGACGGGCAACTGCGTGGCCTGCCACGCGAGCTATCGCACGCGGTAGCTGCCGCTCAAGTTCGATTCCGGGAAAAGTCAGTCGCTGCGGGACGGCGGGGAAGGCAGTGCGGCTCGTGGATTCCCCCTCGGGCGCAGCCCGGTCTATCCTGAGCTTGCCGAAGGGCGGGAATGACGGACTGATTAGATGCCAGTGAGCAGCAGATCGAGGGCGGCGATGATTTCGTTGCGGTGTTCCGCGAGGCTGGCGACTTCCGACCCCATCTGTTTCTTTTCGATGCCGGCAAGCTGCGGCGTCAGCATCGCGTAGGACTTGCCTTCGATCTGGCACACCGGCATCAGGTTCTTGACGAGCTTTCCCTTCATCGCCGAGGCGGGGCAGAGCGGCACCACCACGCGTGTGCCGAGGTCGGCCAGCAGGTCGCTCTGCACGTCGAGCAGGAAAGGCATGTGCGCCTTGGTCTGTGGGTTGGGGTTGCGGTGCACGCCGAACTGGGCCATCAGAAGCTCCGCAGCCCGTCGCTGAACACGCCATGCTTCTCGACGTGCTCGTTGTAGGCCGCCATCGCTTCTCTGTTCTCGGCCAGCCATTGCTCTCGTTGCCGCTGCCGCAGGGCCTCGCTCAGGGCCTGCTCCAGGGTTGCCGAGAGGTTGATGTTCATTTCCCGGGCCCTGGCCAGCAGGTCCTCGTTGATGCTGAGGTTGGCGGCCTTTTTCGGGGCATTGGCGTTGTGGGTGGATGGCATGGAATGGCTCCAACAGATTGATGCGCACAGTCTATGCGCATCGATGAGCGCATGTCAATGACGCCCTCACCCCTCCTGAAAAGTCAGTCCCCCCAGGACGGCGGAAAGTCAACCAACGAGGATGATATGCACCCGATACGGCCCGTGCGCGCCCATGGTCACGGTCTGCTCGATGTCGGCGGTGCGGGAGGGGCCGGAGATGAAGTTCACGGCGCGCGGCGGGCGGCCGTGCTCGGCGCGCAGCAGCGCCCAGGCGTCTTCCATGAAGGGGACGATGCGCGCCGTCTCGACGAGGGCGATGTGGGTCTCGGGCAGCAGGCTCGCCGCGGCCGGCGTGTCGGGGCCGGAGAGCAGCATCAGCGTGCCGGTCTCGGCGACGGCGCAGTAGCAGCCGGTGACGCCGACGAGGTCGTCGCCGCGTGCCGGGCGATCCTCCATGCCGAGGCCGGCGCCGATCCAGTCGAGCTTGCGCAGGCTGGGCCAGCAGACGCCGCCGGTGGGCAGGTTGTTGGCCACCAGGTAGCGCGCCACGGCGCCGGGCACGGATTGCAGGCTCGACACTTTCTCGACGGTGCTGGCGAGCGCCTCGGCGCGGGTGCGGAAGCGCAGTTCCGGCTCCCAGTCGCGCGGCGGCTGCAGGCCAATCGGCCGCGCGGCGAGGTGGGCGTCGATGTGCGCCGTGCCCCCCAAGGGGGCTTCCTTCGGGGCGTCGCCGGGACCGACTTTTCTGTCGAGGGCCGCGCGTACGCGGTTGAGGATGGCGTCGCGGGCGGTCATTCAATAACCTTCCCTTCGAGAGCGGCTGTGCTGGATACCGGCTTTCGCCGGTATGACGAAGGCGGACTCATCGCTTGCTCCTATTGTAGAGATCGCGGAAGGTCTTGCCCGCCGGCGCGGGGAAATCGCGGCCGTCGCTCCATCCCGAGGCGAGCGGCAGGCGGTGGATCAGCTTTTCACTGCCGCCGAGCCACTTCATGAAGCGCACGGCGATGCGCGTGCCCAGCGCATAGAGCGCCGGCTGCTGCGCCGCCCAGCCCCACAGGGCGAGGCCGGCACGCTCCTTCCAGGGCTTGAGGCCGCGTTCCATCTGTTCCTCGCGCAGCTTGCGCATCAGATCGGGCAGCGGGATCTTCACCGGGCAGACGACGCCGCACTGGTTGCACATCGTCGCGGCGTTGGGCAGGGCGATGGCGTTCTCCAGGCCGACGTAGGACGGCGTCAGGATGTTGCCCATCGGGCCGGGATAGACCCAGCCGTAGGCGTGGCCGCCGACGGCCTGGTACACCGGGCAGTGGTTCATGCAGGCGCCGCAGCGGATGCAGCGCAGCATCTCGCGCATCTCGCCGGCCAGCAGCTTCGAGCGGCCGTTGTCGACGAGCACGACGTGGAACTGCTGCGGGCCGTCGGTTTCCTCGAGGTGCTTCGGCCCGGTGTGCAGCGAGACATAGTTGGTGATCGCCTGCCCCGTGGCCGAGCGCGGCAGCAGGCGCAGCAGGGTCGTGACGTCCTCCAGCGTCGGCACCACCTTCTCGATGCCGGTGATGGCGACGTGCACGCGCGGCAGCGTGGTCACCATGCGGCCGTTGCCCTCGTTGGTCATGATCAGCGTGGAGCCGGTCTCGGCGATCACGAAGTTCGCGCCCGAGATGCCCATGTCCGCCGTCAGGAAGTGGCCGCGCAGGCGGTCGCGCGCCTCGCGGGTCAGCGCCGCGGGCTCCGACTTGAAGGTCGTGCGGTGCTTCTCGGCGAACAGCCGGGAGATCTGCTCCCGCGTCTTGTGCACCCCCGGCGCGATGATGTGCGAGGGCGCCTCCTTGGCGAGCTGCAGGATGTATTCGCCGAGGTCGGTCTCCACCACCTCCACGCCGGCGCCTTCCAGCGCGTCGTTCAGCGCGCACTCCTCCGTCACCATGGACTTGGACTTGACCGCCTTGCGCACGCCGTACTGCTGCGCGAGCTCGACGACGATGCGGTTCACGTCCTCCGCGGTCTCGGCCCAGTGCAC
>JAEUNH010000093.1 GCA_016791205.1 Rhodocyclaceae bacterium | reverse complement strand
CAGGACCAGTACGGCGCGCGCAGCCAGCAGCGCGCCGCCGCCGCCCAGGCCGCGGGCAAGTTCAACGACGAGATCGTGCCGATCACCGTCACCGCCGGCATCGCCGACAAGGCGACGGGCCGCCTGTTCACCAAGGAAGTCACCGTCTCCGCCGACGAGGGCATCCGCGCCGACACCACCTACGAGGGCGTCGCCAAGATCAAGCCGGCGATTTCCGGCGGGGTGATTGCCGCCGGCAACGCCAGCCAGTTCTCCGACGGCGCCTCGGCCTGCGTGGTGATGGATGCGAAGCTCGCCGAGAAGCGCAACCTCAAGCCGCTCGGCATCTTCCGTGGCTTCGCCGTCGCCGGCTGCGAGCCCGACGAGATGGGCATCGGCCCGGTCTTCGCCATCCCGCGCCTGCTCGAGCGCAGTGGCGTGAAATTGCAGGACGTCGGCCTGTGGGAACTGAACGAGGCCTTCGCCGTGCAGGTCATCTACTGCCGCGACAAGCTGGGCATCTCGGACGACTGCCTCAACGTGAACGGCGGCGCCATCGCCGTCGGCCATCCCTACGGCGTCTCCGGCGCGCGCCTGGTCGGACATGCGCTGATCGAGGGCAAGCGGCGCGGCGCGAAATACGTCGTCGTCACGATGTGTATCGGCGGCGGCCAGGGCGCGGCTGGCCTCTTCGAAGTTTGCTAAGGGGAATCGAGATGAGCGTGAAGAACCTGTTCGACCTCACCGGCAAGGTTGCCCTCATCACCGGCGGCTCGCGCGGGCTCGGGCTGCAGATGGCCGAGGCGCTGGGCGAGATGGGCGCAAAGGTGGCGATCACCGCGCGCAAGGCCGACGAGCTGAAGGAGGCGGAGGCGCACCTGAAGAAGAAAGGCATCGAGGTGCTCACCGTCACCAACGACCTGTCGAAGTTCGACCAGATCCCGGGGATGGTGGATGCCGTGCTGGCGAAGTTCGGCACGATCGACATCCTGGTGAGCAACGCCGGCGCCACCTGGGGCGCGCCCGCCGAGGACCATCCGGACGAAGCCTGGAACAAGGTGATGAACCTCAACATCAACGCCATGTTCTTCTTGAGCCGCGAGGTCGGCAAGCGCTGCATGATCCCGCAGAAGTCCGGCAAGATCATCAACATCGCCTCGGTCGCCGGCCTCTCCGGCAGCCCGAAGGGCATGCATGCGATCGCCTACCACACGAGCAAGGGCGCGGCGGTGAACTTCACCCGCACGCTGGCCTCGGAGTGGGGCCGCTACAACATCAACGTGAATGCCATCTGCCCCGGCTTCTTCCCCTCGAAGATGTCACAGGGCCTGCTGAGCCAGATCGGCGACCGCATCGTCGATATGACGCCGCTCGGCCGACTGGGCGGCGACGAGGACCTGATGGGTACGGTGATCTTCCTCGCCTCGGCAGCCTCGCGCCACATCACCGGGCAGTACATCGCGGTGGACGGCGGTGCCTGCATTGCCAAGTGAGTTCGTGAAAGCAAAGGAGAAATTCTTCGGCCTCGACATTCCCTTCATCGACCTGCTGAAGGCGAAGGCCGAGCACTGGGAGAAGGGCCGGGCGGTGGCCTCCATCGAAATCCGCCCGGAGCTGTACAACAGCTGGCAATACGCCCACGGCGGCGTGGTGATGACGCTGCTCGACGTCACCATGGGCTCGGCCGCGCGCAGCAGCGTGCCGCACGCCGCCGGCGTGGTGACGGTGGACATGAGCGTGAGTTTCATCGCCGCCGGTCAGGGCCGACTGACGGTGGAGGGACGGGTGCTGCGCAGCGGCGCCTCGATCATTTTCTGCGAAGGCGAGATGCGCGACGAGGCCGGCGAGCTGGTGGCGAAGGCGATGGCCTCCTTCAAGGTGAAACGAAAAGTCAGTCACGGCGACACGGCGGACTGACTGTCGTCCCCGCGGAAGCGGGGACCCATGGATTCCCGCTTCCGCGGGAATGACGAGAAGGTGACGATATGAGCGATACGAACAAGCAGATTCTTTTGGCCAGCCGGCCGACCGGCTGGGTCGAAGAGTCGAATTTCAAGCTGGTCGAGACTCCCGTGCCGCAGATCGCCGACGGCCAGGTGCTGGTGCGCAACCATTTCCTCTCGCTCGACCCCTACATGCGCGGCCGCATGAACGACACCAAGTCCTACGCCGCCCCGGTGAACCTCGGAGACGTCATGGTCGGCGGCACGGCGGGCGAAGTGGTGGCCTCGAAGAATCCGAAGTTCGCCGTCGGCGACAAGGTGGTCGGCTATCTCGGCTGGCAGCTATACGGCGTCAGCGACGGCGCCATGCTGATGAAGGTGGACGACCGCCACATCCCGCTCTCCGCCTACCTCGGCTCGGTCGGCATGCCGGGCGTCACCGCCTGGTACGGCCTGATGGACATCTGCGCTCCGAAGGCCGGCGAGACGGTGGTCGTCACCGCCGCCTCCGGCGCCGTCGGCAGCGTGGTCGGCCAGCTGGCGAAAATGAAGGGCTGCCGCGCCGTCGGCATCGCCGGCGGGGCGGAGAAGTGCCGCTACGTCGTCGACGAGTTGGGCTTCGACGCCTGCGTCGACTACAAGGCCGGCAACCTGTGGAAGGACATCAAGGCGGCGACACCCAACGGCATCGACTGCCTGTTCGAGAACGTCGGCGGCGAGATCTTCGACACTCTGCTCGGGCGCATGAACGCCTTCTCGCGCATCGCCGTGTGCGGCCTCATCTCCCAGTACAACTCGGAGCCGCACGCCATGAAGAACATTGGCTCGGTACTCATCAACCGCATAAAGATGCAGGGCTTCATCGTCTCCGAACACATGGAGCGCTGGCCGGTCGCGTTGCAGGAACTGGGGCAGGGCGTCGCCACCGGCAAGATCAAGTACCGTGAAACCGTCGCCCAGGGTCTGGAGAACGCCCCGCAGGCCTTCATCGGCCTGCTCAAGGGCGCCAACCTCGGCAAGCAGCTCGTGAAGCTGATATGAGTGAAGGGTCCAAGTTCACCGGCACGCGCGCCGTCTCGCCGCAGCACGCCTTCGACAGCGGCCGACTGGCCGACTGGCTGCGCGCCCACGTCGAGGGCTTCGCCGGCGAGCTGACGGTCGAGCAGTTCAAGGGCGGCCAGTCGAACCCGACCTTCCTGCTCTCGGCGGGAAACAGGAAGTACGTCATGCGGCGCAAGCCGCCCGGCAAGCTGCTGCCCTCGGCGCATGCCGTCGACCGCGAGTACCGCGTGATTTCCGCGCTGGCGCAGACCGATGTGCCGGTGGCGCGGAGCTACGCGCTGTGCGAGGACGACGCGATCATTGGCACCGCCTTCTACGTCATGGACTATGTCGAAGGCCGCATCCTGTGGGACCCGGCGCTGCCGGGCTTGCAGCCTTCCGAGCGCACGGCCCTCTTCGACGAGATGAACCGCGTCATCGCCGCCCTGCACAGCGTCGACTACGCCGCAGTGGGGCTCGCCGACTACGGCAAGCCGGGCAGCTACTTCTCGCGCCAGATCGACCGCTGGAGCAAGCAGTACCGCGCCTCGGAAACGGAAAAGATCGAGGCCATGGACAACCTGATGGCCTGGCTGCCGGCCAACATCCCGGCCGGCGACGAGACGTCCATCGTGCACGGCGACTACCGTCTCGACAACGTCATCTTCCACCCGAGCGAGCCGCGCATCCTCGCCGTGCTCGACTGGGAGCTGTCCACCCTCGGCCACCCCTTGTCCGATTTCGCCTACCACTGCATGACCTGGCGCCTGTCGCCCGGCCTCTTCCGCGGCATCAAGGGCTACGACCTGAAGGCACTCGGCATCCCGGGCGAGCAGGAATACGTCGCAATGTACTGCCGGCGCACCGGGCGCGCCTCGATCCCGGCCGCCGAGTTCGAGTACTACCTCGCCTTCAACATGTTCCGCCTCACCGCCATCCTGCAGGGGATCATGGCGCGCGCCCTGCAGGGCAACGCCTCCAGCCAGGAAGCCGTCGAGAC
>JAEUNH010000055.1 GCA_016791205.1 Rhodocyclaceae bacterium | reverse complement strand
CGGCTGGGCCAAGCTGAAGATCGAATCCTGCGCCGCCGAGAAGCAGGCGCGCATCGACGCCGGCAAGGACGTCATCGTCGGCGTGAACAAGTACCGCCTCGACAAGGAAGACCCGGTCGATATCCGCGATATCGATAACGGTGCCGTGCGTGAGGCGCAGATCGCGCGGCTGAAGCAGATCCGTGCGACGCGCGACGGCGCGGCGGTACAGAAAGCGCTCGATGCGCTCACCGACGCCGCGAAGACCGGCAAGGGCAACGTCCTCGACCTCGCCGTCAAGGCGGTGCGCCTGCGCGCCACCGTCGGCGAGATATCCGACGCGCTGGAAAAGGAATGGGGCCGCTTCCGCGCCACCAACCAGGCGATTTCCGGCGTCTACGGCGCCGCCTTCGAGCACGACTGGGAATGGCAGGAGATCAAGCAGGACATCGAGGCCTTCGCCGCCGCGGAAGGAAGACGGCCGCGCGTGATGGTCGCCAAGCTTGGCCAGGACGGCCACGACCGCGGCGCCAAGGTCGTCGCCACGGCGCTCGCCGACCTCGGCTTCGACATCGACATCGGCCCGCTCTTCCAGACGCCGGAGGAAGCCGCGCGCCAGGCCATCGAGAACGACTGCCACGCCGTCGGCGTCTCCACACTGGCCGCCGGCCACAAGACGCTGGTGCCGGCATTGGTGAAGGCGCTGAAGGATCAGGGCGCCGAGGACATCATCGTCTTCGTCGGCGGCGTGATTCCCGCGCAGGACTACGACTTCCTGCACAAAGCGGGTGCGGCCGGCATCTTCGGCCCCGGCACGCCGATCCCGGCCTGCGCGAAGCAGGTGCTGGCCGCCATCCGCAAGACGCACGCAGCGGCCTGAAGGCAAAACCTTGAACCACAGAGACACAGAGGCACAGAGAAATACGCACAGAGAAAACTCTGTGCCTCTGTGTCTCTGTGGTTAATGGTTTTCATGATCCCTCACCCCGAACATCTGCAAGCTGCCGATCTCGACCTGGTCGACGGCGTGCTGGCGCGCCTGGCGCGCGCGCTGGCGAAGGCCATCACCCTGGTCGAGTCGACGCTGCGCGACCATCAGGCGCGGGCGGAACAAGTTTTGGCAGCGCTGCTGCCGCACACCGGCCAGGCGATTCGCGTCGGCATTTCCGGATCGCCGGGCGCGGGGAAGTCCACCTTCATCGAGGCGCTCGGTTTGCACCTGATCGAACGCGGCCACCGCCTCGCGGTGCTGGCGGTCGATCCCTCCAGCACGCTCTCCGGCGGCTCCATCCTGGGCGACAAGACGCGCATGGAGAAACTGTCGACCAATCCTAACGCCTTCATCCGCCCCAGTCCTTCCGGCGGATCGCTCGGCGGCGTGGCGGAAAAGACGCGCGAGGCGATGCTGGTGTGCGAGGCGGCCGGCTTCGACGTCGTCATCGTCGAGACCGTCGGCGTCGGCCAGAGCGAAACCACCGTCGCCGGCATGGTCGACGCCTTCGTCCTGCTGCAGCTGCCCAACGCCGGCGACGACCTGCAGGCGATCAAGAAGGGCATCGTCGAGCTGGCCGACCTCGTCGTCATCAACAAGGCGGACCTCGATCCGAAGGCGGCGCAGTTCGCGAAACACCAGTTCGAGAACGCGCTCGGGCTGCTGCGCTCGACGTCCGCCCACTGGCGGCCGAAGGTGCTGACCCTCAGCGCGCAGACCGGCGAGGGCATTGCCGGCTTCTGGCAGGAAATCGAAACGCATCGCAAGACGCTCGAGGCGAGCGGCGAACTGGCGCAGAAGCGCCGCCGCCAGGCCCTCGACTGGATGTGGACCCTGATCGACGCCGAATTGCGCAGCCGCTTCAGGCACCACCCTGGCGTGAAGCAGGATCTGGAAAAAGTCGGTCGCGCTGTGACGGCGGGGAGCATGACCCCGGCCGCCGCGGCGCACCGATTGTTGGGACATTTGAATGAAAAACCATGAACCACAGAGACACAGAGGCACAGAGGACTTGTTGCGAATCTCTCTGCTTTTCTCCGTGCCTCTGTGTCTCTGTGGTTAAGGGTTCTTAAGGAGGCTCTATGCACGACATCATTCGACAGCTGGACGAGAAGCGCGCCGCGGCCCGCCTGGGCGGCGGCAAGAAGCGCATCGATGCGCAGCACGCCAAGGGCAAGCTCACCGCGCGCGAGCGCATCGAGCTGCTGCTCGATCCCGATTCCTTCGAGGAATGGGACATGTTCAAGGAGCACCGCTGCACCGACTTCGGCATGGAGAAGCAGACCGTGCCGGGCGACGGCGTCGTGACGGGTTACGGCACCATCAACGGCCGCCTGGTGTTCATCTTCAGTCAGGACTTCACGGTGTTCGGCGGCGCGCTGTCGGAAGCGCACGCCGAGAAGATCTGCAAGGTGATGGACCACGCCATGAAGGCCGGCGCGCCGGTGATCGGGCTGAACGACTCGGGCGGCGCGCGCATCCAGGAGGGCGTGGCTTCCCTCGGCGGCTACGCCGACGTCTTCCAGCGCAACGTGCTGGCCTCCGGCGTGGTGCCGCAGATCTCGATGATCATGGGCCCCTGCGCCGGCGGCGCGGTGTACAGCCCGGCCATGACCGACTTCATCTTCATGGTGAAGGACTCCTCCTA
>JAEUNH010000266.1 GCA_016791205.1 Rhodocyclaceae bacterium | reverse complement strand
TTCCGGGGTCACCGATTCGGCCGAGAGCTCGCCGTCGGCGATCATCTGCGCCATGTATTCGACGATGGCCGTCTGCGGCGTGATCGGGTAGGCCGCCACCACCGAGGGGAACTGGTTCAGCACTTGCGCCGCGGCGCGGGCGATGGCGCGGTTGCCCTCCTCGCACTGCACGGCCTGGCCGGCGGGCGGGTTGTTCGGCGCGACGCGGCCGAGCGCGGCACGGGCCGGCAGGCCGGGGGCCTCGCCCAGCACCTGCTCGCGCGCCTGGCGCAGGGCGTTCACGTTGGCGCGCACCTTGTCGCCGGGGCCGAACTTGTCGGTGAGCGAGGCTTCCACCACCTTGGCGAAGGCCTCGGCGTCCACCGCCTCGGCGCCCAGCAGGCCCAGCATGCCGCCGATCAGGGCGTAGTTGGGCGGCATGCGCTTGCCGCGCACCAGGCGGTCGGCGTCCAGGGTGCACAGGTGATAGGGCTCGTGGAACTCGGCCGCCTTGCGGAAAGCCTTCGGCTCCATCTCGGTGTTGACGATAATGGCGATGTGGCGCGGGTCGTGCGGCGGGTATTCGCGCAGCAGCGCGCGCAGCAGCGGGAACAGCTTGGGATCGAACAGCAGCACCACGTCGGGCACGACGAAGGGCGCGTGGTTGAGGATGGGCTCACGGCTGACCACGCCGAAGCCCTTCACCGGGGCGCCCTTCTTCGAGGGATCGAAGAGCGGGAAGGCGCGGCCGTTGTAGCCGGCGGCGACGAAGGCGGCGACCAGGTCCTGCGTGGCCGAGACCACGCCAGAGCCGGCCGAGCCGAGCAGGAACACCTTCAACTGGCGCGCTTCGATGCGGCGGACGAAGTCCTGGCTGGCGAAGGCCGGGTGCGTCTCGTAGAGGCGCGCCAGCGCGCCTTGCGCATCGAGGCCCTGCTCGCGCAAGGCGAGCAGCGATTCGACCGGGTAGTTGCCGGGCTTGAGCGGCGCGTCGACCAGGCCGGCGAGGAAGTCGCGCCCGGCCGCATCGATGGCGCCGGCCTGCGCCTCGTCGAGATCGCCGATGCGCGTGCCGCCGAGGGTGAAACCGACGCGCCCGCGCGAGGCCATCTGCACGGCGCGGGCGAAGGCCACCAGGCCCTTGTGGCGGCTGGCGAGCACCTGCGGATCGCCGCCGAGTTGGATGGGGTTAGACATTGCAAGAGCCTCCGATCGGAATGACGTCATTCCCGCGAAAGCGGGAATCCAGAGACCGTGACGAAACTGATGGATTCCCGCTTTCGCGGGAATGACGGAACATCACTTTTGTCATGCGCTCTCCCCCATATCGAACTGGCGCGGCGCGCCTTCGATGACGTCGTGCGGGCAGCAGGAGATGCAGATGCCGCAGGACTTGCAGTAGTCGGCGTCGACCTCGAAGGCGAAGGGCTGCTGGCCGAAGAGGTCTTCCATGTCGCGGATCGCGGCGTGGCTGCCGTCGGCCTTCAGCAGCCAGGCGCGCAGCCCGCGCACCATCGCCGGCATCACGCCCAGCGGCACGAGCGGCACCAGGCGGATCGCCGAGGTCTCGCCGCCGGCGCCTTCCGGGCAGTGGGTGACGCACAGCGCGCACTCGGGGCCCAGGCATTTTTCCAGCCGGGTGTAGACCGGCACCTCGTTGCCGTAGGGCGTCTTCCAGGCGGTCGAGGTTCCCGGCGGCAGCAGGCCGCCGATGGGCCGGCGCTTGGCGCCGAGATAGGCCTGGCCGATGCGCGCCTCGTCCAGCAGGTCGGCGAGCAGCTTGCGCCCGCCGGCGGAATCGATGGCGATGTCGGCATGCAGCACCTCGTCGATCACCGCATGCAGGATGCGGCCGAAGTCGTACTGGCCCTGCTTCAGGCCGGCAATCGCCGGCAGCGCGCGGTAGACCAGGCGCGCGGCGCGGCGGGCGAGCTCCGGCGCGCGGCCGTTCTCGCGCGCCCAGCGCTCGAGCACGGCATCCGGTTCGCGGCTGTCGACGAACTGCGTCGCCACCCCCATGGTCTCGATGTTCGGATGGAAGCCCGCCTCGTCGAGCGCCTGGTTGGCCGCCTTCAGGTCGTCGGCGTCGTAGGGCTCCAAAATCAGTCCCGCGGAGACGGCGAGCGGGTTGGCCACGGCGAAGTCGGCCGGCGGCGGATTGGCGGCGGCGTCGGCGGCGTAGGGATTGGGCAACTGCACGAAGAGCGTGGACTCGTAGAGCCGGTTGGGCATCTCCAGCGAGATGGCGCGCTCGGGGCAGATGTAGATGCACTGGGCGCACTGCATGTTGCCGGTGCACTCCTCCTCGCGGCGCTGCTCGTCGGGCTTGCCGAAGCCGTCGTCGCTGTAGACGCGCTTGGGGCAGACCTGGATGCACAGGCGGCAGCCCTTGCACAGGGCGTAGTCGACCACCTGGCGGTAGATGGGCTGCGACTTGGCGGCCGGCTCGAGCAGCAGCCCGGGCGGCAGCGGCCCCTCGGCGATGAACTCGATGCGGCGGGCGCGCTGCTTGGCCTCGGCCAGCGCCGCCGGCTCGAACAGCAGCTTCTTCAGGCGCGCGACCTCGGCCGGGCCGGCCAGCGCACGGGCCAGTTCGGCGTTCTCGACACGAAAGCCCGCGGCTTCGGCCTGCCGAATCTGATCTTCCAGTTCGGCGCCGGCGGCGGCCGGCGGAGCGCCGACGCGCTGCTGGCTGGCGCGGGTGGCGACGGGGGTTTGCACGGTCATTTTGTTTCCTCTCTCACAGCCCCTTCAACCGGTCCGCCTCGGCGAAGCCGGTGGCGAGCGCCTTCTGGTTGAGGACGGGGTTCTTCTTGCCGACGCTCTTCATCACGGCGGCGGTAACGGCCTCGCGCGACATCAGGCCGAAGTAGTCGAGCGCCAGCGCCAGCGCCAGGATGTTGATGCCCAGCTCGCGCTTGGGCGGGCGCACTTCGCGCGCCAGCAGATCGCCGATCGGCGAGGCGATGACGCGCGGGTCGTTGTAGGTCTCGCGCACCGCGGTGGCGTTGGCGAGGATGCGGCCATTGGGGGCGACGTCCTTGCGGAACTTGTCGAAGGTTTCCTGGTTGAGCGCCACCAGCACGTCGAGCTGCTCCGACTGCGGGTAGTGGATCTCGCCGTCGCTGATGGTGACGTCGGAGTAGGCCTCGCCGCCGCGCGCCTCGGGGCCGTAGTTCTTCATGAAGACGCCGTTCTTGCCGGCGCGCACCGCGGCGGAGAGCGCGATCTCGCCGGCTGTGATGACGCCCTGGCCGCCCGAGCCGGCGAAGCGCATGGAGGTGCGCGGCGCGCACGCCTCGGACGCGGCGCGCGGCGAGACGTCTTCCAGTTCCTCGGCGTCCGCCGCCACCGCCTGGCGGCTCTTGGCGACGCAGGCGGCATAGGCCGGCGAACTTTGCAGGTCGGGGCGGTCCACGCGGTGGATGATGCCGAGCGGGCGCAGGCCCGCGCGCGCTTCCGGCGCCAGCTCGCGCCAGCGCTCCACCGGGGCGATCTGCTGCTCGATGTGCTGGCGGTAGCGGAAGGCCTCGGCGCGCTTGTTGCGCGTGCCCCAGCCGGTGTGGCAGAAGCCGAGCACGTTAATGAAGGAAAAGCCCTTGTGGGCGAGACCTTCGGCGATCAGCTCGTCGAGCTGGTCCTGGTGCTCCTGCAGCGTCGTCACCGCGCCCTGGGCAACAAAGCCGGCGCCGGCGCCGATGGCCAGGTCGATGAGGTTGAACGAGGGCTCGAAGACGCCGTAAGGCATCGAGGCGCCGACTTCGCCCAAGGGCGAGGTGGGCGAGTGCTGCGCCCCGGTCATGCCGTAGGAATGGTTGTCGTAGACGATCAGCGTCATGTCGAGGTTGCGCCGCGCGGCATGGATGAAGTGGTTGCCGCCGATGGAGAAGATGTCGCCGTCGCCGGCGGCCAGCACCACGGTGAGGTCGGGCCGCGCCATCTTCAGGCCGGAG
>JAEUNH010000245.1 GCA_016791205.1 Rhodocyclaceae bacterium | reverse complement strand
GAACATGTTGGCGATGCCAGCGCCGCACAGGCGGTAGCCCTTCTCCCGCACCAGCAACGCGGCGTCGCGGGCCAGCGTGGCGGGGTTGCAGGAGACATAGACGATCCGCCCCGGCCCATCCTCGCCCAGCGCCTTGAACAGCTCCATGGCGCCCTCGCGCGGCGGGTCCACCAGCCACTTGTCGAGTCGGCCCCAGCCGGCGAGCAGCGCCGGCGTCGCTTCGAACAGGTTGGCCGCCGCAAATTCGGTGCGTTCCGCAAGGCCATTCAAGGCGGCATTGATTTCGCCCCGCCGCACCAAGGCCTTGCTGCCCTCGACCCCGAGCACCCACGCACCGCTCTGGGCGATTGGCAGGGTGAAATTGCCGAGACCGCAGAAGAGATCGCCAATGCGCTCTCCTGCCCGCGGCAGCAGCAGTTGGACGGCACGACGCAGCAGCATGCGGTTGATGCCGTGATTGACCTGGGTGAACTCGTTGGGGCGGAATTGCAGCCGCAGGCAGAAATCCGGCAAGCGATATTCCAGCGGCGGGGCCTCGATCGGATGGAAGGGCTGCGCCGTCTCCGGGCCGTTCGGCTGCAGCCAGAACTGGATGCCATGGGCTTCGGCAAAATCCCGCAGGGAAGCCTCGTCGGCGCCAGTCAGGGGCTGCAGGATGCGCAGCACCAGCACCGTCACGTTTTCGCCGATCGCCACCTCGATCTGCGGCAGGCGGTCGGCAATCGACAAGCCGTCGATTAGCCGGCGCAACAGGGCCAGCAAGGCCGAGACCGCCGGCGGCAGCACGGCGCAGCTGTCCATATCGGCAATGAAGCTGCTGCGCTTTTCGTGAAAGCCCACCAGCACGCCACCCTTCTTCGGCACCCGTCGCACCGACAGACGGGCGCGCGAACGATAGCCCCAGGCCGGCCCCTGGATGGCCGGATACAGGATTTCCGGCCGCAGCCGGGCAATGTGCCAGAAGGCATCCTCCATGACGCGCTGCTTGACGGCCGTCTGGCCGGCCGCGTCGAGATGCTGCATGCTGCAGCCGCCGCAGATGCCGAAGTGTGGGCAGCCCGGGGGAGTGCGCAAGGCGCTGGCGGCATGTATGGCGCTCACCGTCGCCAGCTCGTAATTCGGCTTGCGCCGATAGCTGGCAAAGCTGACCCGCTCGCCGGTCAGCGCCCCTTCGACGAAGATCGTCTTGCCGTCCAGCCGGGCTACTCCCCTGCCCTCGTGGTCCAGCGATTCGATAATGGCCTCTGGCATCGGATCAGACTTGGCGAAATGGAGGCGCAATTGTAGGCAGGCGCCGGGGAATTGCAACGGCCGCTGCCTTGTCATAGCATTCCGTCATTGCTTGCCCTTGTCAGCCAGGTATGGACACGCTTCCGGGACCTTTCGACACCCTCAGCGGCTACCGGCAGGCCATCGACTGTATCCTGTCATCGGCCAGCCGGGAACTGTGCATATTCGACCGCGACCTGGAAAAGACCGGACTGGGCAGTCGGCAATACGCCGACCGGCTCTCGGCCTTTTTGGCCGGCGGCCGGGACCGAATGCTGCGAATCGTCCTGCACGACACCGAACACGTGATGCGTTACTCGCCCAGGCTGATGACCTTGCTCAAGCGCTACAGCCACAACTTCATCGTCCGGCAGAGCTCGGAATCGCTGCGCAGCTTGTCGGACTGCTTCATTCTGGCAGACTCGACGAGCGGGGTGATCCGCTTTCACGAGGATCATTTCCGGGGCAAACTGCTGCTGGGCCAATCCGAGGAGATCCATGCCTGGCATCAGCGCTTCGAGGACCTTTGGACCGAATCCGTGCCGGGCATCGCGGCTACGCATTTGGGCTTGTGACAGAGCCGAACGCCTATGTTTTTTTTAGAAGAGTTTGCTAAAATACCCTCTTGATCGGGATTCGTTCCGGTCAAAACCAAAATTTTGGATGTTGCATCACTGTATTTTTTCTTTATCGATAAGGGAAATCTCATGAAAAAATCTCTCCTCGTTGCTGCTCTCGTTGCCGTGGCCCTGACCGCTTGCGGCAAGAAAGAAGAAGCCAAGCCTGCTGCCGCTCCGGCACCGGCCCCTGCTCCCGCTGCTGCTCCCGCCGCCCCGGCCCAGCCCGCCGGCATGGCTGGCATGGAAGCCCCGAAAGGCATGGAAGGCATGTCCGGCATGGCTGGCGCGCCTGCCGCCGCTCCGGCTCAGCCCGCTGCCATGGGCGGCATGGAAGCCAAGAAGGAAGAGCCGAAGAAGTAATTCGGATTTCTCCGAAAAAGCCGGCCAGTCATTGGCCGGCTTTTTTTCGTCTACAGGATCGCGCGCCAGTCAAAACCGGCTTCCTGGTCGGCCACGCCAACCCACTCCTCGGCGCAGCCGAGGACAGCCGCAAGCGCCTGGCGGGCCAGCCGCTGGGTGTTGTTCTGCTGGCTTAAATGTGCTGCGATGACATGCTGCAACCGGCGCCGGTCCAGGACGGCCAGCAGTGCCGCCGCCGCCGCGTTGTCGAGATGGCCAAGCCGGCTTGCAATGCGCTGCTTGAGGTGGCGCGGGTAATTCCCGTCTCGCAGCATGTCGGCATCGTGATTGCATTCCAGGACCAGCGCCTGGCAGCCGTCCAGGACCTGTTCGACATGCGGGGTCGAACAGCCCAGATCGGTCAGCACCCCCAGCTGGCGGGCGCCGTCAGACAGGAGGAACTGGACCGGTTCGCGGGCATCGTGCGGCACCGGGAAGGGCTGGACCAGCAGATCGCCGATCTCGAAGGATTGGTGGCTGTCGATCAACTCGCAGCGGGCTGGGGGAGCGCCGGCATCGGAACAGGCCATGCGGGTGCCGTGGGTCATCCAGAGCCGCAGCTCGTGGCGTCGCGCCAGCGCCAGAGCGCCCGACAGGTGGTCGCTGTGTTCGTGGGTGATCAGGATCCCGGCCAGCGTCTCCGCCTGGACACCCAGGCGCGCCAACCGGGCGAGGGTCTCGCGCGGGCCAAAACCGCAGTCGATGAGGATCCTGGTGGATCCCGCCTCGACCAGCAGCGCGTTGCCGCGGCTGCCGCTGCCGAGCGAGGCGAAGCGCATCACTTCAACTGGTCGTAGAGCAGCCCCAGGATTTTCTTTGCGGTTTCCGAGTTATCCACCCCGCCTTCGCGGGTCAGGATCTGGACGGTGCTTTCGCCGCCGTCACCCTTGACGAGAATGCGGAATTGCTGATTGGACGCCGGCTTGCCGCTGTCCCAGAACTTCAGCTTGCTGAGGATGCCGCCGTCCGACTTCTTGCCGTCGCCGGCCTCAGGATCGACATAGCGGACAAAATACAGCCCATTGGTCCTGTCGCGATCCTCGACCGTGAACCCGACCCGGTCCAGGGCCAGCCCGACGCGTCGCCAGGAGCGGTCGAAGGCTTCTAGAAGCTGCAGTGAGCCGACATTGCCGGATGACCGCACCAGGCGGACTCGCTCCTCCTTCTTGGGGTCGTTCGCCATCAGGGTGCGGGCGCGAGTCTCTTCGGTTCCCAGACGCACCATCAGCCTGCGCAGCATCTCTGCCTCCAATTCAGGATCGGCCGGGCGCGGTTGCCATACGGTACGATCTTTGCCTTCGTTGGCATAGATCTCATACATGCCGCGGTGGCTGATGTAGATTTCGGTAGTGCCTTCGACTGCGCCTTTTTCCAGGCGGGTGCGGAACTTGTCGCGTTCGGGAGTGGAATAGATCTGGTCGAGGAACTTGCCCAGCGTGGCGCGAATCATGTCTTGCGGCAACTTGGCCCGGTTCTCCGCCCAGTCGGTTTCCATGATGCCCGCATCGGGCAGCTCGAGGTTCACGATGAAACCCAGTTCCTGCCAGAAATCCTTGAGGTTGGGCCAGATCTTGTCGGGCGTCGCCGCCACCACCAGCCAACGCTGGCTACCGGAACGCTCGACACGCATCTTGTCGATCTGCGGTAGCACATCCTGCGCAGCAGCATCCTTGGTGTTGCTGCGCTCGGTGCTATAGGCGGAGAAGGTCGCCGAGCCGCGCGGCGAGATGTCCGGCACGGCATAGCGTTCGTCGCGGTTCGGCGAGGTCAGATCGGGCGGAATCTCGAGCGGCGGCAGCTTGCCGGCCGATTTGTAGTCGATTTTCTTCGACTCGATCATGCTGGTCGAGCAGCCGGCGACAACAGCCGCTGCAACGCACAGGAAAAAAGCCTGGTGCAACTTACGGGTCATGCTTCGCCTTTCGGAATCAGTGCTGGTCAGACGGCCACGCCGGCTTCGCGCATGGCTTGCAACACGCGGTCCTGGTGCGGCTCGGACAAGGGAGTCAGGGGCAGCCGGATGCCGCCTTCCATCAGGCCCATCCGGCTTACCGCCCACTTCACGGGGATCGGGTTGGCCTCGATGAACAGGTGGCGATGCAGGCCGAACAGCCGCGCGTTGATCTGGCGCGCCTGGATAGCCTTGCCCTCCAGGGCGGCGACGCACATCTGGTGCATCAGCCCGGGCGCCACGTTGGCCGTGACGGAAATCGTGCCATGGCCGCCCATCAGGATGAAGGCCAGGGCGCTGGCATCGTCACCGCTGTAGAGCGCGAAGTCCTTCGGCGCGCGCAGGATCAGATCGGTGGCGCGCTCCATGCTGGCGGTGGCGTCCTTGAGGCCGGCGATGCCGGGCACCTGGGCCAGGCGCAGGACGGTCTCGTTGCTCATGTCGGCGACCGTGCGGCCCGGCACGTTGTAGAGGATCATCGGCAGGTCGACGGCTTCGGCAATCGCCTTGAAATGCCGATAGAGGCCTTCCTGGGTCGGCTTGTTGTAATACGGCACCACGTTCAGCGAGGCGGTCGCGCCCACCTTCCTGGCGTAGGCCGTCAGCTCGATGGCTTCGGCGGTGGAGTTGCCGCCGGTGCCGGCGATCACCGGGATGCGGCCGGCGGCATACTCCACGGCGGCCCGAACCAGTTCGCAATGCTCCTCGACGTCCACCGTGGGGGATTCGCCGGTGGTGCCGACGATGACGATCCCGTCGCTGCCTTCCGCCACGTGGAAATCCACCAGGGACTTGAGCCTCGGGTAGTCCAGGCTGCCATCGGTCCGCATGGGCGTGACGATGGCGACAATCGAACCTTGAATCATTTGCTTGCGTACGCAGATCGAAAAAGAGAATTCTACTTTATGAGGCCGCCCAGAGGGGGAAATGAGCGGCCCGACGGAAAAGTTGACCGTCCTGCCGCCGGATCGTTCTGGCGAGGCTCACAGATCCGCCAGGGCCTTGATATGTGTCGTCACGCTACGCGCCAGGGCCGACAGGGCATAGCCGCCTTCGAGCATGGAGACGATGCGACCCTGTGCCGACTCGGCGGCGACGGCCTTCAGTTCGCGGGTGACCCAGGCATAGTCGGCTTCGACCAGTCCGAGGGAGGCCATGTCGTCCTCGTAGTGGGCGTCGAAACCGGCCGAGATAAAGATCGCTTCGGGCGCGAAGGCCCGCAGCGCCGGCAGCCAGACATCGGTCACCGCCTGACGGAAACCATCGCTGCGGGTGCCGGCCGGCATAGGCACGTTGAGCATGTTCGGGGCCGGATCTTCGGTGCCGCAGTAGGGATAGAACGGATGCTGGAAGGTGCTGACCATCAGCACCCGCGGATCGTTGGCGAAGATGTTCTCCGTGCCGTTGCCGTGATGGACATCGAAGTCGGCCACGGCCACCCGTGCGAGCCCGTGCACCTCGATCGCATGGGCGGCGGCGATGGCGATGTTGTTGAAGAAACAGAAACCCATGGCCCGGGCCCGCTCGGCGTGGTGTCCCGGCGGACGCACGCTGCAGAAGGCGTTTTCGGCCTCACCTGCCATCACCAGGTCGGTCGCCAGGATGCCGGCGCCGGCGGAGCGCAGCGCCGCGGTCCAGGTGCCCGGGCTCATGGCGGTGTCCGGATCGAGGTGGACGATGCCGCTTTCCGGTGCGCTGTCGCCGATGCCGCGGACGTACTCGGCCGGATGCACTCGGGCAATCTGCTCGAGCGTGGCCAGCGGCGCATCATAGAAGGACAAATACATGTCGAGTCCGGCGGCGATCAGCCGGTCGCTGATGGCGGACAGGCGCTCCGGGCATTCGGGATGATGCGCCCCCATGTCATGCAGCCAACAGTCGCGATGCGTGATGAATGCGGTGGTCATGATTAACCCGGTCTTTTCTGGGGATTTGGCAGAACGGAAATGCAATAGAATGTTCAAAAGCTTGACTGCCATTATCCTCCGTTTGCGCCTTCCGCCCAAGTCATGTCCAACTCGCCGATAGATCAAGCCATCCGCCAGGCCGGCCGCATCGTGCTGGGCAAGGAACGCCAGATCCGTCTCGCCCTGGTCTGCCTGCTTGCCCGCGGCCACCTGCTGATCGAGGATCTGCCGGGCGTCGGCAAGACCATCCTGGCCCATGTCCTGGCCAGGCTGCTCGGGCTGAACTTCCATCGCATCCAGTGCACGGCCGACATGCTGCCGGCGGACATCATCGGGGTGTCGATCTACGACCGCAACAGCGGCGGCTTCCAGTTCCACCCCGGCCCGATCTTCGCTCAGGTAATCCTGGTCGACGAAATCAACCGGGCGATGCCGAAATCCCAGAGCGCGCTGCTCGAAGCCATGGAGGAGCACCAGGTCACCTGCGAGGGCGAGACCCGTCCCCTGCCCGAGCCCTTCTTCGTAATTGCCACCCAGAACCCCTCGCACCAGATCGGTACTTTCCCGCTGCCGGAATCCCAGCTCGACCGCTTCCTGATGCGCATCGAGATGGGCTATCCGGACCAGGCCGCCGAACGCGAGCTGCTGGCCGGCGCCGACCGGCGCGACATGATGGCCAGCCTGAGCCCCAGCATGGACCCGGGAGAACTGCTCGAACTGCAGCAGTCCGTCACGGAGGTGCATGCCTCGGAAGCGCTGATCGCCTACGTGCAGGCGCTGGCCGAGCATACCCGCCGCTCGCCCGACTACGACGCCGGCCTCAGTCCGCGCGCCGCCCTGGCGCTGCTGCGTGCCGCCCGCGCCTGGGCCCTCATCGACCACCGCGACCTGGTGCTGCCGGAAGACATCCAGGCGGTGCTGCCAGCCATCGCCGGCCATCGCCTGCGCCCTTCCAGCGGAATGCAGACGGCCTCATCGGCGGAAATCGCCGCCGCGCTGATTGCCGCGGTGCCCTTGCCCTGATCCGCGGATGCAGGCGGTCGCCTCGTTCAAGCGCTGGCTGTTCCGCCTCTACGGTCCCGAGGCCGCGCCGATCAGGCTGAGCCAGCGACGGGTGTATGTCCTGCCGACGCGGGCCGGCCTGGCCTTCGCGGCATCGCTGGTCCTGATGCTGACCGGCGCCATCAACTACAACCTGAGCCTGGGCTACGCCCTGATTTTTCTGCTCGCCGGGTTGGGGCTGGTGACTTTGCTGCATACCTTCCGCAACCTGGTCCACCTGGAAATCTCGCCCGGCCGCGTCGAGCCGGTGTTTGCAGGCGACAACGCCGGGTTCGGCCTGCAGCTGCACAACCGCCGCGGGCAGAGCCGTTTCGCCCTTGAACTGAAACTGGACGGCGGCGAGACGCAGGCCTGCGACCTGGCCGCCGAGGCGACCACCCTCGTCAGCCTGCCTCTGCTCGCCCGCCGGCGCGGCTGGCTGCGGCCCGGTCGCGTCACCCTGGAGACCCGCTACCCGCTGTGCCTGGTGCGCGCCTGGAGCTATGTCGAGCCGGATATGCGCTGCCTGGTTTATCCGAAACCGGAGGCCTCGGCCCCGCCCCTGCCGCTGGCCGCCAACGGCGAGAACGGCGGCCCGCGCGGCGGGCGCGGCAGCGAGGATTTCTCCGGCCTGCGCAGCCACCAGCCGGCGGATTCGCCGCGGCACGTTGCCTGGAAAGCCGTGGCCCGCGAGCAGATCCTGCTCACCAAGCAATTCGCCGGTGCCAGCGCCGCCCAGGTCTGGCTCGATTGGAATGCCCTGCCGCAGGGCCTGGACGTCGAGGCGCGGCTGTCGCGCCTGACGCGCTGGCTGATCGACGCCCATTCCCGGGGTCTGGCCTACGGGCTGCGACTGCCGGGCAGGCAGCTCGCGCTCGGCCAGGGCGCCCAGCATTTCCAGGAGTGCCTCGAGGCACTGGCGCTCCATGGCCTCTAAGCCCGCTCCGCCCCTGACCCGCACGCAGGAGCTGTGGCTGCTGGCCTGCGCCGTGCTGACCCTGGTGCCCGCGATCCAGCCCGCTCCGCCCTGGCTGGCGGCCGCCCTGATCCTGGCCCTGGCCTGGCGCGCCTGGCTATGGTGGCGCCGCGCCACCCTGCCGCCACGCTGGCTGCTGAACTTGCTGGTGGTTGCCGGATCGGTCGGCGTGTTTCTGACATATCGCCACCTTTTCGGCAAGGATCCGGGGATCGCCCTGCTGATCCTGTTTCTCGCCCTCAAGCTGCTTGAGATGCGGCGCCCGCGCGACGGGCTGGCCGTGATCTTCCTGTGCTACTTCCTGCTCCTGACCCACTTCCTCAATGCCCAGGGGATGGAGGTCGCCGGGCTGGCCCTGGCGGCGCTGGTGGTGATCACCTCCGCCCTGGCCAGCCTGGCCCATGCCGGCAGCGGCGTCCTGGCCCAGCTGCGCCTGGCAGTGCTGATGCTGGCCCAGGCCCTGCCGTTCATGCTGGTGCTGTTCCTGCTGTTCCCGCGCGTCCAGGGCCCGCTCTGGGGCATGCCGGTGGATGCCTACAGCGGCATGACCGGACTGTCCGAGAGCATGTCGCCCGGCGACATCAGCAGGCTGATCCAATCCGGCGAGATCGCCTTCAGGGTGAGATTCGAGGGGCAGATCCCGCCGCAGCCGAGCCTGTACTGGCGCGGTCCGGTGCTGGGCAACTTCGATGGCCGCAGCTGGCGCGCCAGCCTGGCGCGGGAAAAAGTCGGTCTCCCGGATACGGCGACATCCCAGCCCGTCGGCTACGAAATCACCCTCGAGCCGCACAACAAGACCTGGCTATTCGCCCTGGAAATTCCGGCATCGCTGCCCGCCGGCGCCAGCCTGTCGCGCGAATACCTGATCCAGGCCAGGGCGCCAGTGCGCAGCCGGCTGCGCTACGCCATGCAATCCTCCCCCGGGGCCGGCCACGATCCGGGCGAATCGGCGGTCTCGCTGCGGCGCTACCTGTCCCTGCCGCCGAACAACCCCCGCACGCAGGCGCTGGCCCAGCAATGGCGGCGCGAAGCGACGGATCCCGAAGCGGTGATCCGCCGCATGCTGGAACACTTCCGCCAAGAGAGCTTCTTCTACACCCTGACGCCGCCGCTGCTCGGCGAGAACAGCATCGATGAATTCCTGTTCGGGACCCGGCGCGGATTCTGCGAACACTACGCCTCGGCCTTCACCTTCACCCTGCGCGCGGCCGGCATCCCGGCCCGGGTGGTCACCGGCTACCAGGGCGGCCAGCGCAATCCGGTGGACGGCTATCTGATTGTCCGCCAATCGGATGCCCATGCCTGGGCGGAAGCCTGGCTGGAGGGGCGGGGCTGGGTGCGGGTCGATCCGACCGCCGCCATCGCTCCGAGCCGGATCGAAGCCGGCCTGGCTTCCGCGATGCCGGCCAGCGAAGCGCTGCCGTTCATGGTGCGTGCCGACTTCTCCTGGCTGCGGCAGCTGCGCTTCCGCTGGGAGGCCGTCGGCAATGCCTGGAACCAGTGGGTGCTGGGCTACGACCCGCAGCGCCAGCGCGAAGTGCTGTCGCGCCTCGGCATGCGCGAGCCCGATTGGCAGGCCATGGCCGCCGCAATGGCCACGCTCTGCGGGCTGCTGCTGCTGGCGCTCACCGCCTGGGCACTGCGCAAGCGCATCCGGCTCGACCCGACACAGCGCGCCTGGAACCGGCTCAGCCGAAAGCTTGGACGCATCGGCCTGGCGCGCCGCCCCTGGGAAGGTCCGGCCGACTACGCCCGGAGGGTGGCGCAGGCCCGCCCCGAACTGGCGCAGTCGATCCAGGCCATCGCCGGACTCTACGTCGATCTGCGCTATGGCAAACTGAACGGCGATGCGCCCAGCCAACGCCTGCGGGGACTGGTATCCGGACTCGACATCGCCGTTTCGAAATGATCAGAAGCCTGGCCTGCGCCCTCGCCCTCGCGTTCGCTCTGCCCAGCACCGGCTGGAGCGGCGGTTTCGCGCAGCGCGAGGAAGTGCGGACATTCATCGACGAGATGCACGACAAGCACGGCTTCGACCGGGCCCGGCTCCTGCGCCTGTTCGACCGGCTCCAGTCGCAGCCGAGGGCGCTCAAGGCCATTCTCCCGCCGAAGGATCCGGCCGCCCGCTCCTGGCATGCCTACCGCGCGCGCTTCCTCGAGCCGACGCGCATCGAGGGCGGGCTGCGCTTCTGGGAAGCCCATCGGCCCGTCCTCGAAGCCGCCCGCGACGCCTATGGCGTGCCCGAAGAAATCATCGTCGCCATCATCGGCATCGAGACCATCTACGGCCGCAACCAGGGCAAGTTCCCGACCCTGGCCACCCTGGCCACCCTGGCCTTCGACTATCCGCCAAGGGCCGAATTGTTCCGCCGCGAGCTGGAGTCGCTGCTGCTGCTGGCGCGCGAATCGCGACGCAGCCCGCTGAGCTATACAGGTTCCTATGCGGGCGCTCTCGGCATGCCGCAATTCCTGCCCAGCAGCATCCGCAACTGGGGCGTGGACTTCGATGGCGACGGGCAGGTGGACCTGGCGGCGAGCAGCGCCGACGCAATCGGCAGCGTCGCCCACTTCCTTGCCAGCCACGGCTGGGAAGCAGGCGGGCCGATCGCCGTGCCGGCCAAAGTGGCCGGCGAAGGCCATCTGGCGCTCATCGATGCCGGCATCCTGCCGCGTCTGCTGCCCACGGAAATGGGCGCCTTCGGCGTCAGCGCGGCGGATGCCTCGCCACAGCCTTGCGCCCTGATCGATCTGGCGACCCCGGACGAGGCCACTGAGTTCTGGCTGGGCTACCGCAACTTCTACGTCATCACCCGCTACAATCGATCGAGCTTCTACGCCATGGCGGTCTACGCCCTGGCGCAGGAATTGCGGAACGAACGGGAAACGCGGCTGGCCGCGTCGCGCTAGAGCAGCACATCCTTCGAGACGCCGTGCCGCTTGAGGATGCGGCGCAGCTGGGCCAGCGCTTCGATCTGGATCTGCCGCACCCTTTCCCGGGTCAGGCTCAGGCGCTCGGCCAGCTCCTCCAGGGTCGCCACCTCGCCGCCATTCAGGCCATAGCGCGACTCGATGACCTGGCGCTGCTTGTCGCCGAGCATGCCGATCCACTCGCCGATCAGATGCTCCACCTCGGCGGTGTGAATCTGCATCTCGGGCGTCAATGCGGACTGGTCGGCCAGGGACTCGCCGATCGACAGGCTCGGGTCGATGTCCAGCGGCGCATCGAGCGAAGCCACGTGCTCGTTGAGGGCCAGCACCTGGCGCACCTCCTCCACCGGCTTGTCGAGCAACTGGGCAATTTCCTCCAATCCGGTCTCGCGGGCGCTGGCCGCTTCGAGATGGCGCATCGCCCGCAGCACGGCATTCAATTCCTTCACCACATGCACAGGCAGGCGGATGGTGCGCGACTGGTTCATGATGGCCCGCTCGATGTTCTGGCGGATCCACCAGGTGGCATAGGTGGAAAAGCGGAAACCGCGTTCCGGGTCGAACTTGTCCAGGGCGTGGATCAAGCCGAGGTTGCCCTCCTCGACCAGGTCGAGCAGGGGCATGCCGCGGTTCAGGTAGTGCTTGGCGATGTTCACCACCAGCCGCAGGTTGTGCTCGATCATCTTCTGTCGCGCCGGCTCGTCGCCCGTCCGGACAAGTCGGGACAGCTTCAGCTCCTGTTCCGCCGTCAGCAGCGGATTGACGCCTATCTCGTTCAGATAGAGCTGGGTGACATCGTTGAAGAAATCCGGCTCGGCAACCTGCGCCGGCTCAGGCGCGGCCGGTTCCGCGAGTTCGCCTTCATCGGACTGAGGCTCGTCTTGCATGGCCTACCTTGGCGGCAGCGCCTTGAGCGGATCGATGGGCTTGCCCTGGCGGCGGATTTCGAAATGCAGCTTGGGCTGGTCGGCGTCGCTGTCGCCCAGTTCGGCAACCCTCTGCCCCTTGGCAACCTGCTGATTTTCCTTGACCAGCAACTTGCTGTTGTGGGCATACACGCTGATCAGGCTGTTGGCGTGCTGCACGATGACCAGGTTGCCATAGCCGCGAATGCTGCTGCCGACATAGGTCACTTTGCCCGCTTCGGCCGCATGCACGGGATCGCCGATCCGGCCCCCGATGTCGATGCCCTTGCTGCCGCCCTCGACAAACGCCCCGATCACCTTCCCCGCCGCCGGCCAGGCCCAGTTCAACTCGCCCGTGCCGGCCGGGGCCTCCGTCGGCTTGGGCTCGGGTTTGATGGCCGCCGCCGGCGGCGGTTCGCTGCGAGCCGCATTGTCCTTCTGCACCGCCGCCAGCGCCTGCTCCGTGAAAGGCTGCTTGCCGCCCTTCGGCTCTCGCTTCAGCGCCTCGGTATTGGCCTGCGGGCGCGAGGTGGCGAGCGGCCGTACTTCCACTGCGGGCGGCGTGTCTATGGGCCTGGCCACCGCCACCCCCTCGGGCGGCACCACTCGCAACTGCTGGCCGACACGGATCATGCTCGGGTTGTCTATGTTGTTCCAGGCGGCGACGTCCCGATATGACTGGCCATGTTCCAGCGCAACGCTATAGAGCGTTTCTCCTTTCTTTACGGTGTGGTACTCGCCAGCCTTGGCGGCCGGGGCCGCCGCCGGCGCCCTGGCTGGTGCCGCGCCGCGTTCGATCACCGGCGCCGATGATTTCGATGCGCAGCCAGCCAGGCCGGCTGTTAGCGCGGCGCACAGGAGGTAGGATCGGATGTGGATCGCCATGCCTATTCGACTCCGGCAACAAGTGGGACGAAACGCACCGGATCGAGGCGGGTTTCGACATAGCCGCGCGCGCTGCGCTCAACCTGGCAAAGGCATTGCTCGGTCCCGCCCAGGGGCAGCAGCATGCGTCCGCCTGGGGCCAATTGCGCCATCAGGGGCGGCGGCACCTTGGCGGCAGCGGCGGCAACGATGATTGTATCGAATGGCGCGGCTTGCGCCAGACCCTGCGTGCCATCGGCATGTTTGAGCCGGACATTCGGCAAGCGCAACTGGCGCAGGTTGGCACGCGCCTTGTCCAACAGCGGCGCGATGCGTTCCACCGCATAGACCTCCCTCGCCAGGCGCGCCAGCACCGCCGCCTGGTAGCCGCAACCGGCGCCGATCTCCAGGGTTTTGCCCAGTTCGCGGCCCACCCGCAGCAGTTCGATCATCCTGGCCACGATGAAGGGCTGCGAGATGGTCTGCTGGAAGCCAAGCGGCAGCGCCGTGTCCTCGTAGGCACGATGCGCCAGCGCCTCCTCGACGAAAATGTGCCTCGGCACCGCCGCCATCGCCGCCAGCACCGCTTCGTCGCGGATGCCCTGCTCGCGCAGGCGCTCGATCATGCGGGCGCGGGTGCGCTGCGAGGTCAAGCCGATGCCGGACAACTCACGCTTCATGCCGATAACCAGCGGTCGACGACGCCGATCCTGGCGGCATGGGTCAGGTCGATCTGCAAGGGGGTCAGCGAAGCAAAGCCGTTCTCCACGGCATGGAAATCCGTGCCCTCGCCGGCATCCTGGGCCAGTCCGGCGGCGCCGACCCAATAGACGGTTTCGCCGCGCGGGTTTACCTGCTTGACCACGCCTTCGGCCTTGTGACGCTTGCCCAGCCGGGTCACCCGGATGCCGCGCAGGGCTTCGGGCGCGATGTCGGGCACATTGACGTTGAGCAAGGCCGGTTCGCCGAGGGGGGATTCCATGAAGCGCTCGACCAGTCGGCGCGTCACCTGCGCCGCGGTCTCGAAATGCAAGGCACGATGGCTGGCCAGCGACACCGCCAGCGACGGCACGCCCAGCAGATAACCCTCGGTTGCGGCAGCCACCGTTCCTGAGTAGATGGTGTCGTCCCCCATGTTGGCGCCGACATTGATCCCCGAAATCACCATATCGGGCAGGTAGTCGAGCATGCCGGTCACCGCGAGGTGCACGCAATCGGTTGGAGTGCCGTTGACGAAATGAAAGCCGTTGGCCGCCTGACGCAGTCGCAATGGCCGATCCAGGGTCAGAGAATTGCTGGCCCCGCTGCGATCGCGCTCTGGCGCCACAACGGTGATCTCGGCGAGATCGGAAAGGGTTTGGGCAAGTAACTCGATGCCGGGCGCGAAATAGCCGTCGTCGTTGGAAAGCAGGATGCGCATGGTATGCCGCGCGGCGATGGCTGCCTCTGGGAAAGAATGGTCGGGGCGGCGGGATTTGAACTCGCGACCCCTTGCACCCCATGCAAGTGCGCTACCAGGCTGCGCTACGCCCCGACTGGAGGCGGATTATAACAGAGTCGACGGGAAGCGTTGCGGCGGTCGCGCGCGTCAGGCGCGCAGCAGCGCGATGATGCCGGCGATCTCGCCGCGCAGCGAGCCGCTCGGCACATAGTCGGCGATAGCCTGGGCCGGAGCGTGCTCTTCGCGAACCGGCCCCTCCTCGAGTCGGTTGCGGGCGCCGCTGATGGTGAACCCCTCGCGGTAGAGCAATTCCCGGATGCGTCGCACCAGCAGGACTTCATGGTGCTGGTAGTAGCGACGGTTGCCGCGCCGCTTGACCGGTTTCAGCTGGGTAAATTCCTGCTCCCAGTAGCGCAGCACGTGCGGTTTTACGCCGCACAGCTCGCTCACTTCGCCGATGGTGAAGTAGCGCTTGGCCGGAATCGGCGGCAATTCATCCTTGCTTGCCATGGCTGCTCAGTTTCTCTACCGAGGTCTTGAGTTTCTGGCTGGCGTGGAAGGTGACGACACGGCGGGCCGTAATGGGGATTTCTTCTCCGGTCTTGGGATTGCGGCCCGGACGCTGGGGCTTGTCGCGCAGCTGGAAATTGCCGAAGCCGGACAGTTTGACGCTCTCGCCACGCTCCAGCGCCGTGCGGATTTCCTCGAAAAAACCCTCCACCATGTCTTTCGCTTCGCGCTTGTTCAGGCCGACCTTTTCGAACAGGAGATCGGCGAGTTCCGCCTTTGTTAACGTCATTTCAGCTCCCTATGAACGCAGCTTGGCGGCAAAGTCGCGGCTCGCGGCTTCTATCATTTTGCTCATCGCCGCATCAACTTCACCATCCGAAAGCGTTTTCTCAGTATCTTGCATAACTACCCGGAATGCAAGACTTTTTTTGTCAGGATCGACGCCTTTTCCCTGGTACACATCGAACAAAACCACATCTCGGACGAAGCTTGGCGCAGCCTTGACGAGGGTTTCCTGCAAGGACTCGGCGGCCAGGCCCAGATCGACTACCAGCGCCATGTCGCGCACTACTGCCGGGAAGCGTGAAATTTCACGATGCGCCGGCAGTGCCTGCCGCTGGATGGCATCGAGGTCCAGTTCGAAAACCACCGGCGCCCCGCCCAACTCGTATTTCTGCACCCAGCGCGGATGCAGTTCGCCGATCAATCCGATGGTCCGTCCTTCGACCACCACCGTGGCAGAACGGCCCGGATGAAGAGCCGGATGCGCCAGTCGCTCGAAGCCGACTTGCGTTGGCGCAAGCAGCGCCTCGACATCGCCCTTGATATCGAAAAAGTCGACTCGGCGCGCGGTCACGCCCCATTGTTCCGGCGCCGCCGAGCCTGCCGCCAGGGCAGCGATGCGCTTCGGTTGCAGAAATCCTGCCACCGTATCTCCCTGGCTGTCGCGCAGGAAACACCGCCCGGTTTCGAAAACGCGAACCCGTTCCATGCGCCGGTTGAGATTGACGACAAGGTTATTCACCAGCCCGCCGATCAGGCTCGAGCGCATCACGCCCATCTGACTGGCAATGGGATTGGCCAGCACTGCCGGATCCGGGTTGACGCAAAAGTCCTGTTCCCAGTCGGCATCGACGAAACTGTAGTTCACCACCTCCTGGTAATCACGCGCGGCCAACAAACGGCGCAGGCGCCAGACCGAGCGCAGCTCTTCGCACTTCGGCAGGATGGCCAGGGAGCCTTGGGGGCGCCGCTCGGGGATGTTGTCGTAGCCATGCAGCCTGGCGAGTTCCTCGATCAGGTCTTCCTCGATGACGATGTCGAAACGTTGCGAAGGCGGCGTCACGGTGAGCACATCGCCTTCGCGCCTGAACGGAAAATCGAGCCCGGCGAACAGGCGCGCGACCACCTCGGTCCCCAGCGGGATGCCGAGGATCTTTTCCGCCCGCGGCACGCGCAATCGCACGGCCTCGCGTTTCGGCAGATGCTCCGGCGCCACAGCCTCGGTTACCGGACCGGCCTGTCCTCCGCAGATATCGAGGATCAGCTGGGTGGCGCGTTCCAAGGCTTCCCGGGTGGCTGCAAAATCGACGCCCCGCTCGAAACGATAGGACGCATCGGAAGTGAAACCCAACGCCCGCGCCTTGCCGGCAACCGCGTCCGGAGCAAAGAAGGCGCTCTCAAGGAACAGTTCGGTAGTGACGGCCGAAATGCCGCTCTCTTCCCCCCCCATGATGCCTGCCAGGGCCAGTGCGCGCTGGTCGTCGGCGATCAGGGCTGTGTCGGCATCCGGCGCCACTGATTGTTCGTTGAGCAGCCGCAGTTGTTCGCCCGCTGCCGGATAGCGCACGTGCACCGCGCCCTGCAGGCGGGCGTTGTCGAAGGCATGCAGGGGCTGGCCGAACTCAAGCATGACGTAGTTGGTGACATCCACCACGGCGCTGATGGAACGGATACCGCTGCGCTCGAGGCGCCGCTTCATCCAGGCCGGCGTCGGTGCGCCTGAATCGATGCCGCTCACCACTCGCCCGCAGTAGCGCGGACAGGCCGCCGGGGCATCCAGGACCACGGCCCGACGCGAGTTGCCGGCGACAGCGCATTCCCGAATCGCCGGCATCTTCACCGGCGTTCCGGTCAGGGCGCCGACTTCGCGGGCAATGCCTTTCAGGCTGAGGCAGTCGGCCCGGTTCGGCGTCAGCTTGAGAGTGAACAGCTTGTCGTCGAGCGCCAGGTAGGCGCGGATGTCCTCGCCCAAGGGTGCATCCGCCGGCAAGGCTAGAAGACCGCTGTGGTCTTCCGAAAGGCTCAGCTCGCGTGCCGAGCAGAGCATGCCGAAGGACTCGATGCCGCGCACCTTGGCGGCCTTGATCTTCATCCCTGGCAGTTCGGCGCCTACCAGCGCGCAGGGCACCTTCATGCCGGCGGCGACGTTCGGCGCCCCGCAAACAATCTGCAAAGTCTCGCCCTGTCCCGCGTCGACTTTGCAGAGTTTCAGCTTGTCGGCGTCGGGATGGCGGTCGACGACCAGCACCTGAGCCACCACCACGCCGCTGAATGCCTGCGCCACGTTCTGCAGCGCTTCGACCTCCAGCCCGGCCATGGTCAGGGCATGCGCCAGTTCGGCGCTGGTCAGCGGCGGATCGACGAATTCCCTCAGCCAGTGTTCGGAGAACTGCATGGTTATTTGAATTGGGATAGGAAGCGCAGGTCGCCGTCGAAAAACAGCCGCAGGTCGTTCACGCCGTAGCGCAGCATGGTCAGGCGGTCCGGTCCCATGCCGAAAGCGAAGCCGATGTATTTCTCGCTGTCAATGCCCACCGCCTTCAGCACATTGGGATGGACCATGCCGCTGCCGGCGATCTCCAGCCAGCCGGTATGACTGCAGACGCGGCAGCCGTTGCCGTCGCAGAACACGCAGCTCATGTCGATCTCGGCCGACGGCTCGGTAAACGGAAAAAAGGACGGCCTGAAACGTGTCCGCAGTTCGGGCTTCTCAAAGAAATTGCGCAGAAAATCGGTGAACACGCCCTTCAGATCGGCGAAACTGACGTCCTCATCGATCCACAGCCCTTCAACCTGATGGAACATCGGCGAGTGGGTGGCGTCCGAGTCGACCCGATAGACGCGGCCGGGCGCGATGATGCGAATGGGCGGCTTGTGCGTCTCCATGTAGCGCACCTGGATCGGGCTGGTATGCGTGCGCAGCAGCAGGCCGGGCGCATTTTCCAGGTAGAAGGTGTCGTGCATGGAGCGCGCCGGATGGTTTTCCGGGGTGTTGAGGGCCGTGAAGTTGTGGAAATCGTCCTCGATCTCGGGCCCGTCGGCGACGTCGAAACCGATGGAACGGAACAACGCCTCGATGCGCTCCAGGGTGCGCGTCACCGGATGCAGGCCGCCCGTCGGCAGACCCCGACCAGGCAGGGTGACGTCCAGCGCTTCGGCCCGGAGCTGCGCTTCGAGGGCGGCCTGCCGCAGTGCCTCGCGGCGGGTGCTGAGGGCCGTCTCGATCCGCTCCTTGGCGCCGTTGATGGTCGCCCCCGCAAGCTTGCGCTCTTCGGGAGCCAACCGGCCCAGCCCTTTCAACAACTCGGTCACCGTGCCGCTCTTGCCGAGGTAGCGCGCCTTGGCCTGCTCTAGCGCGGCGGCATCGGCTATGCCGGCGAATTCGGCGGTAGCCTGGGCAACCAGTTGTTCGAGATCGGTCATAGATCAAAAAAAGGGAGGCATGGGCCTCCCTTTTTTCCGTTTCTGGGCTTCAGGCAGAGAGACTGGCCTTGGCCTGGTTGGCAATCTGCGCGAACGCCGGCTTGTCGAACACCGCCAAGTCGGCCAGCACCTTGCGATCGACCTCGATGGAGGCCTTCTTCAGGCCGTTCATCAGCACGCTGTAGCTCAGCCCCAACTCGCGCGCCGCGGCGTTGATGCGGACAATCCAGAGCGAACGGAACTGGCGCTTGCGCTGCCGGCGATCGCGGTAGGCATACTGCCCCGCCTTCATCACCGCCTGCTTGGCGATGCGGTAGACGCTGCTGCGCCGGCCGCGATAGCCCTTGGCCTGGTCGAGAACCTTCTTGTGGCGCGCGCGCGCCGTTACCCCGCGTTTGACTCGTGGCATGGTCTGGGCTCCTTAGGCGTAGGGCAGCATGGCGCGGACCGAAGCGACATCCGAGTCATGCACATTGGTGGCCCCGCGCAGATGACGCTTGGCCTTGGTGGTTTTCTTGGTCAGGATATGGCGCTTGAAAGCCTGGGAGCGTTTGACGCTGCCCCCGGCGCGCACCTTGAAGCGCTTGGCAGCGCCGGATTTTGTCTTCATCTTCGGCATCGAAGAACTCCTTTTAACATGGCGCCAGGTGGCTTCCGATCCGGAAGCGCTTCGACAACCTGCAGCCACTTATCCATGGACCTGTCGGCCGGTCCATTCCGCCAATCCGTCCCTCAAGGGAACGAAATAATCAGTGCTTCTTCTCCTGCTTCTTGATCGGCGCCAGCACCATGATGAGCTGGCGGCCTTCCATCTTGGGAAACTGCTCGACCGTGCCGTAAAGCTCGAGGTCGCCCTTCACCCGCTCCAGCAGGCGCACGCCGAATTCCTGATGCGCCATTTCCCTGCCGCGGAAACGCAGCGTCACTTTGGTCTTGTCGCCTTCCTGCAGGAACCTCACCAGGTTGCGCAGCTTGATCTGGTAGTCGCCTTCGTCGGTGCCGGGCCTGAACTTCACTTCCTTGACCTGGATCTGCTTCTGTTTCAGCTTGGCTTCGTGCGCCTTCTTGGCCTCCGCGTATTTGAACTTGCCATAGTCCATGATGCGGCAGACCGGAGGCTTGGCCAATGGCGCGATCTCGACCAGATCCACCCCGGCTTCCTCGGCCATCTTAAGCGCAGACTGAACCGCTACGATACCGACCTGCTCGCCATCCACCCCGATCAGCCTTATTTCGGGGGCGTTGATCTCTTCGTTCAGGCGCTGCGCCTTCTGTTGTGCGATGGTTCGAATCTCCGAAAAATTGAAAATCAGGTCGCCCCTGCCCGCGCATCACGTTCTCGCGTCAGGCGTTCGACAAACGTCTCGAGGGACATTTGCCCAAGGTCTTGACCACCCCGGGCACGCACGGCGACCAACCCGGCTGCCTTTTCCTTGTCACCCACGACAAGCTGATAAGGCAGCTTATGCAAGCTATGTTCTCGTATTTTATAGCTAATTTTCTCGTTGCGCAAATCCGCTACCGCCCGCAGGCCGGCAATGCGTAGCTTTTCCGCAACAGCCCCGGCGTAATCGGCCTGATGCTCTGAGATGTTCATCACCACCGCATGAAGCGGGGCCAGCCACAGCGGGAAGGCGCCGGCATGGTGCTCGATCAGTATCCCGATGAAGCGCTCCATCGAGCCAAGGATGGCCCGGTGCAGCATCACCGGCTGGCGGCGGGTGTTGTCCTCGGCGACATACTCCGCGCCGAGGCGCCCGGGCAGGGAGAAATCCAGCTGCAGGGTGCCGCACTGCCAGACCCGGTTCAGGCAATCCTTCAGCGAAAACTCGATCTTGGGGCCGTAGAAGGCCCCTTCGCCTGGCTGCAAATCGTACTTCAGGCCCTTGGCGTCGAGGGCCTGTGCCAGCGCTGTTTCGGCACGATCCCAGGTCTCGTCGGAACCGAGGCGCTTCTCCGGTCGGGTGGACAACTTGACGAGGATGTCGTTGAAACCGAAATCCGCATATACCTTGCGCAGCAAATCGATGAAGGAGGCGGACTCGGACAGAATCTGTTCTTCCATGCAAAAAATGTGCGCATCGTCCTGGACGAAGCCGCGCACCCGCATGATGCCGTGCAGCGCGCCGGAAGGCTCGTTGCGGTGGCAGGAGCCGAACTCGGCCAGCCTCAACGGCAGGTCGCGGTAGCTCTTGATGCCCTGGTTGAAGATCTGAACATGGCCGGGGCAGTTCATCGGCTTGACGGCGTAGTCCCGCTCCTCGGCCTTGGTGGTAAACATGTGCTCGGCGTAGTTCTCCCAGTGGCCGGACTTTTCCCACAGCACCCGGTCCATCACCTGCGGGGTGCGCACCTCCAGGTAGCCATTGGCGGAAAGCAGGCGGCGCATGTACTGCTCGACCTCCTGCCAGATCACCCAGCCTTTGGGATGCCAGAACACCATGCCCGGCGCCTCGTCCTGCAGATGGAAGAGGTCAAGCTGCCGGCCGAGCTTGCGATGATCGCGCTTCTCGGCTTCCTCCAGCATGTGCAGGTAGGCGTCGAGTTCGTCCTGCTTCGCCCAGGCTGTGCCATAGATGCGCTGGAGCATCTCGTTGCGGGAATCACCGCGCCAGTAGGCGCCAGCCACCTTCATCAGTTTGAAGACCTTCAGCTTGCCGGTAGAGGGAACGTGCGGGCCGCGGCAAAGGTCCACGAAATCGCCCTCGCGATACAGCGAAACGTCCTGATCGGCAGGAATTGAGGCGATGATCTCGGCCTTGTAATGCTCGCCAATGGATTTGAAGAAGCCGACGGCCTTGTCGCGCGGCCAGACTTCGCGCAGCACCGGGAAATCCTTCTTCGCCAATTCGGCCATGCGCACCTCGATCCGCGCCAGGTCTTCCGGCGTGAACGGCCGCTTGTAGGCGAAATCGTAGTAGAAACCGTTGTCGATCACCGGGCCGATGGTCACCTGGGCCTCGGGAAACAGCTCCTTCACGGCATAGGCCAGCAGGTGCGCAGTCGAGTGGCGGATGATATCGACGCCATCGGCATCCCTGTCGGTGACGATGGCCAGGGCGCAGTCCCGCTCGATGCGGTAGCCGGTATCGACCAACCGGCCGTCCACCTTGCCGGCCAGGGCCGCCTTGGCCAGTCCGGCGCCGATCGATGCGGCCACCTCGGCGACGCTGATCGCCTGGGGGAATTCGCGTGTCGAGCCATCCGGCAAAGTTATGATCGGCATGATTCGCCCATAAACGACAAAAGCCAGAAAACCGAAGCCGTAGCGACTTCTGTCCTCTGACTCCTGTCTTCAGTTGGTAGGCGCGATAGGACTCGAACCTACGACCCCCACCATGTCAAGGTGGTGCTCTAACCAGCTGAGCTACGCGCCTGAAAGACGCGCATTGTAGCGGAAACCGCAGCCATTTTCAAAGACGCCGGCCGTTCAGGCTTCCAGCGACGACCACAGGCACCCAGTCTTGCTCTCCTGGCCGATATCGACCAGCAGGCGCTGGTGCTCGGCCAGCTCTTCGGCGCTGGCACGCAAAACGCGCAGGTTCGGGCATTCCAGTTGCGGCATACCCTGCAAAGTCGGGCCTGGCGCGGCATCCAGCTCCATGATCAGGCTGTCCTGCCCCCGGGTCATGGCCAGATAGACCTCGGCCAGCAGTTCGGCATCGAGCAGAGCGCCATGCAGCATGCGTCCGGAGTTGTCGATGGCGTAGCGCTCGCACAGCGCATCGAGGGAGTTCTTGCGCCCCGGATGCAGTTCGCGGGCCAGCTTGAGGGTATCCACCACCCCCGCACAGCATTGTTCCAGCGGCGCCGCCTGTGACAATGCCAGTTCGTTGTTCAGGAAGCCGACATCGAAGCCGGCATTGTGGATCACCAGCTCGGCGCCCTGGATGAAATCGAGGAACTCGGCCGCCACCTCGTCGAATTTCGGCTTGTCATGGAGGAACTCGTTGGTCAGGCCATGGACGGCGAGGGCCCCGGCCTCCACTTCCCGCTCCGGGTTGAGGTAGCGATGGAAACGCTGTCCGGTCAGCTTGCGATTGAGAAGTTCGACGCAGCCGATTTCGATGATGCGGTCGCCCATTCGGTGATCGAGGCCGGTGGTTTCCGTGTCGAGAACAATTTGCCTCACGCTGAGCTGCCTTTCAGAGTCTCGATGCCGCGGCGCGCCAAGGCGTCGGCGCGCTCATTGTCGATGTGCCCGGCATGCCCCTTGACCCAGCGCCATTCGATGCGATGGCGCGCAGCCAGCGCCTCCAGTTCCCGCCAGAGCTCGGCGTTCTTGACCGGCTGCCGGTCGGCGGTGCGCCAGCCGCGCTTCTTCCAGGCATGAATCCACTCGCTGATGCCCTTCTGCACATACTGCGAATCGGTATGCACGCGAACCTGCACCGGGCGCTTGAGCGCCTCCAGGGCGCGGATCACCGCCGTCAGTTCCATGCGGTTGTTGGTGGTATCGGCCTCGCCACCGAACAGCTCCTTTTCGTGCGCGCCAGTCCTGAGGAGGGCGCCCCAACCTCCCGGGCCGGGATTGCCTCTGCAGGCCCCATCGGTGTAGATCTCGACCCAATCGATCTCCTTGCTCACTGGCCGTCCTTCTGGATTCTCTGAACCGCCGGCGCCAGGGCCTTGGCGCGCGCCTTGCGATCCTGCCAGGCCGGCGTCAGCAGGCGCAGGCCGTGCTGGCGCTTGACGCCTTGCAGGATATAAACCGCACCGGCAATCGGCCACCAGCGATCGCCTGCCAGCTCGAGGAAATGCCAGCGCCGCAGCCATTTTTCCTGGGACACGGCCGGGGCGTATCGCCCGAAACAGCCCGCCTGAGTCTCGAAGCTCAGCAGCTTGAGCAGGTCTCTAAGGCGCCGCACGCTGAAATACTGGCCCTGCCAGGGATAGGCGGCGTTGCGGCCGGCGAGACGGCGCTTGATGCCCCACAGACTGAGGGGATTGAAGCCGGATATCAGCACCTGTCCTTCCGGCACCAGAACCCGCTCGATCTCGCGCAGGATCTGGTGCGGATCGGCGGCAAACTCCAGCACGTGAGGAAGCACGGCCAGATCGACGCTGTTCGCCGCCATCGGCAGGTGATGGGCATCGCCCAACACGCCGGCGGGCAGAACCGGATCGTAGTGAAAGCGCAGCGGCATCCGATTGGCCCGCAGGCCGTCCAGCCGGGGAAAGCCTAGCTGCACCGCGTTGAAGCCAAAGATATCCGCCACCATCTCGTCGAAGCGTTCCTGTTCCCAGTCGAGGATGTAGCGCCCCTGAGGCGTCTGCAGCCAGGCATCGATCGGGGAATTTGACATTTCGCTCCGGAGTCAGAGAATGGGGCATGGACATCCATGCCTTGCGCGCCTTCGAGGACAATTATATCTGGCTGCTGCGCGAAGGTCGCCGCATCGTGGCGGTCGACCCCGGCGAAGCGGCGCCAGTGCTGCGCTACATCGAGGAACAGAGCGTCGATCTGGCCGCCATTCTGCTGACGCACCATCACGGCGACCATTGCGGCGGGGTGGCAGGTTTGCTGCAGCACCAACCGGTCCACGTCTATGGTCCGGCCCATGAAGCCGTTGCCGGCGTCAGCATTGCCGTCGGAGAAGGCGACATCGTTGAACTGCCTGGCCTGCCCGCCTCCTTCAGGGTGATCGACGTTCCCGGCCACACGCGTGGCCATGTGGCCTATTACGGGCAGGGCGCGCTATTTTGCGGGGATACGCTGTTCGGCTGCGGCTGCGGGCGCCTGTTCGAAGGCACGGCGCAACAGATGTGGGCTTCGCTGAGCAAGCTGGCCGCCCTGCCGCCCGACACCCTGGTCTATTGCGCCCACGAGTACACCCTGTCGAACATCCGCTTCGCCCTGGCCGTCGAGCCCGGCAATGCCGCCTTGGAAGCGCGCGCCGCCAGCGTCGCCGCGCTGCGCGCTGCAGATCGGCCCAGCGTCCCTTTCCAACTGGCCGTGGAACTGGAGACCAATCCTTTCCTGCGCTGCTCGGTCGAAGCGGTAGCCGGCGCGGCCAGCCGTCGCAGCGACAGGCCGCTGTCCAGCGGCGTGGAGGTCTTTGCCGCCCTGCGCGAATGGAAAAACGTCTTCAGGTAGGCGCGGCGGGATTTTTCGCCTTGGCGGCAGCCTTCTTCATGGTTTCGACCACCCGCGCGGCATTGAAGGGCTTGAGGATATAGCCGAAGGCACCGCCCGTTACCGCCGCTTCGACCGACTCCCGGTCGGCGTTGCCGCTGATCATCAGCACCACGCAGGCGGGCAGTTCCGCCTTGATCTCCTGCAAGGCCTGCAGGCCGTCGGCTTTCGGCATCACGATATCGAGGCAGACGATATCGGGCTTCAGGCGCTTGGCCAGGTCCACCGCCGCGGCCCCGTCGCCAGCCTCCCCCACCACCTCGTAACCCTCGTCTCTCAGCATGGCCCGCAGCACGCCATTGTCGTCAGCGATCAGGACTCTCATGCCTTGCTCCTTTCCCGCACCGCAGACGGATCGCCCACCTGAACGCGATTGCGCCCAAGTCGCTTGGCTTCATACAGGGCCCAGTCGGCGGCGCCGATCAGCCTGGGCAGGTCCTCGGCCTGTTGGGGCTGCGTGACGGCCACGCCGATGCTGACAGTCACCACGCCGGCGGCGGAATTCTCATGCGTCATGGCGTGACCGCGTACGGCGCTGCGCATGGCCTCGGCCACCAGCAAGGCACCCTCCAGCCCGGTGTCAGGCAAAATCGCGGCGAATTCCTCGCCGCCATAGCGGGCGACGATGTCGGCCGGCCGCCTGAGCTGGCCCTGGAGAAGGCCCGCCACCGCCTTCAGGCACTCGTCGCCGGCCTGATGGCCGTAGTTGTCGTTGTACTGCTTGAAGGAGTCCACGTCGCACATCAGCAAGGCCAGAGGGGTGCCGCCGCGCTGGCAGCGCCGCCACTCGCGCAGCAGCGCCTCGTCGAACTGGCGGCGGTTGGCGATGCCGGTCAGGCCGTCGACGGCGGAGAGCCGCGTCAGCTCGCGGTTGGCCTCGTCCAGCTTCCTGGTCAGCACCAGCAGCGACTGGCGCATCTGGACAATGCGCTGCATGGCCCTCACCTTGGCGCTGAGCACGACCTCGCTCACCGGCTTGAACAGGTAGTCGTCTCCGCCGGCCTCGATGCCGCGTTCCAGATCCTCGTCCTTGGCGAGCGAGGTCAGGAAGATGATGGGAGTCCACTCCCCCGGCTTCTCCATGGCGCGGATGCGACGCGCCACCTCGAAGCCGTCAATGCCTGGCAGCACGACGTCCAGGAGGATCAGGTCGGGACGCATCTCTTGGAAGCAAGCGATCCCGGCCGGGCCGTCGCGGGCCTGGATGGGCTCGATGCCGATGCGCTCGAGCAGATGGCAGTACACCGCCAGATTGGTGGCGGTATCCTCGATGACCAGCGCTCTCATGATGGGCGAATGATACGCGCAAGCGGAACGATCATTGTTGGGTTAACGGCGCATGCCGGCCATCCTGAAGGGGCAAATTGACGGCCGGAGGACCCGCAGGTAGCATGCGCTTTTCGCGCGTACCGGCTCCATGTTCAAGCCCCCTCCCGCTTTGCCGGGACTCCTTTTTTGCGGCTTCCTGTTGTTCCTGCCCCACCCTGCCCTGCCTGCGGAGGAGGCCCATCTGACCCTTTCGCCCTCCCTGGCTGAATCCTCGTCAGGCGGTGCTGCCGACCCCGAAACCGTTCCGACCATCGAATTGAAGGACGATCCGCCCCCTCTGGCGACGATCGACCTGACCTTGCCGCCCGACGATCTGTGGGAGCGCATCCGCCGGGGCTTCGGCATGACCAACCTGGACAGCCCGCTGGTGCAGCAGCAGCAGGCCTGGTATCTGGCCCGTCCGGACTATCTCAAACGCGTCGTCGAGCGCAGCCGCCGCTACATGCACCACATCGTCGAAGAGCTGGAGAAGCGCGGCATGCCCACCGAACTGGCCCTCCTGCCGATTGTCGAGAGCGCCTACAATCCGATGGCCTATTCCCGCGCCCACGCTTCGGGCATGTGGCAGTTCATCCCGTCCACCGGCAAGACCTACCAACTCGACCAGAACTGGTGGATGGACCAGCGCCGCGACATCATCGCCTCCACCAGCGCGGCCCTGGAGTACCTGCAATCCATCTACGAGATGCACGGCGACTGGCACCTGGCGCTGGCCTCCTACAACTGGGGCGAGAATGCCGTCGCCCGCGCCATCAACAAGAACCTGGCAAAGGGACTGCCGACCGATTACCTCAGCCTGACCATGCCCAGCGAGACGCGCTGGTACGTGCCCAAGCTGCAGGCCCTGAAGAACATCATTGCCCAGCCCGGCCTGTTCAACGTCAGCCTCGACCCGATCCCCAACAAGCCTTATTTCCACACCATCGAAGTCTCCGCCCACATGGACGTGGCCATCGCCGCCCGCCTGGCGGAGATGACCATCGAGGAATTCCTCGCCCTCAATCCTGCCTACAACCGCCCCGTGATCCCCGACAAGGGCGGCGCCAACATCGTTCTGCCGGCCGAGAAGATCGAGGTCTTCATGGCCAATCTGGAGGCGCACAACAAGCCGCTGACGAATTGGCAGGCGTACACGATCAAGAAAGGCGAAGGGCTGGAGAGCGTCGCCAAGAAACATGGCCTCGGCGTGGCGCGGCTGCGCCAGGTAAACGGCATCAGCGCCAAGATGCGGATCGGGCCAGGCCATACCCTGCTGGTACCGGCCCAGGGCGAATCCGCCTCCGGCAACCTGCTGGCGGTCAACCTGCCGGTGGTCAAGCCGACGATCCGCAAGCCGCCAGTCAAGGGCGGCAAAAGCGCCAAAAAGACGACCGCCGCCAAGAAACCGGCAGCCAGGACGCCGCCGAAGAAAGTTGCCGCCAAGCGGCCGGCGCCCCGCAACTGATCCGGTCTATTCGTAGAGCAAACAGCGCACGCTGCGCGTGCCGAGATTCGTCTCAGCCGGATAGGTCTCGGCGCAGCGCGGCATGGCGCGCGGACAGCGCGGATGGAAGTGGCAGCCGGCCGGCGGGCTGGCAGGCGATGGCATGTCGCCCTGGAGCATGATGACCTTTCGCTGACTGGCGGTGTCCAGGCGCGGCACGGCCGAGAGCAGGGCCTCGGTGTAGGGATGCTTCGGCTCGCCCAGAACCTCCCCTACCGCCCCCCGCTCGACGATGCGGCCGAGGTACATCACCGCCACCTCGTGGGCCAGGTACTCCACTACGGCGATGTTGTGGGTGATGAACAGATAGGCCAGGCCGAGCGTAGTCTGCAGCTCCTTCAGCAGGTTGAGGATCTGTGCCTGCACCGAGACATCCAGTGCGCTGGTCGGCTCGTCGCAGATCAGCAGGCGCGGCGCCACTGCCAGCGCCCGGGCGATGGCGATGCGCTGGCGCTGGCCGCCGGAAAATTCGTGCGGGTAGCGCCCGCGCATGCCGGCGGCGAGGCCGACCCGCTCCAGCAACTCCGCGATGCGGCCTTCGCGGGCGGTCCGGCCGGCGGCGGCGCCGAGGGCCAACAGGCCTTCCTCGATAGTGTCCCCCACCCGCATGCGCGGATCGAGCGAAGCGTAGGGGTCCTGGAAGATGATCTGCATCTCGCCGCGGAGTTGGCGCAGCCGCGCAGCCGGCAGCGTGGTCAACTCCTCGCCGTCGAAGCGCACGCTGCCTGCACTCGGCTTGATGAGCTGCAGGATGGCCTTGCCAGCCGTCGTCTTGCCGCAGCCGGATTCGCCCACCAGCGCCAGGGTGCGGCCCGGCTCGAGTCGCAGCGACACGCCGTCGACCGCCTTGACATGGCCTGTCGGGCGCTGCAAAACCCCGCGCCGTATCGGAAAATGCACCTTCAGATCGGCCACCTCCAGCAGCGAAGCGCCCCCGTTCTCCTGCGCAAACCCGACAGGCGATGATGCGCCGATCGGCCTTTTCAGGATTTCCAGTTCTTGAGGCCTGCCAATGGCGCCTTGATCGTAAAGATGGCAACGAACGACATGTCCCGGACCCGTCTCATGCCAGGCCGGCGGCTCGCTGCGGCATCGCGTCATGACGGAGAAGCAACGCTCGGCGAAGCGGCAGCCGGCAAACGTCGTCGTCAGCGGCGGCACACTGCCGGGAATGGTTTCCAGCATGCTGCCGCGCCGTTCCGGCCGCGGCAGCGCAGCGAACAGCTTATTCGAGTAAGGGTGCCGTGGCGTCGAAAAGAAAGTCGCCCGCTCGGCGACCTCGACCAGTTCGCCGGCATACATGACGCCGACTCGCTGCGCCAGCCTGGCGACGATGCCCAGGTCGTGGGTGATCAGCAGCATGCCCATGCCGCGTTCGCGCTGAATGGCGCCGAGCAGGTCGAGCACCTGCGCCTGGATGGTCACGTCGAGCGCGGTGGTCGGCTCGTCGGCGATGAGCAGGCGCGGATTGCCTGCCAGCGCCATGGCGATCATGACGCGCTGCTTCATGCCGCCCGAGAACTGGAAGGGGTACTCGCCCAACCGCTGCGCCGCAGCGGGAATACCGACCGCTTCGAGCAGTTCGGTCGCCCTGTGTCTGACCTCCTCCCGCCTAAGGGCCGTATGCCGCGACAGCGCCTCGCCGATTTGCTGGCCGACCGTCAGCACCGGGTTGAGGCTGGTGGCCGGTTCCTGGAAGATCATGGCCATCTCGCGGCCGCGCACGTTGCGCATCTCGGCTTCGGACATCGCCAGCAGGTCGCGCCCTTCCAGCAGCACCCGGCCGCCGGCAATCCGACCGGCATCGGGCAGCAGGCGCATCAGCGAGAGTGCCGTCATCGACTTGCCGCAGCCGGACTCGCCCAGCAGGGCGAAGGTCTCGCCGGCAGCCAACCCGAATGACACCCCGTCCACCGCGCGCACCTCGCCGGCGGCGCTCGACAGGACGGTACGGAGTCCCTCCACGCGCAGCAGGTTCATGCAGCCGGCTCCTGCGCCGAGGAAACGCCACGACGGCCGGCGACGCGCGGATCGAAGGCATCGCGCACCGTGTCGGAGAACAGGTTGGCCGCCAGCACCAGCACGAACATGAAGACGAAGGCGGCCAGCAGCGACCACCACACCACCGGCTCGCGCGCCAGCTCCAGGCGCGCCGTGTTGATCATGGTGCCGAAGCTGATGGTGCTCGGGTCGACGCCGATGCCGATATAAGACAGCACCGCCTCGGCCAGCACCAGGCCGGAAAAATCCATCACCACCGCGATCAGCACGATATGCATGACGTTAGGCAGAACATGGCGGCCCATGATGCGCGCCGCCGAGGCGCCAAAGGCCTGCGCCGCCTGCACGTATTCCAGTTCGCGCAGCTTCAGCGTCTCGGCGCGCAAAAGCCGGCAGAGCCCCGTCCAGCTCGTCACGCCGAGTATCAGGCACAGCGCCAGCAGGCGCGCATCGGCGCGCTGGGCGGCGGTGGCGAACCAGGCGGGATGGGTGTCGATCAGGACCTGCACCATCAGCACCGAAGCGGCAATCAGCAGCACCCCGGGGATCGAATTCAGCGTCGTGTAGAGGTACTGGATGAGGTCGTCCACCCAGCCGCCAAGGTAGCCCGCGGCGATGCCCAGCGCCACCGCAAAAGGCAGCATCGCCAGTGTGGTGATGGTGCCGATCACCAGCCCGGTGCGGATGCTCTTCAGGGTCAGGTAGAGCACGTCCTGGCCGACCTTGTCGGTGCCGAAGACGTGGTAGCCGCCGGCAAGCGAAATGGCCGGTCCGACCAGCAGTAAGAGCGCGGCCAGGGTGAGCAGCACGGCGTTCCAGGCGAAACGTGTCTCGCCGCGCCGGATGTGGCGCCAGGCCGCCTGCCAGTTCATGCCCCAGCGCCGCGCCGCCGCCAGGACGGCCAGCGCGGCAAAAGTCGGTCCCGCCAGCACGGCGAGGGCCAGGCCACCCAGGATGCGCAAGGCTACATCGCGGCCCCATTCCGCTTCGGCATCCCCCAGATGCGCCCCGCCATGCTTCAGGCGCGGGAACACCCGCGCCTGGCTGCCGTCGGCCAGCTCCACGGTTTCCTTGGCATACAGATGCGTCGCCAGCGGCGCGGAATAAGTCTTCTCGGTGCGTGTCTTGAGGGGCAGCAGGAGCGCGTCGAGGGCGCTGCGCACTTCGCTGCCGTAGCCGCCGGCGGGCTGACCGTTGGCCGCTTCCAGGCGCGGCCGGTAGTGCAGCGAGTCGAGCAGGCCGACAGCGACGAAGGCCAGCAACAGGGTCAGCGAGGCCATGCCGGCGCGGCTCTCGCCGACACGCCGCCAGGAGGCCAACAGGTATTCGCGTCGGCTGACATAGACGCCGGCGCCGATGCCGCAGGCGATCAGCAGGAAAACGAGCAGGTCGGTCCACAGCAGGACAGGCATCATTGCAGCCTCACGCGCGGGTCGACCAGGGTGTAGGACAGGTCGGTCAGCAGCAGGCCGGCGATGTAGAGCACCGAGCCGATGAAGACCATCGCGCGCACCACGGCGAAGTCCTGGGCGTTGATGGCATCAATGGTGTAGGAGCCGAGGCCCGGAATGCCGAAAAACGACTCGACCAGAAGCGAGCCCATGAAGAGCAGCGGGATGACGACCACGACACCGGTGAGAATGGGGATCATGGCGTTCCTCAGTACATGTCGGAACAGCACTGCCTGCTCGGACAGGCCCTTGGCGCGTGCCGTGCGCACGTAATCCTTGCCGATCTCCTCGAGGAAAATGGTGCGGTACCAGCGCGTGCTGCTGCCGATGCCGGCCACCACGCTGATGATTACCGGCAGCAGCAGGAAGCGCGCCGCATCCAGCCCACCGGCGTAGCCGGAGATCGGCACCAGGTGCCAGACCTTGCTCACCAGGTACTGGCCGCCGATGATGTAGAACAGGCTGGAGATCGACATCATGGCGACGCAGGCCACCACCCCCCAGAAATCGAGATAGGTGGCGCGGAAGAAGGCCAGCATCAGGGCGAAGGAGACCGTGACGAAGAGACCGAGGACGAATACCGGCACGGCGATGGCAAGGCTCGGGCCCATCCTGGTCTTGATCTCGTGGCCAATGTCGCGGCCGTCGTCGGCGCGGCCGAAATCGAGAACGAACAGCCTGACCGACTTCTCGAAAAATATGGTGCGCGTGAGCTTCGCCCCGCCGTCGGCGGCGCCATTGAAGAGGAGCGGCTTATCGTAGCCGCGCTCGGCCTTCCATTTCTCGATGGCCTCCGGGGTGACGCGCTTGATGCCCAACTGCATGCGTGCCATGTCGTCGGGCGTGTTCACGACGAAGAACAGGGTGAAGGTGAGCAGGTTCACGCCGACCAGGATTGGAATGGCATATAACAGGCGGCGGACGATGTAGGCCAGCATCAGGCGCGCCCCTTCGAGCGCTCGCGTCGCCGCCAGCCGATCACCGCCGGCGCGGCGCTGGCGGCAAGCACCATGGCCATCAGGCCAAGCGGCCACAGCACCGGCCGGTTCCATTCGGCGCGCAGCCGTACGCGCTGCGCCGCGTCGATCCGCTGGTACTTGAGGCCGTTTCTGGCCATGTGGTTCGGCTTGAGATTGGCCACCCAGCCGTGATGCAAGCTGTAGTCCTTCGGATGGAAGCCGAAGGACCAGGGCGCGTCCTCTTGCAGGATGGCCATCATGCGGTCGATCAGCGCCTGCCGCTGCGGGCCATTCTCCATGTGCTTGACCTGCTCGAACAAGCGGTCGTATTCGGAATTGGCGTAGTTGGCGGCGTTCTCGCCCTGGAATTTGGCCCGGCTCTGCGCGCTGTGGAACAGGAACAGGAAGTTCTCCGGATCCGGATAGTCGGCGTTCCAGCCCCAGACGAAAATCTGCGCCGCACCTTTGCGGACCTTCTCCTGGAAGCGATTGTAGTCGGTGCCGCGGATCTCCAACTGGATCGACAGCTTGGCGAACTGCTTGCGGTACCAGTCGAGGCGCGGCTTGTCGCCCGGGCCGCGATCGGTGGTGTCGAGGTAGAGCACCAGTGGCTGGCCGCTGTTCGCGTCGCGTCCGTCCGGATAGCCGGCCTCGGCAAGAAGTTTCTTCGCCGCCTCGATCGGCTTGCGCTGCGGCGCGCCGTCCTTCCAGTCGTAGACAACCCGGTTGATGCCATCCGCTCCCGGCTTGATGCCGAAAATGCCAGGCGGGATCGGTCCCTGCGCCGGGATGCCGCGGCCGTTGGCGAAGATGGAAATGAACTCCTCCCAGTCGAGCGCAATGGCGATGGCCTGGCGCAGCTTCCTGGCCCGCTCCCGCGCCACCGCGTCGGTCTGGCCGCCGCCGACCACCGGGTCGAGCCAGTTGAAGGCGAAATAGCGCGTGGCGGTGCCGACCGAGGTTTCCAGCTTGATGCCCCTCGCGGTCATCTCCGGCGAGACGCTGGCCTCGCCCTCGACGGAGACGCGCACGGCCTGGTCGAAGCTGTCGGAACTGATGCCGGAAAAATCGTAATAGCCCTGCAGGAACTTGTTCCAGTAGGGGATGCCCTCGCGTTCCCGCGAGAACACCACCTTGTCGATGAAAGGCATGCGCTTGCCGGCATCGGAGAGCAAGCCGGCGACGGCATCCGTCTCCTCGCCGCGGTCCGGATAAGACTCGCCGCGGTAGTTAGGATTGCGCTCCAGCACCATGCGTGCATTGGGATTGTTCTCGGTCAGCATGTAGGGGCCGCTGCCGACCGGGTACCAGTCGAGCGTCAGGTTCCTCTCGGCCATGCCGGCCTGGGCGAAAAAGCGGTCGACCTCCACCGGCACGGGCGCGAAGAAGTTCATCGCCAGCCAGTAGGCGAACTGGGGGTAGCGGCCCTTGATGCGAATGCGGTAGGAATACGTGTCGATGGTCTCGACGCCGGCGAGCGGGAACTGCGTCAGGTCGAGCCAGTCCCCCTTCCGTCCCGCCGCCACGAGCTTCGCCTCCTCCACCTTGAGCCGCTCGGCGAACGCCTTCAACCCGACGAGGTACTCGCTCATCAGACCGAACACCGGCGAATGCAGACGCGGGTGGGCCAGGCGCTTGATCTGGTACACGTAGTCGGCTGCCACCAGCTCGCGCGTGCCGGCGTGGGGAAAATCGCGCAGCGAATGGATGTTCGCCAGGTCCTCGCGCTTGAGGTCGTGATATCGCAGGCGCCCGGCCTCGTCGCGGGCGAAGGCGGGATGCGGCTGGTAGCGAATGCCCGGTCGGATGCGGATCTCGTAGACCGAGAAGGCCACTCGTCGCGAATCCGCCGTCACCGTCCTGCCCGCGGCATCCTCGTATCGCGGGCGCGGCACGGCCTCGGCCGTCATCGGCACCAGCTCGTAGGGTCGTTTCAGGTAGTGGTATTGCAGCGGCGGCTCGTAGATCTGCGAATTGAACTCGGACTCGTCCTCGCTATAGGACTGGACAGGGTCGAGGTGCTTGGGCCGCTCGGTGAAGGCGCTATAGAGGATGTTGCCGCCCCCTTCCTGCGCCGGATAGGGATTGTTCCACACTTCGCCACAGCCGCCGAGTACCAGGGCCAGTGTCGGCAGGAGGACATGTATCGCCAATTCACGCATCGTGCGCGGAGTGTAGCCGATGAGCCAATTGGCGTCATCTGCGTCGCTCCGCTATAATTGCGCAGTCATTTCCTGGGTATTCGAAGATGGGATTCCTCGACGGAAAGCGCATCCTCATCACCGGCCTGCTGTCCAACCGCTCGATCGCCTACGGCATCGCCAAGGCCTGCCATCGCGAAGGCGCGCAGCTGGCCTTTACCTACCAGAACGAGCGCTTCAAGGAGCGCCTCGTCAAGTTCGCCGAGGAGTTCGGCAGCCGGCTGACGTTACCCTGCGACGTGGCAGAGGATGCGCAGATCGAAGCGCTATTCGCCGAACTGGGCAAGCACTGGGACGGACTCGACGGCCTGGTGCACTCCATCGCCTTCGCACCGGGCGAAGCCATCGAGGGGGACTTCCTCGATGGCATCACGCGGGACGCCTTCCGCATCGCCCACGACGTTTCCGCCTACAGCTTCCCGGCCCTGGCCAAGGCGGCCAGGCCACTGCTGCTGAAGGGTCGGCATCCGGCCCTGCTGTGCCTGACCTATCTTGGCGCCGAGCGCACCCTGCCCAACTACAACACCATGGGCCTGGCCAAGGCCAGCCTGGAGGCCAGCACCCGCTACCTGGCCTTCTGCCTCGGGCCGCAAGGCATCCGCGCCAATGCCATCTCCGCCGGTCCGATCAAGACCCTGGCGGCCTCCGGCATCGGCAACTTCGGCAAGCTGCTCGCCTACAACGCCCACCACGCCCCCCTGCGGCGCAATGTCACCATCGAGGAAGTCGGCAACGCCGCTGCCTTCATGCTCTCCGATCTGGCCAGCGGCATCACCGGCGAGATCATGTATGTGGACGGCGGCCTCAATACCACGGCCCTGGGCAATCCGGATCCACTGCCGCAATAGAGCCCTGCGGCCAGACCTGCAAAACAAACGGGCTGCCGCGGCAGCCCGTTTTCCTTCAGGCAGTCACAGCGATCATAGCTTGCCAGGGCTCGGTCGCGCCGGCGCAGCGGGCGCCGCGCCTTCCTCGCCGGATTTCGACAAAGCCGCCGCGTCGATCTTGACGCCGTAATGCGCCCGCTTGGCGGCCAGGTAGGCATTGAAGTCCTCGCCACCGGCCATCTGCGCGAGCATCAACCGCTGGGCCCGGGCGCGCGGATCGTCGCCGCCCTTTCCTGATTTGACCTGGCCGATGCGATAAAGGACAAATGCCCCATTGGGCAGTTGCAGTCCGGTGAAGGCCGGCAGCTTGTCGACGGGCGCCTTGAAGATGGCGCGCTGGGCTTCCGGCGCCAGGCCGCGCATGGGCTGACGCACCACGGTCTGGATCGGGCTCCACTTCAGTCCTGCCTCCTCCCCCTTGGCCAGCCGGGCCAGCCTTGCCTCGCCGTCCTTCTTCGCCAGTTCCGCCGCCGCTTCGGCAACGAGCTTCTTCTCGATCTCGGCCTTGACGCTGTCGTAGGCGCGCAGTTCGGCCGGCCTGACCTCGACCACGCGGGCGGCCACCAGAGTGTTCGGCGCCACCTCGACCGCATCGGTATTGCGGCGGTTTTTCAGCGCATCGTCCGAGAACAGCGCCGCAAAGAGCTTTTCGTTGGCGGCCAGCGGGCCGGCGCCATTGCGGTTGACGCTGTCGAAGAATCCACTCTGGCGGATTTCCAGCTTGAACTTCTCGGCGGCCGGCTTCAGGCTGTCCGCCTGTTCATAGACCATGTTGGAGAAGGTCTCGGCGGCCTCGGCGAACCTGCGTCCGGCGGCCTGCTGCTTCAGTTCCGCAGCAATCGTCTCGCGCGCCTCCTCGAAGCTGCGCACCTTTTCAGGCTTGACCCCGGTCAGCCGGATGATATGGAAGCCGAACTCGCTGCGGACGATCTCGCTGATCTGGTTTTCCTTGAGAGAGAACACCGCGTCCTCGAAGGGCTTGACCATCGCCCCGCGCGGAAAATAACCGAGATCGCCGCCCTTGGGCGCCGAACCCGGATCCTGCGATTGCTCCTTGGCCAGCCGGGCAAAATCCGCCGGGTTCTTCCGCAGCTGCTGCAAGAGGGCCTGGCTTTTCGCCCGTGCGGTCTTCTGCTCCGCCTCCGGCGCATCGGCCGGCGACTGGATCAGGATGTGGCTGGCCCGGCGCTCCTCCGGACTGACATTGTTGCGGGCGTTCTTCTCATAGGCGCTGCGGATCTCTTCGGCGCTGACGCCGGTCTGCGCCGCCAGGGCATCGCGGCTCAGCACCAGATACTCGGCGCGGATTTGCTGCGGAATCTCGAACTGCTTGCGGTTCTTCTCGTAGAAATCCCTGACCGCCTCGGCTGCCACCTTGACCTGTCCGGCGAACTGCTCCGGCCGGACCGCCGTCTCGCTGACCTCCCGCTCCTCGAGCTGGATGGCGATGATCCGCTCGGCCGCGGCACGGGACACCACCGCGGTATCGGAAACCGACTGCACCAGTTGCTGCAAGGTCAGGTCCTGGCGCAGCTTGGCCTCGAAGCCGGCCTGGGTCAGACCCTGGGCGCGCAGCGCCTGTTCGTAGCGGCGCATCGAGAACTTGCCGTCCTCCTGCAGGGCCGGAATCGCACCGATCACCTCGCGCAGCAGCGCGTCGCTGGCCGTCAGGTTCGACTTGCCGGCCTGCAGCGCCAACAGGCGCTGGGAAACCAGCGCGTCCAGCATCGCGGCGCGCGCCTCCGGTGTCTCGAGCATGGCCGGATTGAACTCACGCCCCAGTTGCCCGCGCAGGCGCTCCTGCTGGTCGCGCAGGGACTGGGCAAACTCCTGCTGGGATATCTTGCTGCCGCCGACGCTGGCAAGTTCGCCCGCGCCGCCGCCGCTCCTGAAATATGAATCGACTCCCCAGAAGGCGAAGGGCAGCGTGATCAGCGCCAGGAACACCTGGACGATCCGTTTGTTGTTGCGAACCGCGTCGAACATGACGACCGCCTCAAATCCGATGAACGAGGGTGAAAAAAAGGCGAACTCGCGTTCGCCTTTCCTGGTTTTGGCGGAGTGGACGGGACTCGAACCCGCGACCCCCGGCGTGACAGGCCGGTATTCTAACCAACTGAACTACCACTCCTGCATGCTGCGCTTGCACCGCCTGGACCGTCACGTATCCTGGCTGGTGGGTGCTGACGGGATCGAACCGCCGACATTCGCCTTGTAAGGGCGACGCTCTACCGGCTGAGCTAAGCACCCGCTCATCATCCGCGCTCACCGTGATTCACGGCTGGCGGCGCCTCGATGAAAGCGCGCTAGTTTACTGTATCTTTCAGCTCTTTGCCAGCGCGAAACTTCGGCACGCGCGCAGCCTTGATCTTGATGGCAGCGCCGGTGCGCGGATTGCGGCCGCTGCGCGCCGCGCGCTTGCCGACATAGAACGTGCCGAAGCCCACCAGCGTCACCATGCCGCCCTTTTTGAGGGTCCCCCGGATCGCGGAAATGGCCGCGTCGATCGCCCGCCCGGCTGCCGCCTTGGAAATATCCGCCGACTTGGCGACCTGATCGATGAGTTCAGACTTGTTCACAACCGCCCCCTCTGTTGAATGATTGTCGCTTGACCAAGCAGTCAGGCAGGCGAGCTTTATAGCAAGGCGAAAAAGCCCGTGTCAAGCAAAGCTCGCCTGCGATCGGCGAAAAGCTCAGTGGGTGATCAGATTGGTCGCGGCGGCGGCCTCTCCCGTCGCCACGGCGGCGACCTCGGCGGCCTCGGCCAGCGGCTCGGGCTTGCGCTCGAGGGCCAGTTCCAGCACCTGGTCGATCCATTTCACGGGAAGGATTTCCAGGACGTTCTTGATGTTCTCCGGGATGTCCACCAGATCCTTGACGTTCTCCTCGGGGATCAGCGCGGTGCGGATGCCGCCGCGCACTGCGGCAAGCAGTTTCTCCTTGAGGCCGCCGATCGGCAGCACTTCGCCGCGCAGGGTGATCTCGCCGGTCATGGCCACGTCGGCCCGCACCGGAATGCCGCTGAGGACCGACACCAGGGCGGTCGAGATGGCTATGCCGGCGCTCGGCCCGTCCTTCGGGGTCGCACCCTCGGGCAGGTGGATGTGGATATCGCTCTTCTGGTAGAAGTCCTCGGGGATGCCGAGCGCCTTGGAGCGCTTGCGCACCACCGACAGCGCCGCCTGGATCGATTCCTGCATCACTTCGCCGAGCTTGCCGGTGGTCATGGTCTTGCCCTTGCCCGGCAGCACCACGGCCTCGATGGTCAGCAACTCGCCGCCGACCTCGGTCCACGCCAGGCCGGTGACCTGACCGACCTGATTCTCCTTTTCGGCCATGCCGAAGGAGTACTTGCGCACGCCGAGATACTTGTCGAGGTTGCGGGCATTCACCACCACCTTGCTGTGGCGCTTCTTCAGCACCAGCAGCTTGACCACCTTGCGGCAGATCTTGGAGATGTCGCGCTCCAGGCTGCGCACGCCGGCCTCGCGCGTGTAGTAGCGGACGATGTCGCGCAGCGCGTCCTCGGTGACGGAGAGCTCTTCCTTCTTGACGCCGTTGTTCTTGAGCTGCTTGGGCAGCAGGTAGCGCTGGGCGATGTTGACCTTCTCGTCCTCGGTGTAGCCGGACAGGCGGATCACCTCCATGCGGTCGAGCAGTGGCGCCGGGATGTTCAGGGTGTTGGCGGTGGCGACGAACATCACGTCGGAGAGGTCGTACTCGACCTCGACATAGTGGTCGACGAAGGTGCTGTTCTGCTCCGGGTCGAGCACCTCCAGCAGCGCCGAACTCGGATCGCCACGGAAGTCCTGGCCCATCTTGTCAACTTCGTCGAGCAGGAACAGCGGGTTCTTCACCGAAACCTTGGTCATGTTCTGCAGAATCTTGCCGGGCATCGAGCCGATGTAGGTGCGGCGGTGGCCGCGGATCTCTGCCTCGTCGCGCACGCCGCCTACCGACATGCGGACGAACTTGCGGTTGGTGGCGCGGGCGATCGACTGGCCGAGCGAGGTCTTGCCGACGCCCGGGGGGCCGACCAGGCAGAGGATCGGTGCCTTGAGCTTGTCCACGCGCTGCTGCACGGCGAGGTACTCGAGGATCCGTTCCTTGACCTTGTCCAGGCCGTAGTGGTCCTTCTCCAGCACCTTCTCGGCGGCGGAGAGGTCCTTGCTGATGCGGCACTTCTTCTTCCAGGGCAGGTTGGTCAGCGTCTCGATGTAGTTGCGCACCACCGTCGCCTCGGCCGACATGGGCGACATCAGGCGCAGCTTCTTCAGCTCGGACTGGGCCTTGGCCAGGGCTTCCTTGCTCATCCCGGCGGCCTTGACCTTCTTCTCCATCTCGTCGAGGTCGGCGCCCTCTTCGCCCTCGCCGAGCTCCTTCTGGATGGCCTTCACCTGCTCGTTGAGGTAGTACTCGCGCTGGCTCTTCTCCATCTGGCGCTTGACGCGGCCGCGGATGCGCTTCTCGACCTGCAGGATGTCGAGTTCGGTCTCCAGTTGCGAGAGCAGCTTCTCCAGGCGGGCACCCACGTCGAAGATCTCGATGATCTCCTGCTTCTGCTCCAGCTTGAGCGGCAGGTGGGCGGCAATGGTGTCGGCCAGGCGCCCGGCTTCCTCGATGCCGGCCAGGGAGGTCAGGATCTCCGGCGGGATCTTCTTGTTGAGCTTCACATACTGGTCGAACTGGGCGATGATGGCCCGGCGCATCGCCTCGACCTCGTGGGTGGTGCGTTCGGAGGCCGGCACCGGCACCACCATGGCGGTGAACAGGGCGCGCTGGTCGCTGATGCGCTCGATGCGGGCGCGCTGGCTGCCTTCGACCAGCACCTTGACGGTGCCGTCGGGCAGCTTGAGCATCTGCAGGATGTTGGCGATGCAGCCGATCTCGTACATGTCCTCGGCGCCCGGCTCGTCCTTGGCCGCCGACTTCTGCGCAACCAGCAGGATGTTCTTGCCCGCTTCCATGGCGGTTTCCAGCGCCTTGATGGACTTCGGCCGCCCGACGAAGAGCGGGATCACCATGTGGGGGAATACCACCACGTCCCGCAGGGGGAGCAGCGGCAATTCGAGTCTTTCCGAGGGGAGGTCAAGCGCGCTTGACATGATGATTATCCTTTATAGAGACGGCCGTTCAGCCCACATGGGGGTCAACGGCAGAAAATTCAAGAAGTTCAGCCGGCATCAAAAGGCCGGCCGAATCAGTCAGTTGGAACCGGCCACCTTGGGCTGGTCGGCGTAGATCAGGATGGGCTTGGCGGTTCCCTCGACCATGCCTTCGTCGATCACCACCTTGGAGACATTCTCCATGTTGGGAAGTTCATACATGGTGTCGAGCAGCACCGACTCGAGGATGGAACGCAGGCCGCGCGCGCCGGTCTTGCGCTTGAGCGCCTTGCGAGCGATCGCCTGCAGGGCCTGGGGACGAACCTCGAGCTCGGCGCCCTCCATGGCGAAGAGCTTCTGGTACTGCTTGATGAGGGCGTTCTTCGGCTCGACCAGGATTTCCATCAGCGCCGCATCGTCGAGCTCGTGCAGGGTCGCCACCACCGGCAGGCGGCCGACGAATTCCGGGATCAGGCCGAACTTGATCAGGTCCTCGGGCTCGATCATGCGCAGGGTCTCGGTGACGTCCTTGCTGTCGCGGCTCTTCACCTCGGCGCCGAAGCCGATGCCGCCCTGCTCGGTGCGGTTGCGGATCACCTTGTCGAGTCCGTCGAAGGCGCCGCCGCAGACGAACAGGATGTTGGTGGTGTCCACCTGGACAAAATCCTGGTTCGGATGCTTGCGCCCGCCTTGCGGCGGCACCGAGGCGATGGTGCCCTCGATGAGCTTCAGCAGCGCCTGCTGCACGCCTTCGCCCGATACATCGCGGGTAATGGACGGGTTGTCGCTCTTGCGCGAGATCTTGTCGATCTCGTCGATGTAGACGATGCCCTGCTGCGCCTTCTCGACCTCGTAGTCGCATTTCTGCAGCAGTTTCTGGATGATGTTTTCGACGTCCTCGCCGACGTATCCGGCCTCGGTCAGGGTGGTGGCATCGGCCATCACGAATGGCACGTTGAGCAGCCGCGCCAGGGTCTGCGCCAGCAGGGTCTTGCCCGAGCCGGTCGGGCCAATCAGCAGGATGTTGCTCTTGGCCAGCTCGACCTCGTCGCTCTTCGACAGGTGCTTGAGGCGCTTGTAGTGGTTGTAGACCGCCACCGAGAGGATGCGCTTGGCCTGCTCCTGGCCGATCACGTACTGGTCGAGGATGGTGCAGATTTCCCTGGGCGTGGGCAGGTCGCCCTTGGCGCCCTTGCCGCCGTGGTCCGAGGCGATCTCGTCGCGGATGATGTCGTTGCACAGCTCGATGCACTCGTCGCAGATGAAGACCGACGGGCCGGCGATCAGCTTCCTCACCTCGTGCTGGCTCTTGCCGCAGAAGGAGCAGTAGAGCAGTTTCTCTCCCGGGGTCTTCTTCTCGGTCATTTCCGCCTCCTTGCGCCGCGCGCCTGGGTCACGCTTCCGCGCGGTTCGTCAGCACCTTGTCCACCAGCCCGTAGTCGACCGCCTCCGCGCCGGAGAGGAAATTGTCCCGATCGGTATCGCGCTCGATGCGCTCGATCGGCTGGCCGGTGTGCTTGGCCATGATCTCGTTCAAGCGGGCGCGCAGGTAGAGGATCTCCTTGGCGTGGATCTCGATGTCGGAGGCCTGTCCCTGAAAGCCGCCCATCGGCTGGTGGATCATCACCCGCGAGTTGGGCAGGCAGTAACGCTTGCCCTTGGCGCCGGCCGTCAGCAGGAAGGCGCCCATGCTCGCCGCCTGGCCGATGCACAGCGTCGACACGTCCGGCTTGATGAACTGCATGGTATCGTAGATCGCCAGGCCGGCCGAGACCGAGCCGCCCGGCGAATTGATGTAGAAGTAGATGTCCTTGTCGGGATTCTCCGACTCGAGGAACAGCAGCTGGGCCACCACCAGGTTGGCGGTGGCGTCGTTCACCGGCCCCACCAGGAACACCACCCGCTCCTTGAGCAGGCGCGAATAGATGTCGTAGGCGCGCTCGCCGCGCCCGCTCTGCTCGATCACCATCGGGATCAGGCCGAGACCGACGGGATCCCATTGATTCTTAGAGTCGGATTGCATCATGCTGGCTCCCGGCATCATGCCGCATTTCCCATCAGTTCGTCAAAAGCCACGGCCTTGTCGGCGGTCTTGGCATTGGCCACCACCCAGCTCACCACGTTCTCCTCGATGGCCAGCGCCTCGACCTGGGCCAGGCGCTGCGGCTGGGAGTAGTACCAGCGCACCACCTCCTCGGGCTGCTCGTAGGACTGCGCCTGCTCGTCGATCAGCGCGCGCACCTGCTCGGGCTTGGCCTGCAGGCTGTTCTGCTTCACCGCCTCGGCGATGATCAGGCCAAGCTTGACGCGGCGCTCTGCCTGGGCGCCGAACCAGCTGGCGTCGACCGGCATGTTCTTGATGTCCATCCCGCGATTCGTCAGGTCCTGGCGGGCCGCCTCGGCCATCGACTCGGCTTCCTGCTCGATCAATACCTTGGGCACGTCCAGCGGATTGGCGTCGAGCAGCGCCTGCATGGCCTGCTCCTTGATGCGGGCCCTGATGCGCTTGCCGACCTCGCTTTCAAGGTTGGCGCGGATCTCGGCGCGCATCTTGGCGGTGTCGCCGTCCTCGATGCCGAGGGACTTGGCGAAAGCGGCATCGACAGCCGGCAGCTGCGGCGCCTCGAGGCCCTTCAGGGTCACCTCGAAGCTGACCTGCTTGCCGGCCAGTTCCTTGACCTGATAGTCCTCCGGGAAGGTCAGGTCGAACGTGCGGCTCTCGCCCGCATTCAGGCCGACGATGCCCTTCTCGAAATCGGGCAGCATGCGGCCCTCGCCCAGCACCACCGGGTAATCGGTGGCCTGCCCCCCCTGAAACACTTCGCCATTGAGCCTGCCGGTGAAATCGATGGTGACGCGGTCGCCGCTGGCCGCGGCGCGCGCGGCCGGGCTGAAGGTGGTGCGCTGCTTGCGCAGCACCTCGATGGTCTTGTCCACCTCGGCCTCGCCGACTTCGATCTGCGGCCGTTCGATTTCCCGCTCGGCGACGCCATTCAGCCGGACCTCCGGATAGACCTCGAACACCGCCGAGAACTCCAGCTGGCCCTGGTCCTCGCCGCCCTTGGGCTCGATGCGCGGATAGCCGGCCACCCGCAGGTTCTGGCTGCGCACCGCCTCGCCGAAGGCCTTCTCGACGGCTTCGCCGATGGCCTCGGAACGGGCCTGGTCGCCATAGTGCTGCTGCACCATCTTGAACGGCACCTTGCCGGGTCGGAAGCCGGACATCTTCACGGTGCGCGCCATCTTCTTCAGGCGCTGCTCGACTTGCTTCTCGATCTCCGCCATCGGCACCGCCATATCGATGCGGCGCTCCAGCGGGCTAGCGGGTTGCTGATTGCTCTGCATGTAAAAATCCTAGTGTGAATCAGTTGGTTGGGCGCGACATCCGGCCTGGTGCGAAGGGCGGGACTTGAACCCGCACGCCTCGCGGCGCTGGAACCTAAATCCAGTGCGTCTGCCAATTCCGCCACCTTCGCGCGCTGTGATTTTAACCCATTAGCCCCTATACTGGCGACCCCTGCTTGTGAGCCAAGTGCCCGCGAAATCGACATTTTTGCCATGTCGGTCGATCACTACGAGAATTTCCCGGTGGCTTCCTGGCTGCTGCCCGCCCGCCTTCACGAACCGGTCAAGGCCATCTATGCCTTTGCCCGCAGCGCCGACGATATCGCCGACGAAGGCGCGCTCGACGATGCCGAACGCCTGGCCGGGCTCGACCGCTACCGGGCCGAACTGGCCGCCATCGCGGCCGGCCGGCCGACGCAGGACCCGCTCTTCCAGCGCCTGCGCCCGGTCATCGCCGCCCACGATCTGCCGCTGCAGCTGTTCAACGACCTCCTCGATGCCTTCAGTCAGGACGTGACCAAGACGCGCTATGCGGATTTCGCCGAACTGATGGACTACTGCCGCCGCTCGGCCGATCCGATCGGCCGGCTGCTGTTGCGCCTGTACGGCGTCGACGATCCGAAAAGTCGGTCTCTGTCGGACGGCGTCTGCAGCAGCCTGCAGCTCATCAACCACTGGCAGGACATCGCCGTCGACTGGGGCAAGGGCCGGGTCTACCTGCCGCAGGACGAACTGGCGCGCTTCGGCATCGGCGAGCGCCAGATCGCCGAAGGCCGCTGGGACGCCGCCTGGGCGGCGATGATGGATTTCCAGATCGACCGCGCCCGCGCCATGATGGCGGCCGGCAGTCCGCTGGTGCAGCGGCTGCCCGGACGCATCGGCCTCGAGCTGCGCCTGATCGTCGCCAGCGGCTTTCGCCTGCTCGACAAGCTGCAGCGGGTGCGCGGCGACGTCTTCCGTCGGCGGCCGGTGATCGCCCAGCGCGACTGGCCGCGGATTCTGCTGCATGCGGCCCTCGGATAGCGCCATGACGCCGGAGGAATACTGCCAGCAGAAGGCCGCCGCCAGCGGCTCCAGCTTCTACTACAGTTTCCTCTTCCTGCCGCCGGAGCGCCGCCGCGCCATCACGGCCCTGTACGCCTTCTGCCGCGAGGTGGACGATGTCGTCGACGAGTGCGGCGATCCGGCGCTCGCCCGCACCAAACTGGCCTGGTGGCGGGCCGAGCTGGTCGGCACCTACGAGGGGCGCCCCAGCCATCCGGTGACCCGCTCGCTGGCCGAGGCCATCCGCCGCTACGGCCTGCCGCAGGAGCTGCTGCTCGAGATCATCGACGGCATGGAGATGGATCTCACTCACAACCGCTATCCGGACTTCAAGTCGCTGCACCTCTACTGCTACCGCGTAGCCGGCGCGGTCGGTCTGCTGGCGGCGGAAATCTTCGGCTACGGCGACCGGCACACCCTGAAGTACGCCCACGACCTCGGCCTGGCCTTCCAGCTCACCAACATCATCCGCGACGTCGGCGAGGACGCCCGGCGCGGCCGCATCTACCTTCCGTCGGACGAGCTCGCGCAATTCGGCGTCGGCGCGGAAGATATACTTCGTGCACGTCCCAGCGAAGCCTTTCAGCAGCTGATGCGCTTCCAGATCGAACGCGCCGGACAGTACTACGACCAGGCCCTCGCCCAGTTGCCGGCAGCGGACCGCAAGGCGCAGCGTCCCGGCCTGGTGATGGCGGCGATCTATCGCACCCTGCTCGAGGAAATCCGCCGCGACGGTTGCCGGGTGCTGGAGCGGCGCGTCGCCCTGACGCCGATCCGCAAGCTGTGGATCGCCTGGCGCACCTGGGCGCGCAACTGAGGCGGAGCGGACATGCACGTCGCCATCATCGGAGCGGGCTATGCCGGCATGGCGGCGGCGGCGGAACTGGCGGCGCGCGGCGTCCGGGTCTCGGTGTTCGAGGCCTCGCGCACTCTGGGCGGGCGCGCCCGCCGCGTCGAGGCCCACGGCCATCCCCTCGACAACGGCCAGCACATCCTGGTCGGCGCCTACGCCGAGCTGCTGCGCCTGATGCGGCTGGTCGGCGCCGATCCGCAGGCGCTGCTCGAGCGCCTGCCGCTCTCCCTGCTCTATCCCGGCCGCATGGCCCTGCGGGCGCCGCGCCTGCCGGCGCCGCTGCACCTGGCCGCCGCCCTGTTCGCGGCGAAGGGCCTGTCCTTCGGCGCGCGCCTGGCGGCGGTCGGCTTCATGCGGGCCATGCGGCAGGCGGACTTCCGCCTCGCGCGCGACATCAGCTTCGACGCGCTGATGGCGCGCCATGGCCAGCACGACACCGCCATCCGCTACCTGTGGGCGCCGCTGTGCGTCTCGGCGCTCAACACCCCGCCGTCCGAAGCCTCGGCCCAGGTCTTCCTCAATGTCCTGCGCGACAGCCTCGCCGCCCGCCGCGAGGCCAGCGACCTGCTGCTCGCCCGGACGGATTTCTCGGCCTTGTTTCCCGAGCCGGCCGAGCGTTTCCTGCTGGCCAGGGGCGGCGAGCTGCTGCGCGGCAGCGCCATCCGCTCGATCCGCCGCGACCCCTACGGCTACCGCCTCGAGGGCGATCCCGACCGGCGCAATTATTCCCACGTGATCGCCGCCGTCGCCCCCTACCACCTGACGCGCCTGGCCGCCGGCCTGCCCCGGCTGGAACCGCTGTTCGAGGACCTGGCCGGCTTCGCCTACGAGCCGATCCTCACCGCCTACTTCGGGTATCCCCAGCCGGTGACGCTGCCGGCGCCGATGGTCGGCGTCGGCGGCACGGCGCATTTCCTGTTCCAGCGCGGCGCCGCGATCGTCAGCGCCGTCGTCAGCGCCCGCGGCCCGCAGCTGGAATTGCCGCGCGAGGAACTGCTGGCCCGCATCCAGGCCGAGATCGCCGCCGTGGCCGGACCGTCGCCGGCGCCGGCGTGGACCCAGGTCATCGTCGAGAAGCGCGCCACCTTCGCCTGCCGGCCCGGCCTGCGCCGCCCGGCGGCCGAAACGCCGCTGGCCAACTTTTTCATCGCCGGGGATTACGTCGCCTCCGACTATCCGGCGACGCTGGAAGCGGCGGTGCGCAGCGGCGTCGCCTGCGCCCGCCTGGTCAGGTAGCCAGTTCCCCGCTCTTCAGCTTCAGCACCCGGCTGCAGCGCCGGGCGATGGCCTCGTCGTGGGTCACCAGCACCAGCGTCGTCCCCTGCTCGGCGTTGATGGCGAACATCAGGTCGATGATCGCCGCGCCGGTGGCGGCATCGAGGTTGCCGGTCGGCTCGTCGGCCAGCAGCAGCCCCGGCCTGGCCGCGAAGGCCCGGGCGATGGCGACGCGCTGCTGCTCGCCGCCGGAAAGATGCTTCGGATAATGACCGAGTCGCTGCGCCAGGCCGACGCGCGAGAGCATCTGCTCGGCGTCGGCGCGCGCCCCGCTGCGGCCGGCCAGTTCCAGAGGCAGCATGACGTTTTCCAGGGCGCTGAGCGCCGGCAGCAGCTGGAAGGACTGGAAGACGAAGCCCAGCATGGCGCCGCGCAGGGAGGCGCGTGCATCCTCGTTCAAGCCGAACAGATCCTGCCCGGCCAGTCGCACCCGGCCCCGGGTCGGAACGTCGAGGCCGGCCAGCAGTCCAAGCAGCGTCGATTTGCCCGAGCCCGAGGCGCCGACGATGGCCACCGCCTCGCCGGCCATGACCTTGAAGGAAATCTCGTGCAGAATCACCAGCCGGCCGTCGCCGCTGGGCACTTCCTTGCCCAGTCCGATGGCTTCGATCATGGGGGCCGTTGCGTCAATGAAGTTCATCTCTGCGGGATTCATTTTTCTGTTCTCGTTCGCCGCCCAGGCGGCGGGCAGCATCCTCGTCGTCGGCGACAGCCTCTCGGCCGGCTACGGCCTGGCCCAGGGCCAGTCCTGGCCGGCGCTGCTGGAGCGGCGCCTGCGCGCGGAGCGCCTGGATTATAGCGTCGTCAATGCCAGCATCAGCGGCGACACCACGGCGGGCGGGCGCAGCCGCCTCGGCGCCGCCCTCGACCGGGCCAAGCCGGACATCGTCATCATCGCCCTGGGCGGCAACGACGGCCTGCGCGGCCTGCCGGTGGCGGCCCTGCGCGACAACCTGGAGGCCATGCTCGATGCCGCCCAGGCGCGCAAGGCCCGCGTCGTGCTGGCCGGCATGCGGCTGCCGCCCAACTACGGCCCCGATTACATCCAGGCCTTCGAGCGCAGCTACGCCGAACTGGCGCGCCGCCACAAGGCGGCGCTGGTGCCCTTCCTGCTCGAAGGGGTGGCGGAGCGGCGCGAGCTGTTCCAGCCCGACAACATCCATCCGGTCGCCGCGGCCCAGCCGATCATCCTCGACAACGTCTGGAAGTCCTTGCGCCCGCTGCTCAAGTGACGGCGAGTCCGGGCGCACCCGCCTCCAGCCGGCCGATGGCGCGCGCCTCGGCAAAACCGGCGCCGTGCAGCTCGGCCAGCACCTCGGCAGCCGTCTCGGGAGCGCAGGCGATCAGCAGGCCGCCGCTGGTCTGCGGGTCGGTGAGAATCTTCTGCTGCCAATCCGGCGCGCCGGGAGGGAGGATCACCTCGGCGCCGTAGCCGTTCCAGTTGCGGGTCGAGGCGCCGGTGGCAATGCCTTCCTTGACGAAACCGACCGCCTCGGGGATCAGCGGCAGGTCGGCGAAGCGCAGTGCGGCGGACAGCTTCGAGCCGCGGCAGATCTCCAGCAGGTGGCCGGCCAGGCCGAAGCCGGTGACGTCGGTCAGGGCATGCACGCCGTCGAGCTCCGCCAGGCGCGTGCCGGGCGTGTTGAGCTGCGTCGTGTGGCGAACCATGGTGGCATAGCCTTCGGGCGTGAGCAGGCCCTTCTTCAGGGCCGCGGAGAGGATGCCGACGCCGAGGGGCTTGCCGAGGATCAGCACGTCGCCGGCCCGGGCGCCGCTGTTGCGCTTGACGCGTTTCGGATGCACCAGGCCGAGCGCCACCAGGCCGTAGATCGGCTCCAGCACATCGATGGAATGGCCGCCGGCGATGGGGATGCCGGCCGCGGCGCAGACCGACTCGCCGCCGGCGAGGATGCGGCGGATCACTTCCAGGGGCAGCTTGTCGAGCGGCATGCCGACCACCGCCAGGGCCATGATCGGCCGCCCGCCCATGGCATAGATGTCGGAGATGGCGTTGGTGGCGGCGATGCGGCCGAAGTCGTAGGGATCGTCCACGATCGGCGTGAAGAAGTCCGTGGTGGCGACGATGGCCTGCTCGTCGTTGAGCTTGTAGACCGCCGCATCGTCGGCGGTCTCGGTGCCGACGATGAGCTCCTTCGGCATCTGCCGCAGCGGCGTGTCGGCGAGCAGCTCGGTCAGCACCGCCGGCGCGATTTTGCAGCCGCAGCCGCCGCCGTGGGAGAATTGGGTGAGTTTGATGTCCATGACAAGAATGAAATCTACAAGCGTTGCGAACGTAACACAGCTGGGCGAATTTGACGAGATCATCGACGTGCGCTCGCCCACCGAGTTCGCCGATGACCACATCCCCGGCGCGGTCAATTGCCCGGTGCTCTCCGACGAGGAACGCGCCCGCGTCGGCACCCTCTACAAGCAGGACTCGCCCTTCGCCGCCAAGAAGCTGGGGGCGGCCCTGGTCGCCCGCCACATCGCCGAGCACATCGAGACGCGCTTTCTCGAGCGGCCGCGCGAGTGGCGGCCGCTGGTCTATTGCTGGCGCGGCGGCAAGCGGAGCGGCGCCATGGGCCACGTGCTGCGCCAGATCGGCTGGCCGGCCTGCACCCTCGAGGGCGGCTACAAGTCCTGGCGCCGCCACGTCGTCGCCGAACTTGCCGAACTGCCGCGCCGTTTTTCCCTCCGCGTCGTCACCGGCGCCACCGGCAGCGGCAAGAGCCGCCTGCTCGAAGCCCTCTCCGCGCAGGGCGCCCAGGTGCTCGACCTCGAGGCGCTCGCCGCCCACAAGGGCTCGGTGCTGGGCGGATTGCCCGGCAAGAAACTCGCCGGGCCGCCCCAAGAGTTTCTTGGCCCCCCTGGGGGGGAGAACCGAGCGCAGCGAGGTTTTCGGGGGGGGGCTGATATGCCGCAGCCTTCGCAGAAGATGTTCGAGAGCCGCCTGCTCGCCGTGCTGCAGGGACTGACTTTTTCACGGCCGGTCTTTGTCGAGGCGGAAAGCCGCAGGATCGGCCGGCTGCAGGTGCCCGACGCGCTGCTGGAGACCATGCGCGCCAGCCCCTGCCTCGTGATCGAGGCCAGCGACGCCGCGCGCGTCGCCTTCCTCATCGGCGACTACGACCACTTCCTCGCCGATCCGGCCAGCCTGAAGGAAAAACTCGACTGTCTGCGCGAGCTGCAGAGTGGCGAGACACTGGCGCACTGGCAGGCGCTCATCGACGCGCGCGACTGGCCGGGGCTGGTGGCGGAACTGCTCGAGAAACACTACGACCCGCTCTACCGGCGCTCCCAGGGCAGGAACTACGTCCACTTCGCCGAGGCGCCGCGCTTCGCCACCGACGACCTGTCGCCCGCCGGCCTGAAGAATCTGGCCTCCGCGATCCTCGCTACATCTGCCTGAACAGGTGCGCGTAGGCGCGGCTCGCCACGACCGTCTCCGGCCGGTCGCGCAGGCTGAGCAGCACGCGACCACTGCCGTCGTGGCGCGCCGCCGTGACGAACTGGGCGTTGACGATGGTGCCGCGGTGCACCTGCCAGAAGGTCTCCGGGTCGAGCTGCTCGGCCAGCTCCTTGATCGGCGTGCGGATCAGCAGCTCGCCCGAGGCGGTCATCACCGCCGTGTACTTGTCCGCCGCCTGGAAGTAGCGC